>NZ_CP081002.1:802500-1102500 GCF_029590555.1 Sphingobium sp. V4 | reverse complement strand
GCCCTGTATCTGCGCATTGATCTTGGTATCGGCCATGCCGTTCACCAGTTGGGGCAGGGCATTCGGGTCGTTTGCCAGCAGGGCCACCACGCTGCGGCCACTGTCGAAGGGTGAACGGAAGCCTACGATGCCGGAAAAGCCGGTGGCATTGTAGATGGTCTGTTCCGCCTCCTCCAGCGAGGATCGTTCACCAAGCGCGAATATGGTCTGGATACTCTGCAACGCCGACCGTTCGGCCACATGCAATGCCCCGTCATAGAAGCGTACGGGCGCGGAGCCGAACAGCTGCTCTGAACTGGCGACGCTGCTGGAGCCCAGAACCAATATGTCCTTACCCTCCATGGCCGATGGCTCGATCGTGCTGGCGACGGTTACATGTGTGGCTGGAAGTCCGGTAGAGTCTGCAAAGCGCCCCATCAGCGCCAGAAACGCTTCGATCGCTCCCAACGAGGGATCGCGGCCCATGACGATGACCGTCTCGGCCAGATCAGGGCGGATGGTGAAGGGATAGCCTGCGCCTGCGAAGGTGGCGAGATCGGGCATCTGCAGTGCGTGATAGGCATGGCTGAAGTCGATCGTGCTGGTCGGGCTGATGCTGACCCGCACATTGTCCGGCAGCGTGCCCTTGCACTTCTTCTTGTTGGCCAGCATCAGATTATAGTCGAAGACTAGCTCGTTCTGACCGAACAGATTATAACGCGGCAGGACCACCGATGCGTGGCTGTCCTGGGATACGGCGCCCTTGCCCGCGATGATCTGATCCCACCAGTCGCCGCCCGCGACCGGCAGGGTGCGCAGATATTGGTTGTTTATCGACACGTCGAGCCGGGAACCGCGCTTGTCCAGCCAGTCCGCCGTGGGATAGCGATAGCGCAGGTCCAGCCTGCCCCCCTGGCGCGGCCAGAAGAAAAGGTCGGGCGTGATGCGGAACCGGGTGCTGAGCGGACCGGGCGGAAGGCCCAGGCCTTGAAGCGCATAGGCGTTGGTCAACTCGCCCAGGCGTACCGGACGGTCTGTGCTGATCCAGCGCGGCGCCGAATAGCGCGGGTAGGTCGGAATGCGCACATTGTCGAAGGACATCTGCGCTCCACCAAAGACGCCCCGGCCGCTGGCGATGCCCGCGGCGGCGAGTTTCAGCTCCTGCACATTGCGGCCCATGACGACCAGCAATTCGCCAAAATTGTCGCGCGGATTGCGGACTACCGCTACAGAAGGCCCGCGCGCCTGCATTGTAAGGCCCGCGACCGATCGATTGCCCAGCAGGAAAACGACGCCATTGCCTTGCGGCAGCTGATTCAGGAGCGGCTTGAAGGAAAAGCCCCGATAGCTGGCCATTCCGCCGAACCAGGATGCGACGCTGGCCGCCGCCTCCAGTTCGCCATTGCCGGGACGCCCGGCAAAGACGAAGGGCAAGCGCAACGGCAGATTGTCATGACGGTCGAAGAAGGGACCGGGAAGGCGAGCGAGGTCGGGAGCCAACGGCAGCGACTGAATTGTCAGGTCGAACCAGGACCGCACATTGCTGATATTGGCCCAGAGCGAGCTGTGGAACGGATCCTCGCAATCGCGGGTATAATGGCCCAACAGGCGCAGGTTCAGGCGGTTGTCGCCCGGCAGGAACAGCGCGGGGTTTACCGGTATCTTGACGATCTGGCCCGCTGCGTCGCCGGGATGCAAAGGCAGGGTGCCCACGACCTCGCCGTTCAGCAGCACGACCAGTTGACTGAGGTCCCCCAGCATGGCAGGCGACCAAGCTAGGTTCAGCGTCAGGCTGGCGTTGGTGACCACGTCGTTGCGGCGCATGCCAAAGGGGATGCCGATTTCGCCCCGTGTCCCCTGAAGGCGGATGGGCGAGCGGATCTGGAGATCGCGGAAGTTCAGCCGCTGTTGGCGCGCGCCAGCGGCCGACGCGGGCGTTGCGGCGATCCTTGCTACCCCAGGGGTCTGCGCCCGGGATGACTGTTGCATGGCAAACAGCGCGCCAGCAGCCAGCAGCAGGCCAGCGGCCGCCTTGGTGGCGGGGGCGCCGGGCAGCTTTGCCTGTTCGCGCTTCAGGGTGCGCCGTTCCGTGCGGTTCAGGCGGAACAGGCGCTTGAGCGTAGTGAAATCAACCACAATGATATCCCACAAGGATCGCAGACCCGATACCGGGCGCGGAGAGGCAACGGGCTGCCAGGCATCGGCGCGGCCCAATATGGCGCGGACGAGATGGCGCGAGAGAGTCACGTCGAGCGGCTGGAAGCTCAGGAACGCCCGAGTTCGCTCGCTGCGGATATTGTCGACCGGCAGCGTCAGCTTCTCGTCGCCCATGGGCAGTGAGATGTGCGTCACCATCCGGTCGCGCAGAGACACGTCGGGCGGCAGGAGGATCGCGGCGCCGCCCATGGAAAGGTCGGTGGTCATCGCATCAAACACATGGCCGTCCCGAAGATAGATGGTGACGGGCACCTGCGTTTCGATGCGGATATGTTCGCGCGCCTGCCGTGTTTCGCGCGCGACGGATACGGCCGCGAGCAGGATTATGAGGCTGAAGCCCGCCCACAGGGTGTTCAATATCAACGTGTCGGACTGAATGTTGAACAGATGTGGGAAGAATAGCCACTTCACGAAGCCCAGCGTCACCCCCAACAGCATCAGCGCGATGCAAATCAGGTGCGGCTTCACCGTGCCAAGGTCGAAATAGGTGCGGTCCAGCAGGCTGCCCTTGTCGGTGACGTTGAACTTGCCCTTGCGGGGGTTGAACAGCGTCAGGACAGTTGCGGGGATCAGGTGAAAGGCCAGGATGGTCTCGTATATCTCGCCCCAAAATGGTCGGCGTTCGCCGCCCTGCGATCGAGCGCCCCACACCATCGAGCAATAGAGGTGGGGTGCGGCATAGGCAAAGATCAGCGATGCGGAGGCATGGATGATGTTCTGGCCGAAGATGAGATATGCAAGCGGGCTGGTCAGGAACACAATCCTGGGCAGAGGAAACTGAAAGTGCAGCATCGCGTTCAGGTAACAAAGGCGTTGCTGCCATTTCAGGCCCGGCCCCAGCAGCGGATTGTCGATCCGCATGATCTGCGTCATGCCGCGCGCCCAGCGGATGCGCTGGCCGATGTGCAGCACCAGCCGCTCGGTGGCCAGTCCGGCGGACAGGCGCGCGCTGATATAGGCGGTGTTCCACCCCATGCGCTGGAGCTTCAGTGCGGTGTGCGCGTCCTCCGTCACCGTCTCGCCGGCAAAACCGTTGGTCTGGGTCAGCGCCTCGCGCCGGATGATGGCGCAGGAGCCGCAGAAAAAGGCGGCGTTCCACAGGTCATTGCCACCCTGCACATTGCCGTAGAAAAGGTCGCCTTCGCCCGGCAGATCGTCCACCGTGCGCAGGTTGCGCTGGGCAGGATCGGGCGAATAGAAATGGTGCGGCGTCTGCATCAGCGCCAGCTTGGGATCCTTTTGGAACCAGCCGACGGTCATTTGGAGGAAGGCACGCGTGGGCACATGGTCGCAATCGAAGATCGCGATCAGTTCGCCGCGGGTTTTGTTCATCGCCGCGTTCAGATTGCCCGCCTTGGCATGAAGATTGTCCGCGCGGGTCAGATATCCGCAGCCCACCTGCCGGGCGAAGGCGCGAAATTCGGGGCGGCGGCCGTCGTCGAGGATGAAAACGCGAAAGCGGTCGGCGGGGTAATCCATGTCCAGCGCCGCGAACACCGTGTTGCGCACGATCGACAGGCTTTCATTGTAGGTGGGAATGAAAACGTCGACGACGGGCCAATGCTCAGGCTCACCCGCAATCTCAACCACCGGCCGGTTAAGCGGCCAGCTGGTTTGCAGAAAGCCCAGCAACAAAATGACCCAGGCATAGATTTCCGCAAGATAAAGGCCACTCCCCAGCAGGAATTCCGGCAAGGTGCCGAATTCCAGCGTCTGGGTGGTGCGCCAGAACATATAGCGGGTCGAAACCAGCAGCGACAGGATGCCCAGCGTCAACGTCGCCTTTCGCGTGGGCGAGCGGCCCAGCCCGATCGCGCCCACGATGGTGATGCCCGTGAACAGCCATTGAGCGTCCAGATCGAGCGGAACGCCGATCACAAGCAGGGTCAGGGGCGCCACGCACAGCAAAGCCAGCCATTTTGCGGGCTGTGAAGACAAGAACTTCATGAGAGTTGATCGGCCTCCGCCACCAGCCCCGCACGTTGCTCTACCGCACGCGCGACCTCACGAATGTCAGCCAGAGCTGCGCTGGCCGCTGAATATTTGTTGATCGGCTCGAACATGGCGGCGGCCTCGTTGACCGCCTCGTCACGCCGAATGGTGCCGATCAGCCGTTCGCCCAGCAGTTCCCGCAAGAATATGTGGGCGTGGCGGGAAAAGCGGTGCGTGTCGTCAAGCTGGTTGAGGATGAAGGCCGTCTTGGTCAACTCGATCGCTGGGGTTCCTGCCTGCACCTTCGTCAGAGCGGCCAGCGACACCGGATGCGGCAACAGCGCGCAGAGATGCAGTTGCGCGAAGGGCAGCAACAGGTCTTTTGTTTCACGATCACCGGCGGCTACGTCAGCGATATAGATCTTCCGATCGGCGAAGGGTGATCGACCGGCCCGCATCGCCTCGATGGAATCGCTCTCGCGGCTAAGGGCGTAGCCGGAAAACAGCTCGACGCCCGCAACCGCGAGTGGTGAGGAGCCGGACCCGCGCAACTCGACCAGAGACTGTGTCGGAAGCAGGCCGAAATAGAGCTTGAGCGCATCCTGATAGGTGAAGTCCAGAGCGACGACTTCATGCCCCTGCTGGGCGAGATGCATGGCAAGGTGCGCGGCGATGAAGCTGGTGCCGGTGCCGCCCTTGGCTGAGTGACATAGGATCAGCGGCATCAGTCGCGCCCCTCCTGCGAGCCTTTTGAGAGGCGTTGCAGATAAGACCGCAATTCTCCGGCCTCCTGACTGGCAGAAGAGGTGCGGGCGCCTTCGCCATAACGGTCGAACAATTCGCCCGTGGACGCAGGCACCGACGGCCGTGCCGGGCTGGCCTTGCTGGAAGGCAGAATGTCCTCAACATGCCGCGAGGCAAGCGCGGACAGCGGCTTGCCGACCACGCGCTCGTCCGTCAGCAACGCCTCGAAGATTGGCCAGAGCTCCATATCGGCGAAATTGTCGGTGAACTCCCGATAACGGAAATCCTTCCTTCCCAGGCGGGCCAGAAGGTTGGCAGCATCTGCTCGCATCACATTCCCCTTTTGCATTGCAGCATGCTATATGTATCGATGGTTAAAAAGCCGTTTGCGATCAGCTGAAGGCTATAACGTTAAGATATTCCATGGCCTTTATTTCGATGGCGGTCCTATTCAGCGATGACAAGGATCAATCGACAGCGGAGCCGCACCCCATGAATTATGTTTCTGCTTCGGTCGGCCATCGACCCAGTCTGTGTGGAAACGTCTTCGTTGACATGATTGATAAATATTGGCCGTGCTGAGTTTTGCACGGCGTTGTCTTAGCCGGTGATGGCATTCAGCAGGTTACGGCTTCCCATGATGTTGAGGACGCGAGTGAGGTTATAGGCGAGGACGTGGAGGGCCATTTCAGTAGAAACGCGTGGCTTGGTTCTGGTGAGGAAATGTGTGTATCCCATTCGCGACTTGAGGGTGCCAAAGGGATGCTCGACGGTCTGGCGCCGGATGCGCATGGCGTCCGGATTGGCATCGAGCCGGTGCTGCATCGCCTCGATCATATCTTCATGCTCCCATCGGGAGACACGCCGCTCCTTGCCAGGTGTGCAGCGCGATTTGATCGTGCAGGTTTGACAGGTGCTGGCCCAGTATCGATTTATCTTTAGACCTCTTTCCTCACTCTGGAGGCGGTTTTTCAGCAGTTCGCCTGCGGGACAGCGATATACATCCTGCTCGGGCACGTAGACAAAATCCGGCTTGCCAAAGCGACCTTCATATCTGGCTCTTGAGGTCAGTGGTTTTGGCAGGGTGACCGTGACGCCAGCCTGTTCGCTGGCGAGGATCTGCTCGCTCGAGAAATAGCCACGATCTGCCACTACATCGAGCCGATCCACACCCAGGACCATCTTGGTCGTTGTCGCCATGCCGCTCAGTTGAGCCCGGTCGCTACCCACATTCGTCACTTCATGGGCAACGATGATGTGGTGCTCTGTATCGACCGCGACCTGGACGTTATACCCCACCATTCCGGTCCCACGACCGCTTGTCGCCATGGACCGAGCGTCAGGATCAGTCAGTGAAATCTGCTGATCCGGCGCAGCCAGCATCTGCGCCTCCAGCCCGTCGAGACGTTTCATCTCCTCCTCAAGCCTGGCAATCTTCTCCTTCAGGCGATCCGTTTTTGAGGCCAGGACGTCTGTCGGCTCCTGCCGGTCCGCCGTGTCCAGTTGCGAGAGATAGCGTGCAACGCTTTCTTCGATCTGCTCCCGACGCCGCGCCAGCTTGGCTGTGGTGAAGTTGCGGTCGCGATTATTGACCGCTTTGAACTTGCTGCCGTCAATGGCAACGCTGCCACTCGTGAGCAGGGCCATCTCCCGGCAGAGAAGGACAAAACGGCCACAAACCTGGCGGATCGCAACACCATTATCCCGCCGGAGTCGGCAATCGTCTTGTGATCGGGTACAAGCCGGCCCACCAGCCACATCAGCTCGACATTGCGGTCAGCCTCCCGCTCCAGGCGTCGGCTCGACTGAACCCGATTGAGATATCCGTAGATGTAAAGCTTGAGGAGGACCGACGGGTGATACGAAGGCCGCCCTGTCGCGGCAGGCTGCGCACCGTCAAATCCAAGCCCCAAAAGATCGAGCGCATCTACAAACGCGTCGATCACTCGAACCGGATTATCATCCCCGATCCAATCATCTACGCAGGGCGGAAATAACGTCGTCTGCTTGCGATCAGCACCAGAAATGAAGCGACCCATATGATCCCCCAAACCGTTAGAGCATCATACCATATCTGCAGCGTTTTCACACAGTCTGGACCCTTTATTGCCGCTCAGGCACCGATTTCCTCTGGCCAAGTGCGGACCGACCTCGATGGATGACTCCCGCGTTGCAAGCATAAAGTGATGATCTGATGTTCCGTCGGGTGCAGTCGTCTGTCCGGCCTGTTGATGCAGCCGGTGTAGACTGCTGGCCCTGATGGGGTCCACGAACAAGGTCCGATCGGGTTTGCAGGCTATTACGCCTATGACAGTCCTTGGGTTGTCCTTGTTCCCGGTCCGACCGGTATTGCCATCAAATCCTTTGCGCTCACAACCTCGTGAAGCTGATCTCCTCAGCTAACTCTTGATCTATGCTGCCGTCAGCATAGGCGCATGCCCTCGTTCGAAGACGCCGCCGCGCGCCATGACTGCCCATGCGATCCGCGCCATCTTGTTGGCGATGGCGACCGAGGCGACGCGTGCAGGCTTTCTGGCAAGCAGGGCAACAAAGCGCGGATCGACCGTGCTGGGTTTCTGCTTGGCGTATCGGACCAGCGCGGTTGCACCGACGATCAGAAGCTGCCGCAGATATCTGTCGCCCATCTTGGTGATGCGCCCCAAGCGTTCCTTGCCGCCGCTCGAACTCTGCCGCGGGGTCAGCCCCAGCCAAGCGGCGAACTGGCGTCCCGAAGCGAACTGCGTGGGATCGGTGACCGATGCCGCGAGCGCCGTCGCGCCGATCGGCCCGATACCAGGGATCGTCGCCAGGCGCCGGGCCCTGTCGTCGCTCCGCTGCAGAGCGGCGAGACGCAGGTCGAGCTTGCGCAACTGGGCGTGAAGCTGGAGCAGTTGCCCTGCCAGCACTGCGACGACGTTCGACGCTTCGGCCGGTAAATCGAGTTCAGACTCCTCGCCGACGATCTCTCGCGCCATCTGCAGCGCCTTCACAATCCCGACGGGGATGGCGATCCCCAGCTCGGCAAGCACGCTGCGCATCATGTTGACCAACTGCGTGCGCTGCTTGATCAACAGGCTGCGCACGCGATGCAGCGACAACGCCGCTTGCTGCTCGCGCGACTTGATGGGCACGAACCGCATCGTCTGACGTGTGACCGCTTCGCAGATCGCCTCGGCGTCGGCGGCATCATTCTTGCCGCGCTTCACATAGGGCTTCACATAAGCCACCGGCATCAGCCGAACCTCATGACCCAGCTTGGTCAGTTCGCGCGCCCAGTGATGCGACGTCCCGCAAGCTTCGGCGCCTACCAGGCACGGCGGCAACTTCTCGAAGAACGGCAGCATCTGCGATCGCCGCAGCGCCTTGCGTATTACGACCTCTCCGGTCGTGCTAATACCGTGAACCTGAAAAACGTTCTTGGCCAAATCCAGGCCGATCGTGCTAATCTCCATGGCGGGTGGCTCCTGGCTCGGGTTTGCATGACAGCAACCCATCTTGGCACTTAGATGCCGTGAGCGGGAGCCATCCACCCTATCCGGTTTCCCAGCCGACTGTCGCAGGACTGAACGCTAACCGGCCGGCAGCTACAAAGCATTCCACAAAAGGATGCGTCAATCGGCTTTTGGCATGACGGCTTGGGGCTCGGGCATTATGTATCCTACGGGCACCATGGGGTTGCTGCCGCGCCACCTCTAGTTGTACCGAACACGCAATTGCCGTGCGAGAAAGGAACATCAATCGTGACGCCACGTGCCGCCATCCAGCAGATTGCACGCATGGTTCGGGAGGATATCCGGACGGGCGAATTGTCGCCCGGTGCCCACAGCGTCGGAGATATGCTGGCAGCGCAACCCGAAGCGCTATTGCTGATCGTTGATCTCACCGGCGCAGAAGGGCGTAAAAAGCGGCCCGACGTAATGATGCATCACGCATATTCGTTCATGCTTGGCCAGACTCTCGAGCAGCTACGCCAGAGAAGTGAAGCCGGCGACGGCCATGCGACTATGGCTATGGAGAATGTCCGAGTCACCATCGCTCAGCAAATGCTTGCCGGCAAGCTCGTGCCCACCGCAGCCATGGCTCTTGTATCGGCATTTTCACGGGCTGGGATTGAGGTGGGAGAAGATATACGCAACGCGATGGTCCAGACCGGCGCTGGCCAGCAGAATCTCCCGACGCCTGATGTTGACGAGATGCTGAAGGAATTGGTGAAATCCTGCGAGGGCGACCCGTTCCTGATCCAGCGCCAATTCGCCGAACTGACGGCGGCCATGCCTGCCGAACTGCAACTCAGCTTGTTGGAAGGGCTCGTCTTCGCGGACGATTCCAGTCTGCGCGAGGCCGCAATCGGTTGGCTTCTTGCCCCCCCCGCGATCGCTACACCGTTGGCTTTGATGATAGCAGAGGCTGCCAGTCGAGGGCTTGTGTCAGCAACGTCGATTACGAACCTTATGCTGATGCGCAACTGGGTGTCGGAAGATCGACGCCGTGCGATCGACGCGATCATCAAAGCAGCGCGGACTGTCGAAACAGTGCCGGAGAAGCGCCCCGCAATTCAGGTCAGGGAACTTCTAATATCCGAGCGCGATGGGGCGGGAGCCCAGAGCATGTTTGCTTCGATCAAGCAGGGAAGAAAGAATGCACTCGTATCGATTCTGGTCAAGCAGGGTCATGGTGTTCGGGATGCTTGGGTGGCAAGCTCGCTAACCAGGCCCGAGATCGATGACATGCTTGACCATATTGCGTTCGAGATGTCGGTCCATGAAACGACGGCCGAGGACACGTCCTTACTCTTGAGCAGCGCCTTAGCGGATGGGCCGCTTGGCTCTGCCCCCCCGTTTGGCCTCGTTCAGGCAATCAACCTGATTGGGCTCTCGGATGTCGCGCCCAAGCCTGTCTCTGTGGACGATCTCGTTGCCTCAATGCTCGCGGGCGCCGACACTGCAGCGATCGATGCCAAGGCGGTGGAGAAGGCAGTGCGCGCGTCTGGCCGCTGGCTGGCGACTAACCCTCAGCTAGATTCCTGGTTTGAGACTGGCGACGACGTCGCCGCAGCGATCAAGGGCACGCGCAAGATCGAAGACCGGATCGCAGCGATAATCAAGAACGTGCTGGAGCCGAAGCGGGCCTTTTGGGCCAACGTCGTCGCTTGGAGCGCCTTCGCACAGCGAGCTGAAGAACACGGTTCGGAATGGATAGAAATGGCGCTCGTCGCTCGTGAGATGGCTTCGGAACGACCTCTTACCGAGATTCCACTAGCGCGCTTCATCGCCGTGCAAACGGCGGAGGCGGCCCGGACCTGATCCGTAAACCAACTGGGCGCAGGATTCGCAATGCGGAGTACGGCCTGTTCCCAGCGCGCTGGGCAACCTGCAGGTCGGCTATCGGCAGGCCCTAGTGGATTGATCGGAACGAATGAGTCCATTTGAGGGATTCCCATGCTGTTGGTGTCGTGCGACGATGCGGCATGAGAACGGGTATCGAGATCGAGGTCACTGCAGCGGACACGAAGCGGCTTGAAGCGATTGTTGCTGCGCGCGGTTCGCCGCAGAAGCATGTCTGGCGGGCACGGATTATTCTCCTGACAGCTCAGGGCCTGGGCACCCAGGCGATCATGGCGGCGACAGGAAAATCGAAGACATGCGTTTGGCGCTGGCAGGAACGGTACATGGCCGAAGGCGTGGATGGGCTGCTGCGCGATAAGACCCGGCCTCCCGGGATCGCTCCTCTCGATGCGGCTCTGGTCGACAAGGTCGTCGCGCTGACGCTGGAACCGCCCAGCCATGAAGCTACGCATTGGACGGTGCGCGCGATGGCCAAAGCCATTGGTATCGCGGCATCATCAGTTGTGAAGATCTGGCACGACCACGGTCTGGCGCCCCATCGGTGGCGCAGTTTCAAGCTGTCCAACGACAAGGCTTTTGCCGAGAAGCTGCACGATGTCGTCGGGCTTTATGTCTCGCCGCCTGCCCACGCCATCGTGTTGTCAGTCGACGAAAAGAGCCAGATCCAGGCGCTCGACCGCACTCAACCGGGCTTGCCGCTCAAGCGCGGTCGCGGGGCAACCATGACGCACGATTACAAGCGCAACGGGACCACCACCCTGTTCGCTGCTCTCAATATCCTGGATGGCTCCGTGATCGGCCGCAACATGCAGCGGCACCGGCATCAGGAGTTCATCCGCTTCCTGAACGCCATCGAAGCCGAAATGCCCGCCGATAAGGCCATCCACGTCATCCTGGACAATTATGCGACCCACAAGCAGCCCAAAGTCCGTGCCTGGCTGGCCAGGCATCCGCGTTGGACCTTCCACTTTGTCCCGACGTCCTGCTCGTGGCTCAATGCCGTCGAAGGCTTTTTTGCCAAGCTCACGAGGCGGCGGTTGAAAAACGGCATCTTTCATTCCGTCGTCGATCTACAGGCCGCTATCAACCGATTTATCAAGGAGCATAACCAGGACCCGCGCCCCTTCGTCTGGAGGGCCGATCCGGACGAAATTATCGGCGCTGTGCGGCGCGGGCACCAAGTGTTGGAATCAATCCACTCTCATGTTCGCCTTTTCAAGAATTGAGCACGGCAAATTGCTTCCTGGCGCTAAGCGGCAAGAAGCAATCGAACGGGTCCGTAGATGGACAAAGTAGGAGGCACGGCCTCGAAACGACGGTTGATCATGCTCTGATACGCGGGTTGGATACCGCCGGACCTGATGCGTCGCGGAGCTTCCTCTGTCTAGGAACCAGCGTCGGACCGAGGTCCGGCTGTTAGTGGTAACGAGGGTTCTCCTACCGTGTCGTGCCCCCAACTTTGTCCAAATACAGAAAGGGGGTTATGCAGGGGTGGTCTCCTTTTCTCTCGCGATGGCGACCATTACGCCTTCGGCATGCTGACCTCATGAGCGATTGCCCAGACAAAGCCGGCGAGCTGACGGGCGATCGCCGTGGTGACCGTTGTGACCGGTTTGCCGGCCCGGCTGAGCTTGCGATATTGAAGGCAGAGCCGCTCCTGTGCCTTCCAGGCGATCGCACGGATCGATGCGGTGAGCTGCTCCTGACGCAGGAGCTGTTCTCTGCTGATCCGTGCCGGGAAACGGTAGCTCCATGCCGCCTCGACCAGCATGCGCCGGGCCGCACCGTTCCCCGCCTTGGTGATGCCCCCTTGTCGGCGCCGCTTCCCACTGGAATCCTCTGACGGTACCAGCCCCAGGTAGGACATCAGCTGCTCAGCTTTCGAAAACCGGCTGATGTCGCCCAGTTCAGCTACAATGGTGGCTGCTGCCACCATCGCCATGCCCCGGAGCGCCTGCAGAGCTTCCACGACCGGCGCCAGCGTCCAGTCCGCCAGGCGCTTCTCGATCTGAACCGTCAGGCGGTCGCGCCGCTCCTTGGCTGCATCGACCGTCGCTATGTAGTCTTCCAGTACGATATGATGCGCATCTTCGGCAAAGCGCAGGCCAGACAGCCAGCGCCGGTGCATCTGGGTCCACGCCGGGCGGTGATAGTGATGACCGTGCCGGAGCAGAAAGCCAGACAGTTGCTGGCGGGCATGACGCAGGCTACGCACGGCGGCCAGTCGGGCTCGGACAAGGTCTCGCATTGCTTCGTGAGCACGGTCAGGGATCCATACCGACGTGAGCTCGCCAGCACGATGTAAGCGGGCAAGCTTCACCGCGTCCCGGCGATCTGTTTTTATCCGATCGCCAGGTCGACTGGGGATCAGCGATGGCGCGACCACAACGCACCTGTGGCCAGCAGCGGCTGCCTGACGCTGAATGCCGTAACCGCATGGTCCGGCCTCGTAGCAAACGTGCAGCTCGACTTCTGAGCCGCCGAGCTTGCCGAGCAACTTCGTAAGCGCCGCCGGCGTGTTGGCGATCTCCCCATGCTCGCGCACCTCCCCGCGCTTGCCGTCCTCCGCAACCGCAACCGCTATCGTGTTCTTGTGCACGTCCAAGCCGACATACTTCACTGCCTTGGTCATCGTTCGCCTCCATGCAGGAGATCGCGCGGACCAGCTCGGCGCGACCTCACCACTGCATATTACGAGACGGGCTTGCCCCGCCTCAGGCGAACATGTGGTCTAGATGCCGTTCGTTGCTCAATGCGCGAAATCCGCACCGCGATCGGCACGACCATAGTCAATCCGGATCTGCTCACGGCCGCCGAGCGGTTACAATATGAGGGCTATCTTCGCCGGCAAGAGGCCAATGAGGTCATTCTTAAGCAGGCTGGATCTGGGCTCGCTATCAAGGAGATCGTTCGCCGGACGGGGCACAGTCGCGGCTATGTACGGGCTGTGCTGCGGGGCCAGCGGACCGACATCTTTCGGACACGGGAAAATTCGCTTGAAGCCTGGCTACCCTGGCTGGATGGTGAATGGGCCGAGGGCCGGCGCAACGGCGCCGAGCTCTGGCGACAGATGCGGCAGCAAGGATTTGGCGGCTCACTTCGGGTCGTGACCGAATGGGCAACGCGGAAGCGGCGGGCGGAAAGGGCGGAGGGTCTGCACCGGGTTCCTTCGGCTCGAACCATCGCGCGACTGATGACAGCGGAGCGCGAAGCTCTGTCCAGAGCTGAAACCATCACCGTCGCGGCGATCGAGCAATCCGTGCCGCAGCTTGTCGAAGCGCACGACATCACTGACGCCTTCCACGTCATGCTACGAAAGAAGGCGGTATCCTCTCTCGATGCCTGGCTTGAGAAAGCCCATCAGAGTTTGGTGAACTCCTTCGCCCGCGGCATGGCCAGGGACATCAATGCCGTTCGCGCCGCGATCGCATCGAGCTGGTCAAACGGGCAGACTGAAGGCCAAATCACCAAGCTGAAGCTCGTCAAACGGCAAATGTACGGCCGCGCCAAACTCGATCTCCTTGAGGCAAGGCTCATCGCCGCCGCAACATGAACTCGGTCACCAAATTCGCGTCAGAGCCAATTTTGCACGCCGCTCCACATATAGTCATTCTGCGTGTGCGCCCCGAAGCCACGCATCTTCATGTCCTGCAGCATCCGCTCACGCAGCGAATGGGTCGGGGCAGCGGTCGTGATAGCATCCATGGTAAGTTCCTCTCCGTTGAAGGAACTCCACCGTCGGCGGGCGACGCCGCCCCGCCGAAAGCCTCACAAATACTACGCTACGTCACCCCAAGCGACCCTCCCGCGGAGCGGGTTCGTGCGTTGTCCCCAATGCCGCCACACAGTTGGGTCCCAAGGAATGACCGCTTTGTCCCGAGGCTGTGTAAAAACGCCCGAATATGCTATGGTTCTCTCGCGTTTCGGGAGGCTTTGGAATGGCTCGTTTCGTCCAAGGGGAAGACCGTCGGCAGGACTATTTGCTGCCAGCTTCGCTGGATGATTACGTGTCAGAAGACAACCCGGTTCGGGCAATCGAGGCCTTCATTGATGCGCTCGATTTGAAGGCGCTGCAGTTCGCTGGAATGACGCCGGCTGAGACGGGCCGTCCTGCCTATCATCCAGCAACGATGCTCAAGATCTATCTCTACGGCTATCTGAACCGGGTCCAGTCGAGCCGGCGGCTCGAGCGTGAAGTCCAGCGGAACGTCGAGTTGATGTGGCTGACGGGGCGATTGACGCCCGACTTCAAGACGATCGCCAACTTCCGCCAGGCAAACAGCGCTGCAATCCAGTCTGTGTGCAGCCAGTTCATTGTTCTGTGCCGGCGATTGAGCCTGTTTACGCGGGCAGTCGTCGCGATCGACGGGAGCAAGATGAAGGCGGTCAACAACCGCGACAAGAATTACACCGCCGCGAAAGTCGCCTCGCGGATGAAGCAGGTGCAGGACAATATCGACCGGTATCTCGACGCGCTTGATCGTGCCGACCGCGAAGAAAGCGACATTGCCGAGCCGAAGGCGAAGCGACTGAGGGAGAAGATCGCTCGGTTGCGTGCACAGATGCGGGACCTGGCAGCGCGTGAAGACGAAGTCCGGAATGCACCGGACCAGCAGGTGTCGCTGACCGATCCGGACGCGCGCGCCATGGCGAGCGCGGGCCGCGGCACAAGCATCGTCGGCTACAATCTCCAAGCGGCCGTCGATGCCGAGCACCACCTCATTGTCGCGCACGAGCTTTTGAACACTGGGTATGATCGCGGACAGCTCTCACCCATGGCGGCAAAGGCCAAGGATGCGATGGGCGTGGAGGCTCTGGATGCCATTGCCGACAAGGGCTACTTCAAGGGCGAGGATATCCGGACCTGCGAGGGCATGGGCGTCACCGCATTCGTGCCCAGACCGCTTACCTCGGGGGCAAAGGCACAAGGCCGCTTTGGCAAACCGGACTTCGTCTACCTGGAGCACGAAAACGTTTATCGATGCCCCGCCGGCGAAAATCTTATCTACCGTTACACCTCGGTCGAGGACGGGTTAACGATGCATAGCTACTGGAGCTCGAACTGCCAGACATGCGCGCTCCACGACCAATGCACGACCGGCAAGGAACGGCGGGTCAGACGATGGGAGCATGAGGCAGTCGTAGAGGCAATGGAGCGTCGCCTCGATCGTAGGCCAGAAGCGATGCGAATCCGCCGACAGACGGTCGAGCATCCGTTCGGCACGCTGAAATCCTGGATGGGCTCGACCCACTTCCAAATGAAGACGCTAAAACACGTCAGAACGGAAGCCAGTCTCCACATCCTGGCCTATAACTTCAAAAGGCTGGTCGCCATCCTCGGTGTCCCGGCGATGATCGCCGCAATCCAGACCTGAGCGTGAACGGCAACCTTCCGCGCCAGTCCGAAATCAGCGCCGTTCGTCTGCCGACGCGTTTTTACACGGCCTGTCCCAAGATCAGACGCGATTTGGGCGGTGCGTTCACTCTCGGATACCGCCGCGGTTACGCTTCGCGATCAATGTATCTTGGCGCTACGCCCTCAGTCTCGCGAAGGCGTCTCATTCAGCTTCTACTGCAGCGCTGCCACACTTTCGACCACGGCTTCGGAATAGGGTGCTGCGCCGAAGATCATTGTGCTCATTGCAGTATCGTCGCGCCGCTGTCCCCATTAGGCCCTCCCGCTGCAGCGCGCCAAATGTTTCGATGCAAGCGCATTCTGTTGCAGTTGGTTCAGACTGCGAGGCGCTTTCTGTGCTTTTCGATTGCGGCAATGACCTCACCCGAGAAGGGGAGATGCGTCTTTTCCTGCTCCCAAAGCCCGTCAAACCGCTCTACTGTTTCCTTCGCTGTCGAGATAACCAGATGCGACGGCAGCCGCGCTTTGTCGGCGATCGTCTCCAGTTCGCGGTAGGTGAAGGACTCCCATTCGCGTGACCGATGAAATTTGAGGGCAGCATCCTCCTCAGGGATATAGGCGACGGTCGAGAGAAGATCATATGCTGGCGCCAAGATAGGTCGGCGCTGATCGGGATAGGTCAGTGACCAGTTCTTCAGATGCATGTCACCATTGCCGATCAGCACGCAGTAGGTGAGCCGGCGGATGAATTCGACCGAGCTTGCCTCATCGGCTTCGATCGCGAGCACCGACAAAATTTGGCGGTAGCTCGCGTTCTCATATTTGTCGTCGGCATAGACGCCGTAGACTTGCGCGAAATCCTCGATGTGGACGGGTCCGGCCTCGGTCCGGTCGAAACGGCGTATAGCATATGCCGACGCCCCGTATCGGGTGATCCCGTCGGGCAATCCGTCGATTGTTTCGAGCGGCAGAAGATCGATTTCGGGGACATCGATCCCGAGCTTGGAGGCCAAGCTCATGGCGGCGAATTCGTTTTCCGGAATATCGGGATGACGGGCTGACGGCAGTTTGACGATCCAGTCGCCGCCCGTGCCGCTCACCGGAATGGTGAGGCCACCATTCTTGCCCCTGTTCTTCAGGGCTGAAAATTTGAGTTGAACGCCGGCGAGTGAGAAGCGCAGTGCGCGCTTGGCTTCAGCTGCAACGCCTTCTTCGCCTGCGTCTTCAGGCTGCACGTCACGCGCCTCGACGGGCACGGCCTTGACCGCGCCTGGCAAGTCTCTGCCAAGCTGCGCGAGAAGGAGATATTCGCGCACGGACTTAACGCCTGCACGCCGCGCAAGATAATCGCGCAGGGTTCCTTCGGGCAAAAGGTTCGAGAAGAACGGCTCGATCTGTGTTTGATAGGCGCGAGGCGCATTGATGATCGCGCCATATTGGTCACGATAGGCAAGCGAGAGCGTCAGGCGCTCTTCGTCGGCGAGGTAGGCCTCGTCGAACGTGAAGATGCTACGATCGCCATCGAGGCGCGCGAGCGTCCCGATGCGGCGATCATGCAGGAGTATGTCGAGAGCGGCTGCGTCAATCATGCGTCATCCTCCTCCAGCCGGTAAGCGGGAAGCTGGCGTGCGGCCTCGATCAACGGCGCATGATGCACCTGAATGTTGCGGAAATGCCGGAGAGCCGAAGTCGCCTCCTCAATGCGTTTGGCGAGAGCCGCCGCCCCGCCCTGCGCCTCGATGATCGTCTTCAGCCGTTTTGCTGGCTGCAAGGCCTCGTCGAGGGCTTTGAGTTGAGCTGCATCGAATTGCAGTCTGGGGATGCTCCGGATCGCATTCTGGAAGCCTTCAACCTGAGAGAGGTCTGGGAAGTTTGCTTTGATCCGTTCTGCGATTTGCGCCTGTTCGTTGAGCAGGCTCACTGCGCGGCTTGTTTCAACGGTCGCGCCATGCGCGCGCACCGCTCCCTCGACGGCAGGCAAAGCCTTGCGCGGCACCAGCGTGATCTCAAGGTCGAGCGCGCGCGCGATCTCGACAAGGCTTGAAAGTTTGAGATCAACCGTGCCTTTTTCGATTTTGGAGATATGGCTTTGGGGCAAGCCAACGCGCTGCCCCAGCTCCTTCTGGGTCAGTGCCTTTGCGATACGTGCTTCACGGACACTCGCCGCTATCCCTTCATTTCCCGCGCTCATTTATCTATCCTGGCATATATTTTGTTAATATTATATGCTTGAGCATATCAAATAGCGCGATGAACTCAATCGGAAATATGTCCAAGCATATTCATGGTAACAATTATATGTTTCAGCATATACATCTTGCAGTTTCGCGAGGATATTGCCCCGCCTGACCAATGATCCGGGAAGAAGTAAAAGCCGGCCGAGACGACTTGGCTCCCGACGCGGCGGCATTGGTAGCGCGGGGCTAAAGGCGCTTTAGGAGTGACCGTTTTCGGCATACGCGGACATACCCAGTTGCAATGCGGAACGGCGGCTAAGTCCCAACCCAAGGCGTTGCGACCCGGCGAAACCGACCCATTCTTGCCGTTCAGCCGCCGATTATCGATCCCCAGCAGCGGTCCGTCCGCTATTCCGGCAGGGGTCGACCAGAGCACGAACCCGCTCCGCGGGAGGGTCGCTTGGGGTGACGTAGCGTAGTATTGGTGAGGCTTTCGGTGGGGCGGCGTCGCCCGCCGACGGTGGAGTTCCTTCAACGGAGAGGAACTTACCATGGATGCTATCACGACCGCTGCCCCGACCCATTCGCTGCGTGAGCGGATGCTGCAGGACATGACGATGCGTGGCTTCGGGGCGCACACGCAGAATGACTATATCCGACATGTCCGGAACTTCGCCGCGTTTCTCGGCCGCCCCCCGGACACGGCCACGGTGGAAGACCTTCGGCGTTTTCAGGTTGACCAGCACGAGCGCGCCGTTGGTCCAGCTACGATCAATGGCGCGGTATCGGCACTGCGGTTCCTCTTCGGGATAACCCTCAGGCGGCCGGAGATGGCCCTAGCGCTGGTCGTCGTTCGCTTCACACCCAAACTGCGGGTGGTTTTGAGCGTCGAGGAGACAGCGCGGCTGCTCGAGGCTGCGCCAGGCATCAAGTACAAGGCGGCCCTCAGCGTGGCCTATGGCGCGGGCCTGCGGGTTTCGGAGGTTGCCCACCTCAAGGTCGATGACATCGACAGCACCCGGATGATGATCCGCGTCGAGCAGGGCAAGGGACGCAAGGACCGCAACGCCATGCTCTCACCGCACCTGCTGGACTTGCTCCGTCAATGGTGGCGCGAAGGCAAGCGGCGCGGAGTGATGCTACCTCATGGCTGGCTGTTCCCCGGCCGCAGCGGCACAGATCCGGTCTCGGCTCGCCAGTTGCACCGCGTCGTGCAGGAAGCGGCCGAGCGCGCCGAGATCCACAAGCGGGTAAGCCCGCATACATTGCGCCACTCGTTTGCCACTCACCTGCTCGAGCAAGGCGTCGATATCCGGGTCATCCAGGTGCTGCTGGGACACGTGAACATCAACACGACCGGCATCTATACCCAGGTCTCGAGCAAGACGATGCGGGCGGTGGCCAGCCCGCTCGACCAGATCGTGGCCGTGATGGAAGGCAGGGCACCTCCCGGTTGAGCCGGTGCGCACCTCACTCGAGGTCGCCGATATCTTCCGGAGCAGCGGGCCGGCCTATCGCGCGGCCCATGCCGGGCATCTCAGCCTCGGCCAGCTCAAGGTCATGACGGCCATCGAGAACTGCCGCACCGCCGCGCTGGGCGGTCACGTCGAGGCCTGCGACGACTGCGGGCACTGGCGGGTCGCCTACAACTCGTGTCGCAACCGGCACTGCCCCAAGTGCCAGGGCGCCGCCGCGCGCACCTGGCTGGCCGCGCGCGAGGCCGACCTGTTGCCGGTTGGCTACTTCCACGTCGTGTTCACCCTGCCTAACGAGGTCGCAGACATCGCCTTCCAGAACAAGGCGGTGGTCTATGACCTGCTGTTCCGCGCAGCCGCGGACACGATGCTGATCATCGCCGCCGATCCCAGGCACCTTGGCGCGCGGATCGGCATCACCGCCGTGCTGCACACCTGGGGATCGGCACTGACCCACCATCCGCACGTGCACATGATCGTGCCTGGCGGTGGCATCGCGCGCGACGGCACGCGCTGGATCTCGTCGCGCCCCGCATTCCTGCTGCCGGTGCGTGTGCTTGGCGCCTTGTTCCGCCGTCTGTTCCTCACTCGCCTGTTGGCATTGTTCGATGCCGGCAAGCTGGTCTTCTTCAGCACCTTGGCTGGCCTCGAGATACGCAAGGCCTTCCTGCGGCATCTCTCGCCGATCCGGAAGAAGCGCTGGGTGGTCTATGCCAAGCCGCCCTTCGCCGGGCCGCAGGCGGTACTGGCCTATCTCTCGCGCTACACGCACCGGGTTGCCATCTCGAACCGGCGGCTCCTCGGCTTCGACGAGACCGGCGTGACGTTCCGCTACAAGGACTATCGCCGCCCTGCTGCTGAACGCCAGCAGGTCATGACGCTGGCGACCGACGAGTTCGTCCGCCGCTTCCTGATCCACGTTCTGCCGCGCGGCTTCCACCGCATCCGGCATTACGGCCTGCTCGCCAGTTCGACCCACAACGACACCATGGCGCTGGCCCGCAGCCTGCTGGGCGTTGCTGTACCGGTCGAGGAGCCCGAACCCGACGAACCTCCCGACCATCGCCCACCATGCCCATGTTGCGGCGGGCACATGACCATCATCGAGGCCTTCGCCCGCTGGTGCCAGCCCCGCGCGCCACCATCATCGGCATCGCCAATCCGGGGGAATGCGCCATGATGCGGCATGGCTCAGACTGCACGACGGTCACGCCCATGGCGGCCTGGCCGATGACCCAGTGTATGCCCATTCCGCAATCGAGCCCAGCGCAGGGCACACCGACCAGCAAAACCGCCACCGTCGGCACTCTGACGCCGCACAAAGTCACGTTGATCCGGCCAGAACCAACACTTCCGGATCGGCATCGCTTACCCGTCCAAACCACCCCTAAGCCGCTTTACCCATAGACCAGCGCATGGGGCCCGCGGGTTCCTGCACTGGAGGCTTTCGTACGCAAGCGCCCGAAACCCTTCACAGAATGCGTCGTTAGTCGATTGGGCTCTGAACGGCAGGTTCCACCGAAACCAGCCATTCGCTCAACGCGAAGCCGTTTGGCAGCAACGCACTTTCACCTCGCGCGGTCCCCCGCCATTGAGGGCCGCGCCGGGGCTCGCGCATCAGCACTGACGGTCTCTGTACTGCCTTTCAGCGCGCCGCTGGCTGCCTTGCGCCGTCTTCGCTCTTTGTGCAGCGCTATCCGCATGGAGGCTATGGGGAGCCGAAATGAGGCAGAGAACCGCCTTACATTCACGATCGTTCAACCAGATTTGCTATTCATGCGCTTGCTCTGGATGGCACGGTTCCCCGGGGCTTTCGGTCTGAATGGTTGTGTGATGGATCTCGAACCGCGCCTCCAGCAATGCGCTCACGCTTTGCCGCACTGAATCCGCATCCGCGCCGCCGCCCAACGTTACATGGAGGGTGCAACTGACATCATCATTGGACGTCGACCAGATGTGAAGGTCATGAAGACCCGTCACTCCCGCGAGACTACCGATTTCTTTTCGCACCTGCGCGAGTTCGAGGCCGCGGGGAACGCCTTCCAGCAGCACATTCGTGGTGTCGCGCAGGAGAATCCACGTTCGCGGCAGCACCCATAGCCCGATTGCCACTGCGACTACCGGATCGACCCATGTCCATCCGGTAAACTTGATTGCCAGCGCACCGAGGATCACGCCTACCGAGCCGATCATGTCCGCCCAGACTTCGAGGTAGGCGCCCTTCACATTGAAGCTGTTGTCCTTGCCGGCCATGAGCAGCCGCATCGAAACGAGGTTCACCGCGAGACCGATGGCGGCCACGACCAACATGCCCCATGATTGGATTTCCTGAGGCTCGTTGAACCGCTTGATTGCTTCGACGAACACATAGATCGCGATGAAGAACAGGAGGACGGCGTTGAACGCGGCCGCGAGAATCTCGAACCGTCGATAGCCGAAGGTGCGTTTCTCGTCGGGCGCCTTCTTGCCCATCTTGATCGCGAGCATTGCAATCACGAGGGCAGCGACATCGGTCAGCATGTGCGCCGCATCGGAGAGTAGCGCCAAGCTGTTGAATACGAAGCCGCCGATCACCTCGGCGACGAGGTAGGTCGAGGTGAGCGCAAGCGCCCACCCCAACATTTTCGCGTTCGCGCCGGCCGTATGATCGTGACTGTGGCCAGCTCCATTATGGTCATGCGCCATGGCGGATCTCCTCGAATTGGCCTGCCGGACGATCCTCTCGATCGGCAGCGCGCTGCCCGAACCGGGCATAGAGTGTGGGAAGAACGAACAGAGTCAGCAGCGTTGCCGAGATCAGCCCGCCGATGACCACCGTCGCCAAGGGCTTCTGGACCTCGGCACCGGCGCCGCTGGCAAAAGCCATCGGGACGAACCCGAGGCTCGCGACCAGCGCCGTCATCGCTACCGGACGCAGCCGCTGAATCGCGCCGGTCCTTGCCGCCTCGGCCCGGCTCATACCCGATCGTATGAGGTCCTGGATCGAACTGACCATGACGAGACCGTTGAGGACTGCGATGCCGGACAGCGCGATGAACCCAACCGCTGCCGAGATCGAGAAATCCATCCCCCGCACGAACAACAGCAGAACACCGCCGACCAGCGCGAACGGAACGCCCGTGAACACGATCGCCGCATCGCGCACGTTGCCGAGAGCCCCGTAGAGCAGCAGCAGGATGAGCACGAAGCAAGCCGGGACGACCAGCCTCAGCCTTTCGCTGGCTGACGCCAGGTTCTCGAACTGCCCGCCCCATTCGAGATAGCTACCGGCGGGCAGGCGCACCTCCTTGGCGATCGCCGCCTGCGCGTCGGCAACGACGCTGCCGACGTCGCGGCCACGTACATTGGCCTGGACGACGACACGGCGCTTGCCGTTTTCGCGGCTGATCTGGTTGGGGCCGTCGACTACCGCGATGGTCGCCACGCTCGACAAAGGCACATAGGAGCCACCAGCTACGGGCACCTGTACCTGGGCAAGCGCGCCGAGATCAGCACGTTCGGCTTCGGACAAGCGGATGACGACCGGGAAGCGGCGGTCGCCCTCGAAGATCATGCCGGACGTCCGGCCGCCTATCGTGGCGGTAATGGTGTCCTGCACGTCCTGCGCGGTGACCCCGAGTCGCGCCATCGCGTCGCGATTGACGCGGGTGTCGAGCATAGGAAGACCGGTCGTCTGCTCGACCTTCACATCGGTCGCGCCTTTGGTCTTCCGTAACACCGAGGCGATTTGCTCGGCCGTGCGGTTCATCGCCGTAAAGTCGTCACCGAAGACTTTGACCGCGACGTCTCCGCGAACGCCCGCGATCAGCTCGTTGAACCGCATCTGGATCGGCTGCGTGATCTCATAGGCATTGCCCGGAACCCTGCCCAACTCAGCTTCAAGTCTTTCGACCAGTTCGGCCTTGCTGAGGCTCGGGTCTGGCCACTGGTCGCGCGGCTTGAGGATCACGAACATGTCGGTGGCGTTGGGCGGCATCGGATCGGAAGCGAGTTCCGCCGTGCCCGTCTTGGAGAAGACGAACTTCACCTCCTTCTGCCGCGACAATAGCCGCTCAAGCGGCACCTGCATGGCCTGGCTTTGCTGGACCGAGGTGGCCGGAATGCGAAGCGCCTGGATCAGCACGTCGCCTTCGTCGAGCTGTGGTAGGAACACCTGACCCAGCGAGACGAATGCCGCAGCGGCGATGGCAAGGCTGCTGATCGCGGAACCGATCGTGATCGACGGCTTTTTCATCGCCCGATCGAGACCGGGCTCGTAGCGCTGCTTCAGCCACGAGATGATCCGGCCGTCCTTCTCCTCCACTTTCTTCGACAGCCAGATCGCAATCATGGCCGGCACGAAGGTCAGCGACAGGATGAAGGCGAAGGCCAGCGCGATGATGACTGTCAGCGCCATCGGCACGAAGGTCTTGCCCTCCACGCCCGTCAGGGTGAGCAGTGGCACATAGACGAGAATGATGATCGCCTGCCCATAGACCGAGGGGCGGATCATCTCGCGCGCCGCGCTCGCGACATTCGAGAGCCGCTCCTGGAGACTGAGCAAACGGCCTTCATGATGCTGCTGTTCGGCGATCCGCCGCAGAGCATTCTCGACGATGATGACAGCACCATCGACGATCAGCCCGAAATCCAGCGCGCCCAGGCTCATGAGGTTTGCCGACACGCCGGCGCGAAGCATCCCGAACCCGGTCAGAACCATCGTGATTGGAATGACCAGCGCCGCGATCAACGCGGCCCGGAAATTGCCTAGCAGAAGGAAAAGCACGACGATGACAAGAAGCGCGCCTTCGCTGAGGTTCTTGGCCACCGTCTTGATCGTCGAATTCACCAGCGCCGTTCGGTCGAGCACCGGTTGAATGATGACATCTGGCGGCAGCGAGGCGTTGACCTCCCTGAGGCGGTCGGCAACTGCCGTAGCCACCGTGCGGCTGTTCTCGCCGATACGCATGACCGCTGTGCCGACGACCACTTCGGTCCCGTTCTCCGATGCAGAGCCCATTCGGATCGCCTGACCGGTCTGGACCGTCGCGACCTGATCCAGCGTAATCGGTATGCCTTCTCGTGTCGCAACGACTGTGCGCGCCAGCTCCGCCTCGTTGCGGATCAGGGCATCGGACCGGACAGCGAGACCCTCACCGCCACGGTTGACGAAGCCGCCGCCGACGCTCGTATTATTGCGTTCGAGCGCAGTGCCAAGATCGGTCAGTGTAAGGCCAATGGACGCCAGCTTCTGGACGTTGGGCACAACCAGATATTGTTTTGCGTAACCACCGATGGAGTCGATGCCGGCGACGCCGGACACGTTCTTGAGGAGCGGCGTGACGATCCAGTCCTGCGCGGTGCGCAGATAGGTCGCCTTGTCCGCTTCGCTTGTCAGCCGCTGACCTTCTGGCGTGATATAGCTTCCATCGGGTTGCTGGCCGGGTTCGCCAGGCCGGTGCTTGTCGTCGGCGCGATGCTCCAGACGAACGGTCCACATATAGACCTCGCCAAGCCCGGTCGAGATCGGCCCCATTTCGGGACTGACCCCGTCGGGCAGGTTCTCCTTCACGCCTTCGAGGCGTTCGCCGACCTGTTGGCGGGCGAAGTAGATATCGGTCGCGTCGGTGAAGACGGCCGTCACCTGCGCGAAGCCGTTTCGGCTCAGCGAGCGGGTGTATTCAAGGCCGGGGATGCCGGCGAGCGCGGTTTCGATCGGGAACGACACCTGCTTCTCGACCAGTTCGGGCGAGAGTGCGGGCGCACGGACGTTGATCTGGACCTGGTTGTTCGTGATGTCCGGTACTGCATCGATCGGCAGGCGGGACAGGGAGTAGGCGCCAATCACGGCGGCGACAGCGGTGAGAGCGAGGACGAGCCAGCGCTTCTCGACCGCCCATGTGACGATGCGAGCAATCATGGCTTAGTCCTCGTGCGCTGCTTCGCTCTTGCCGAGTTCGGCCTTGAGCGTGAAACTTCCGACAGTGGCGATCCGCTCACGGCCCGAAAGCCCCGAACGGATGAGCACCGTCTCGCCGGCGGTGTCGCCGAGTTGGACCGGTGCTGCCTTGAAGCCCGTCGCCGTGCGCACGAACACGACCGTTCGCCCTTCGACCGTCTGTACGGCTGTCGATGGCACGCGAACCGTGGAGGGGCCGCCGTCGCCGGCAAGCTGCACCGAGGCGGTCACGGCTTCGCCGACACGCCAGAGGTTGCCGCCATTGTCGAGTGACGCGATCGCCGGCACCAGCCTGGTCTGCGGATCGAGCGCGGGAGAAACGAAGCTGACCTTCGCGGCCGCCGAGCGACCGGATGCGCTGACCGTGACCTGTGCTCCCGGCCGGATACGCCCCGCATCCTCGGGCTTGAGGCTGAGTGATAGCGAGACCTTCGAGAGATTGGCGACCCGGAACAGCTCGGCATCCGCCGCAACAGTCTGGCCAAGTACGACCGGTCGCGCGATCACCTGACCGGAGATTGGGGCGACGATGCCGAGGCGGTTCAGACCGCCGCCGCCGCCGCCGGCCGCCGACACCTGGCTCTGCGCCTGGGCAAGTGCGATCCGTGCTTCGGTTGCCACGGTTTGCGCGGCGATCAGATCCTGCTCGGGCGAGACGCGCTGGTCGAACAGCCGCTGTTCGCGCGCCAGATTGGAATTGGCCAGAGCAAGCCGAGCGCGCGACGCCTCGACCTCACCCTTGAGCTGCGCAGCCTCGCGGCTCTCAATGACCGCGAGGGTCTGGCCGCGCGAAACGCCCTCGCCAAGATTGCGGTTGAGCGCGACCACGCGCCCGGCAATCGCCGCTGAGACGACCTGCGTAGCCTGCGGATCACCGTCGATCGTTGCCGGCAGTTCGATCGTTCCGGCGCCGCCAACCAACGGCGCAGCGACCTGCACGCCAGCGGTCGCTATCTGATCGGCCGTCAGCGTGATTACGCCTTCATCCGCGTGGCCGACTTCCTTGGGCTGTTCGGATGTAGCCTCATTCGTCGGAGTGCCCCCGCCACAAGCAGCAAGCACGAGCGCGAGCGACAGTGCGCCCGCCAACTGCATATTCTTCATCACTGGTTCCCCCCTTCAGGCGCGGGGGCGGTCAGTCGCTCCAGCCGCGCGCGGGCATTTTGATAGTTTGCGAGCGCATCGATCGCGGCGACACGTGTGTCGGCGAGGGTGCGTTCGGCATCGAGCAGGTCGAGTTGGCCAAACTTTCCTTCGCGATAGCCGATACGGGCGATGCGGGCGGCCTCCTGCGCCGCAGCGAGCGCCGGGCCGGCGGCGGCGCGTGCAGTCGTTTCGGCGTTGGCAGCCTCGGCTTGTGCTTCGGCAATGGCCTGCTCGACATCGAGCGCCGTCATTCGCCTACGCGCCTCCACCCGTGACCGCTCGGCGCTTGCCTGGGCGACTGCCGCATTGCCATTGTTGAACAGCGGGATCGGTATCGACACGGTGAACACTGCGGCGGTGTCGTTGGTCGCCTCCAGACGCCGCAGCGCCGGACCGATGTTGAGGTCGGGAACGCGATTGGAGCGCGCTAGGCGGATGCCGGCATCGGCAACCGCCAGATCCGCATCCGCTGCCGCCAGGGTCAGCGTGCCGGATGCTGCGGGTAGGACGGTTGGGCCATAGGTCGCGGCCGGGAGGCGATCGAGCAGCGCAACGTCAAGCGCGCCGTTTATGGAACGTCCCAGACGCCGCGCCAGATTGAGACGGGCGACTTCGGCAAGTCGCGCCGCACGCTCAAGGCTGGCCGCCGCGTTGATCCTGGCGACTTCGGCCCTTTGCTCTTCGAGCGGCGATGCTCGGCCAGCCTGCACCCGCACTCTTGCGGCTTGCAGAGCATCATCTGCGATTTTGAGTTGGTCACGCGCCATCGCGAGCCGTCGTTCCGCAGAGATCGCCTCGACATAGAGCGAGGTGACTTGAAGCCGGACATCGGCCGCAGCGACCGCTGCCTCCAGTTCGGCTCGCGAAAGCTGGGCGTTGGCGACAGCGACTCGGGCGCTGCGTTTGCCACCAAGTTCGATGGGCAAGGCGACACCCATCGTTGTTTCGGCGCTTCTGAGGCCGCTATAGGGGCCGGTGCCGGCGACGTTTTCGATCTGGGCCTGAGCCACCGGATTAGGACGCAGGCCGGCGACCGTCCGGTTCGCCTGTGCCGCCTCGATGCCGGCATTGGCTGCGTCCGCTGACGGTGCCGCGCCGCCAGCGACGGCAACGGCCTGTTCCAGCGTCAATATCGGTGCCGACGTATCGGCAGATATGCGCTCCTGTTGCGCCTGCGCCACAGAGGCACAGGACGCCGCGGCGAACATCGCCGCGAGCAATTTCTTCATGAGTATCTATTCCTGACTGATGAGCGTCAGGCCGGTATGTGCCGACCAGCGAAATCGTCAGGTTTGGGGTGGCCTCGGCAGAACATTGCCATGCGCGTTGGGCGCAGGGGCGTTCAACTGACCGATCCCTGGCATTACCATGAGCACAGCAGTCTTGGGGCCGCAGGCAGTGGCTGGCGTCCCGACATCATGCCCATGGCAGGCGTTGTGATGGTGCGGCAGGCCATTGTCGCCGTCTGCAGGAACTTCGTCGCCATCACCTGGCGCATGGATAGTCAATCCGATGCCGAGCACGCTCCCGCCCGCCGCTTCAGCGGCGTGCGTTATGCCAGCGAGGCCGGTCAGTACCAACATCAGGCACGCCAGCAAAGGGAGGAGCTTACGCATCATCTACCCCCTATCACTCCGCCGCCACTGTGTAACTGACGTTTTCCGAAGTCAGCTCTCTGCGCGCCTGCATGATGATTTGCGTACCCCCGGAAATGCCGATGCCCGCCATAATGCCGGCCACAATCAGGTCGGGCCATGCGGTGCCGGTGCCGAACACACCAACTGCGGCGAGGACGACCGCGATGTTGCCGATCGCGTCATTGCGCGAGCATATCCAGACCGATCGCATGTTCGCGTCGCCGCTGCGGTAGCGATACAGCATGACAGCTACACCCGCGTTGGCGATGAGTGCCACAATGCCGACGATCCCCATGACTTCGGCCTGCGGCGTTTTGCCGTTCCAGATTGCCCAAACGGTGATCGCGAACACGTAGAGCCCGAGCGCAGCAAGCGTAGCGCCCTTGAGCAGGGCAGCACGGGCACGCCAAGCGAACGCCATGCCGGCGACGCCGAGGCTGATCGCGTAGTTCGCGCTATCGCCAAGGAAATCGAGGGCATCCGCTTGCAACGCCTTAGAGCCGCCAGCCACGCCTACTACCATCTCGGCCACGAACATAGCGGCGTTGATGCCGAGCGCGATCCACAGAGCGCGCCGCCAAGACGGATCATTGTTCGGATCGGGCTTTGCCGATGCGCAGCTGTTGCAGACCATCTCCACCTCGTGATTCGCGATGTGGAGCGCTATATGCACCCTGTAGCAACTACAGACTCAAGGACTTTCTCGTGACCCAGGTGACAATCGGCGGTCTATCGACCGCCACAGGCGTGAAGGTCGAGACTATTCGCTACTACGAGCGTGCCGGCCTGATCTCGCCTCCCTTGCGCACGGGCGGGAATTATCGATCCTATGCGCCGGAGGACGTTGCCAGGCTTCGGTTCATCAAACGAACCCGAGATCTCGGGTTCAGCCTCGAGGAGGTCCGGGCGCTGCTGGACATTTCTGTTCAGCAGGATCGCGACTGTTGCGAAATCGACGCTCTTGCGACCGAGCACCTCGCAGAGGTGGATCGAAAGATCGCGGATCTGACCTCGTTGCGTCAGCAGCTGTCGTCAATGATCGCTTCGTGCCGTGGCGGCACCGTGGCTGACTGCCAAATACTGGAAGCATTCCAGCACGAGTAGCGGCGCTGAGGCTCATACTGCCGGGGCAACTGCTATTTAGCGTCAGTCCGGCCATGATTACATCCGTTGCTGTATCGCAACGTCTGCTCTTACCAAAAGCAGTCTTTCAGGCGGCAAGCCGCGAACGGCAGCTTCGTCCCAACCCAAGGCGTTGCGACCCGGCGAAACCGACCCTGTTCAGTCACTCAAGAACGATTTGGACACCACGGATTCCGGACAGTCTGCTTCGCCCTGTTTGTTCGTTTGGGAAATGGGCGATGTCAGCATGGACATCGCCCTTCATAATCAACCGAGTTCACTGCTCCTTGATCACGAGCGATCGCCCCGCATAAAGTGATGGCTTTACATTGGACAAGCTTTGGATCTTGCGCCCAATGGCGCTCATCCAGCTGACTTCAACCTTTACCGCGTCCATGGTTTTCAGGCCGAAATGCAGGGGCGCCGCATTTTCCGAATTATAGCCATCGCCGGTCGAGAGCTGCCGCGTGGCCAATATCTTGCCGGCCTTGTCATAGAGGCGCACTTCCGCACCCATGCGGGTGAAACGCCCCTTCGCATCGAGCAGAGTGACCGACAGGCTGCGCCTGGCCGCTACGCGGTCCAGATCATTGTGGAACAGGAAATGGCCGCCCTGGCTGGTATAGCCACGCATCACCGACAAATCGAGCGCACCGTCCCGGTCATAATCGACCCATTGCACGCCATGGTCGCCGACGTTGAGCTTCGACGTCTCGATCAGAACCTGGCGAAACCCCTTGGCCCCTTCATTATGAAAGAGGCTGTCCTTTGGCTGCTGCTGGTCGCGCGGGCCATGATAGGAGGTGACATAGAGGTCGAGATAGCCGTCATTGTCATAATCGCCCCACACCGCACCGACGGCGTGATTGTCGATGCCGACACCCATTTCCTTGGCGACGTTGGTGAAGGTACCGTCGCCATCATTATGGTAGAGCGCATTCACGCCATAGTTGGGCACGAACAGGTCGAGATTGCCGTCATTGTCATAGTCGCCAACGGCGCAGCCGACCCCGCCCTCCTCCTTGGAACGGCCCGGATTGTCGAGGCCCAGTTTGGGCGCGACATCGGTGAAGCTGCCGTCGCCGTTGTTGCGCCATAGCGCATCGGCCGCGCCTGACTGATTGGCCAGGAACAGGTCCAGAAAGCCGTCGCGATCATAGTCGAACCAGCAGGCGCCCACGGTCGGCCGGCTGTCCGACACGCCAGTGCCGGCCGAGACCTGCACGAACTTGCCCTTGTCGTTGCGATAGAGGCTGTTGGGGCCGATGCGATTGGCGGCATAGACGTCGAGGTCGCCGTCATTGTCATAGTCGACCCAGCTAGTCTGACGTGCGGAGCGGTTGGGGATGGTCAGCCCCAGTTCCGGCGCGACATTGGTAAACTTCTTGCCGCCTTCATTGCGGAACACCAGGCTCAGTTCGCCCGGCATGGTCGCCCCGCCCAGCAGGTCGATCCAGCCGTCGCCGTCATAATCGCCCCAAGCGACGCCGCGCATTTCCGGGCCGGAGCTTGGCAGGCCAAGTTGCGGCCCGACATTGACAAAGGTGCCGTTGTCGTTCCGATAGAGGCGGATGTCGCCGCCCTTGAGCGAGACAACGAGATCGAGTTCGCCATCATTGTTGAAGTCCGCCCAACTGTTGGACAAGGATCCGGCGATGGCGAAATCCCCCGGCTGTATGGAGGTGAAGGGCGGCTCGGCGGGCGGGGCCGCATCCTGCGCCGTTGCCGGCTGGCACAGCAGCATCAGCGGCAGGATATGGCAAAGCGTCCGGTTCAGCGATAGCATGGAGATTCCCCTCTTTCTGTCAGATTTGGCTGGTTTTGCGCGTGTCGGGCATGCGCAGATAGACGATCAGCGACACCGCGATCATGGCGGTGACGTACCAGTAGAAGCCGCCTTCCATCCCGGCGTGCTTCATCCAGAGCGCGGCATATTCAGCGGTGCCCCCGAACAAGGTATTGGCCAGCGCATAGGGAAGCGCGACGCCCAATGCGCGGATATTGGCCGGGAACAGTTCCGCCTTCACGATCGCGTTGATCGAGGTGTAGCCGGTGACGATCACCAGGCCGCCCAGGACCAGCAGGAAGGCGCCGAAGGAGGAGGTGACGCGCTCCAGCGCCGTGAAGATCGCGGTGGTGAACAGGACGCCGCTGACGCCGAAGCCGATCAGCAGCGGCTTGCGACCGATGCGATCGGACAGCCAGCCGGCCATGGGCTGCAAAAGCATATAGATGAACAGCGCCGACGCCATGATCGCGGTTGCGGTCTGGCGGCCGAAGCCAGCGCTGTTGACCAGGAATTTCTGCATGTAAGTGCTGTAGGCATAGAAGGCGAGCGTGCCGCCGGCAGTCAGCGCCATGACCAGCAGCACTTCGCGCGGATGGCGGCGGATGAGGTTGACGCCGCTGGAGCGGGGCTGTTCCCTGACCGCCGCGCTTTCCTCGAAGGCTTCGGTTTCCTTGAGGCCGCGGCGCAGGCGATAGACGCCCACGGCCATCACCCCGCCGATCACGAACGGCACGCGCCAGCCCCAGCTTTCCAGCTGATGTTCGGTGAGGAACAGCTGCAGCAACAACAGCACGCAGAGCGCCAGTAGCTGGCCTGCGATCAGTGTCACATATTGGAAGCTGGAGAAGAAGCCGCGCTGGTTGCTCTGCGCCATTTCCGACAGATAGGTGGCGCTGGCGCCATATTCGCCGCCGATCGACAGGCCCTGCAGCAGGCGCGCGAGCAGCAGCAGGACCGGCGCGGCGACGCCGATGCTGGCATAGCCGGGGATGGCGGCGATCATCAGCGATCCGCCGGCCATCATCATGACGGACAGGGTGAGGCCTGCCTTGCGCCCCTTGCGGTCGGCATAGATGCCCATCGCCCAGGCGCCGATCGGCCGCATCAGGAAGCCGACGGCGAAGATCGCCGCCGCATTCAGCAGCTGGGCGGTGCTGTCGTCCGAGGGGAAGAAGACCGGCGCGAAATAGAGGGTGAAGGCGGAATAGATATACCAGTCATACCATTCGATCAGATTGCCGATCGATCCGCCAAGGATGGATTTCAGGCGATCCTGACGAGAAAGGCTGGCCGGTGAGAGAGACGAAACATGTTCCATCCCCATTGATACGGACGGCCCGGTGCGTTCTGCTAACTACCTTCGGCAGAGACCAAAATTATCGAATTGTCGCTACCCGGAACGGCGCGGATGCCAAAGCCGCTTTCGAGCGCGTCGACGAAATCCTGCGACCGGTCGAGGCGGAAGGCGCCGCCGACCCGGAGGCTGGCGATCGCAGGATCGCCGATCACCAGGGGCGTGGGGCGATAGCGGTTGAACTCCTCGACCGCCTGGGCGAGCGTGTCGCCCTCAAACTCGACCATGCCCGCCTGCCAGGCGGTGCGCTGCCTGATCTTGGCCGGTTCCAGATGGGTGACGGCGATGCTGCCGCTGCGCACGGCAGCGCTGCGTCCGCTTTCGATCCGGCGGACGGCGGAGTCGCCGTTGCGGACGGCCACGATCCCCTCGATCACGGTCAGTTCGGTGACGTCGGCGCGCAGGCGGACGTTGAACATCGTGCCCACGGCGCGCACCAACGTCCCGTCGGCATTGACGATGAAGGGGCGTTTGGCGTCATGGGCAACGTCGAACTGCGCTTCCCCCTTCAGCAGGGTGATCGACCTGATGTCGTCGCGCAGCGCGACCTCGACCGAGCTGTTGGTGTTGAGATGGATGCGGGAGCCGTCGGCAAGCTGCACCGTGCGGGTTTCGCCCAAGGCCGTGCGATAATGATCGACCGTGCCAAGCAGGCGCAGCGCGACGGTGGACGCGACGCCGACCGTGGCCGCAGCGGTCGCCAGGCCGATGAACAGGCCACGCCGGCCGATCATGCGCGGCCGGATTTCGGCAACCGGTTCTACCGGGGCGGGATCGTCGGGCAGCGCGCTTGCGGGCACAACAGGCTCGACCTGCTGGCTGACGGGCAGTTCATTGAGCCGCTCGGTCAGCTCCCAGCCGGCCTCCGCCTTGGCAAAGGCGAAGCCATGGGCAGGGTTCAGCGCCACCCAGGCATAGGCGTCATTCCAGTCTTCGGGGGCATCGCTCGCCCGCGCCTTGAGATACAGACGAGCCGCTTCGGCCTCGATCGCCTGCATGTCTTCCGCGCCTGTGTAGCGACCAACCAAATCCAGAACCCTCAAACTGTCCGATGGCTTGCATTATCTTCACAGCCGCGCGCGTCAAATGCTTGTCCACTGTAAAGACGGATAGCTCCATCTCCTCTGCTATCTCCTTGACCGATTTCTCATGGACACGGCGCAGGATGAAGGCCCGTCGGCATTGCGCAGGCAGCGTGTCGAGAATGGCCTGGAGATGGCGCAGCTCATCGCGCGCGTGCAGCGCTTCCTCGGTCGAATTATCGGTCTGGAGCACGTCGAGTTCGGCCACCAGCTCAAGCGACACGATCTTCTCGCGCCGGGCCTCGTCGATCAGCAAGTTGCGCGCGATCTGGAACAGGAAGGCCTTGCCGCTGTGTGCGCGGTGAATGTCGCCGTTCGCATAGGCGCGGGTCATGCATTCGGCGACGATGTCATCCACATCCTGGCGGTGGGAAACCACCCGGCGCAGACGGGAGCGCAAAGCGCCCTCATGGGGCAGGATGGCCTGTTTGAACCAATCCAGCCTTGCCCTGATCGAGTCCACGTCCACAGCCACTCGTCCCCCTGTGCTTATCATTCTCCTCTCCCGCGCGCCCGATAAGGTGCTGCGTCGAGGCAGTGCCAGACCGATAGCGAAGGCCCCCTCGTGACAAAAATGAGATATTTTTAAGCGTCGTTAGCAGAAACGCGATCTGCCTCCGTATCCACCACTGAAGGGCAAATAATTTCGCAGCCCAATCATTTCACGGGGGATATGATGTCGCGTAATTTTCGGAACGTTTCTCTGTGCGCGGTCGCAACAGTTGTTGCCCTCAGCACTCAATCGGCGGCAGCCGCGGAGCCGGCGAAGTTCAAGATTCCGGCCCAGTCGATGCAGACGGCGCTGACGCTCTTCGCCAAACAGTCTGGCATCCAGCTTCTCTTCCCCTATGACCAGGTCGCCGGCCTGCATGCCCAGTCGGTTAACGGCAAGATGGCGCCCGATGTCGCGCTGCAGCGGCTGATCGCCGGATCGGGGCTGAAAATCACGCTGTCGAACAACAATGTCATCGCCCTGTCGCTGAGCGCGCAGGCGCACAAGAGTCGCGCGGTCGAAGTCGCGAGCCTAGGCGTCACCGCCCTTCCCTTCGCGATGCAGGCCAGCGCCGCGCCGCAGGCCCGCACCGCAGCGGCCGAGGAAGTCCCCGGCCCTGCAATCGTCGTGACCGGGTCACGCGGCCAGGCACGCACCGTGACCGACAGCCCGACGCCGATCGACGTCATTTCGGGTGCGGACCTGACCCGCACCGGCAAGGCGGGCGTGTTCCAGGCGCTCAACACGCTGGTGCCCTCCTTCAACCTGCCGGTGCGCGCTGGCGGCGCCACCTCCACCGTCATCGCGACCGGCGGCCTGCGTGGTCTCAACCCTGACCAGGCGCTGATCCTGGTCAACGGCAAGCGCCGCCACAAGACCTCGCTCATCAACGCGGTGTCGACGCTATACAACGGCTCGGTCCCGGCCGATCTGGACATGATCCCGACCGCCGCGGTCGATCATATCGAAGTGCTGCGCGACGGTGCCGCCGCCCAATATGGGTCGGACGCCATCGCCGGCGTGATCAACATCATCCTGAAGGATGACAGCAGCGGCGGCTCCGCCAATTTCACCGCAGGCCAGAATTTCGACCGGTCCGACGGTGAACTCTATCAGGCCGACCTCAATTTCGGTATGAAGCTGGGCGAGAACGGTTTCGCCAACCTCTCGCTCAACCTCAAGAAGCAGGAAATGTCGAACCGGGCGCTGCCGCTCGCCGACTGTTCGGTCACGGCCACCACCACCTGCCTCTATCCGCTGGTGAACGGACAGCTCGACCCGCGCGACGCAGCCGCGGTCGGCACCGAACGCATCGTCACCACCAGCTATGGCGTCATGCCCTCGCGCAGCATCAACACTGCGCTCAATGCCGGATATGATCTGGGCGGCGTCGAACTCTACGCCTTCGGCACCTACAGCCAGCGGCGGTCGGACCTTTGGTACAGCTATCGTTACCCCAAGGACATCAACAATGTGATGGGCATCTACCCCAACGGCTATCGCCCCCATATCATGATCGACGAGGAGGATTTCGAACTCACCGTCGGCGCGAAGGGCGAAGTCGCGGGCTGGGACTGGGACTTTTCCACCGGCTATGGCCGCAATCGCGCCCGCCAGTCGTCGGAAGGCACGCTCAATCCCTCGCTCGGCACGCTCAGCCCCACCGAATTCTACATCGGCACGCTCAAATCCTCGGAGTTCGTCACCTCGCTCGACGTGACCCGCGGCTATGATGTGGGTGGCGGCAACCTGCAGGTATCGGCGGGCGCCCAGCAGCGCCATGAACGCTACCAGACCTTTGCCGGGGATGAGGCGAGCTATGCCGTCGGCCCGGCGATCGTGTCGGGCATGACGCCGGGTGCGCAAAGCTCGGCCGGCTTCCAGCCGGAAGATGCGGCCTATATGTCCCGCGACAATTATTCACTGTATGCGGACGTGGCGTGGGATCCCAACAAGGACATCACGATCGGCGCCGCCGCACGGTTTGAACATTACGACGATGGCAGCGGCAACACGCTGATCTGGAAGGTCAATGGGCGCTATGCGGCGACCGACTGGATCGCCTTCCGTGCGGCCGCCAATACCGGCTTCCGCGCGCCCGCCGTCGCCCAGCAAATCTATACCCAGACGACCAACCAGTTCCGCACCGTCAACGGCGCTCCCAACCAGTTGCTGCAGATCAAGACGCTGGGCGTCGACGATCCGGCCGCGATCGCGCTGGGGGCCAAACCGCTCCAGCCCGAAACATCGTTCAACATCTCGGCCGGCGTGGTGCTGACCCCACTGCCCAATTTCAACCTGACGATCGACGCCTATCAGATCGACGTGGATGATCGCATCACCATCACCAGCACGCTGACCGGCACGGCGATCTCCAACATCCTGATCGCCAGCGGCGTACCCGAAGCGGAAGCGCGGACGTTGACGGCGCAATATTATACCAACGCGATCGACACCCGCACCCGCGGCATCGATGTCGTCGCATCCTACAAGCATGGCCTGTTCGACACGGTGAACATGCAGTGGAATCTGGGCTTCAACTACAACAAGACCAAGGTCACCCACATCATCGACAATCCGCCCGAACTGGCCGCGCTGGGCAGCGACTATGTTCTGTTCGATCGCGCGCGCCGCAGCAACATGACCAACAACCTGCCGCGCACCAAACTGTCGATCAGCAACCTCGCCACCATGGGCGACTTCACCCTGTCGTCGCGCCTGACGCGCTTCGGCGGCTTCAAATCCTATCAGAACGGCGTCACCAGCAATGGCGTCACCACCTACCCGAATGATCGCAGCTATGGTGCCAAGTGGATCACCGACCTGGAGGCAAGCTGGCAGGTCACGCCGCTGGTCAATATCGCGGTCGGCGCGAACAATATCTTCAACGTCTATCCCGACAAGAACCGGGCCAGCGACGTCAGCGCCACGCTGGGCCAGGGGCTCTATGCCGGCACCTCGCCGATCGGGTTCACCGGCGGCTTCTATTATGGTCGCGTCGGCCTGAGCTTCTGATCCATCACCGACCAAGGCGCCGCTCCGCATGGGGCGGCGCATTTTCTGCACTGACGGGAGAATGATGGCGATGCGCCACATGACGATCTGGCTCGCGGCCCTGGCCGCCTCCTCCGCGATGACCGCCTCGGTCGCGGCACCCTCCACCAGGTGGGGCGGCGGCGAAATATTGTGGGACAGTTTCGGCGTACCCCATATCTACGCAAAGACCGAGGAGGGCGGCTTCTACGGCTTTGGCTATGCCCAGGCCCAGAGCCACGGCAATCTGCTGCTGCGCATGTACGGCGAAAGCCGCGCCCGCGCCGCCGAATATTGGAGCGAGAAATATGAGAGCCAGGACAAATGGCTGGTCGCCAATGATGTGCCGGCCCGCTCCGCCAAGTGGTTCAGGCAGCAGACGCAGCAGATGCAAAAGAATCTCGAAGCCTTTGCGGCCGGGGTGAATGCCTATGCCGCCGCCCATCCGGACAGAATCGCGCCGGAAGTGAAGGTCGTGCTGCCGCTCCGGGGCGTCGACGTCATCGCCCATGCCCAGCGGCTGATGAATTTCGGCTATATCGCATCCGACCGGAAGGTGCTGACTGATCCGTCGATCAACGAGGCCGGCGGGTCGAACGCCTGGGCGGTCGCCCCGTCGCGCTCGGCCAGCGGCAAGGCGATGCTGCTCGCCAACCCGCACCTGCCCTGGGCGCCGAGCCAGCTCACCTATTATGAGGCGCAGATCACCGCGCCGGGCCTGGCCATCTACGGCGCGACACAGGTCGGCCTGCCGGTCCTGCGCTTCGGCTTCAACAATGATCTGGGTTTCACCAACACCGTCAACACGATGCTGGGCTTCACCAGCTACAAGCTGACGCTGGAGGGCGATGGCTATCGCTTCGACGGCAAGACGCTGCCGTTCGAGACGGTGACGAAGAGCTACAAGGTCAAGCAGGCCGACGGCACGCTGAAGACCGTAAGCTTCGAACAGAAGAACACGGTCCACGGCCCCGTCTTCACCCTGCCCGACGGCAAGACGACGGTCGCGCTCAAGGTCGCCGGCCTTGATCGGCCCGGCGTGCTGGAGCAATATCTGGAGATGGGCAAGGCGCGCAACTGGGGCGCGTTCGAAAAGGCGCTGCGCAAGATGCAGGTTGTGATGTTCAACATCATCTATGCCGACCGCGCCGGCCATATCCTCTACCTCGACAACGGCCTGCTGCCCAAGCATGCGAGCGGCGACCTCAAATATTGGTCGGCGCCGGTGCCGGGCGACACCTCGGCGACGCTGTGGAAGGATGTCCACAGCTATGACGACATGCCCAAGCTGCTCGATCCGGCCACCGGCTTCGTCCAGAACGCCAATGATCCGCCATGGCTGGCCACCTGGCCCCGCGCGCTCGATCCCAAGAGCTTCCCCGCCTATGTCGCGCCAGTCGGGCCGATGAGCCAGCGGGCGCAGATGTCGGTCAAGCTAATGAGCCAGACGCCCAAGATCAGCTTCGACGATTTCGTGTCGCGCAAGCTGACCACCACCTCGCTGATGGCGGAACGGATGCTGCCCGACCTGCTGGCGGCAACTGCCGGATCGAACGATGCCGACGTGCAGGCGGCCACGGCATTGCTCAAGGGCTGGGACCATCGGTTCGAACCCGACAGCCGCGCCGCGCTGCTGTTCGAAACCTGGGCCGGCCTCTTCGCGCCAAAGAATTTCGCCGACCAGTCGAACTATGCCGTGAAATGGACGCTGGACGACCCGCTGGAAACGCCGCGCGGGCTGAAAGACCCGACTGCGGCCGTCGCCATGCTGAAGGAAGCGGTGGCGAAGGCGAAGCAGCTATACGGCGCGATCGACCGCCCGTTCGGCGATGTCTCGCGGTTCCATATCGGCGATGTCAGCGTGCCGGCCAATGGCGGTTTCGGCAATACCGGCGTATTCCGCACCATCACCTGGGGACCAATGAAGAATGGCGAGCGCACGCCTGTCCATGGCGAGACATGGGTTTCCATGGTAGAATTCGGCACGCCGATGAAAGCCGTGGGCCTGATGAGCTATGGCAATAGCAGCCAGCCCGGTTCCCGGCACAATAGCGACCAACTGCAATTGCTGGCCGACAAGAAGTTCCGCACCCTGTGGATCAACCGAGCGGACGTGGAAGGGCATCTGGAAGAAAAGACCGCGTTCTGAGGGATGTCGCGATCGCTGGGGTGCAGGCACTCCATTCCAGCGATCGACAATTCCGGTAGAGTCAGGAAGTGGCGCGGTGTCGTGCGGCGCGCCTGTGGGGCTTGCCAGACGGTCCGTTTCCACTCCCTGCTCATCGAACCGGACGTGCAGATCTCCCGCATCCGGCTCTCGGACAAGACATCACGCCTTCACCCACGGCGGGCCGCGGCCACGTTAGCCAGACGCACGAGGCCGAAGCGCTCGTATAGCTCAGGGTCGTGATAGGCTCCCTCTCGCCGTCGTCTGGTCTTGTATTTGGCGCGCAGCCACCGACGCAACCGCACCACTGCGTAGCTGTCGACAGCCCGATATGCTCTGCTCGTAGTGCCAACCGAGAAGTAGTTGGCCCATCCGCGCAGCACCCGGTTCATCTTGGCCACCAGATATGTGGTATCCTGCCATGTACGCGCTCGGTCCGTAAGCTCGTGGATCGTTGCGACCACGCGCTGTATGCTTTTCTTTGATGGCCGGTAGCCCATGTAGGCTTTGCCGGTTTTCGCGGAGTACATCCGACCGAACGTGTATCCCAGAAAGTCGAACGTCTCTTCCGGCACCTTGCAAATGCGCGTCTTGTCCTCATTCACCGTCAGCTTCAGCTTCTCCATGAGTTGCCGCATATGATCGAGCGCGGCTTCCGCCTTGCCCTTCTCACACAGGATCACGAGGTCGTCAGCATAGGTGATGAGCCGCGAGCCGAGGCGTTTCCCAAGGCCAAGCTTCCGCCATCCCAGCACGAACCGGCGCATGTAGATATTCGCCAGCAGCGGTGAGATGGGTGAACCTTGCGGAATGCTGCGCCGCCGGTCCCGCGCCTGCGTCGTTCGCGTCTTCCGGCCCTTGTCGTCCGTTTCCTCGACAGCGCATTCCAGCCAGGACTTGATTAGATGCAGCACACGCGGATCGACGATCCGACGCGACACTGATTTCATCAGTTCAAGGTGGGGGATGCTGCCGAAATAGTCGGCAAGGTCGGCGTCCACGACATCCGGTCGGCCACGGAACAGCTGCTCTTCCACCTCAACCACGGCCTGCTGGGCGTTGCGCCCAGCACGATAGGCATAGATCTCCGGTGGGAGGTCGGCTTCAAAGATCGGCTCAAGCACCAGCATCGCTGCTGTCATGCAGACCCGGTCCCGCACGGTGGAAATGCCCAGCGGCCTGAGTTTGCCGTTGGCTTTTGGTATGTAGACACGTCTGATCGGTTCCGGCCGGTACGTCTCCTCCCTGAGCGCAAGCGCCAGTTCCGCCAGCCACCGCTCGGCGCCATATTCCTCGATGTCCGCAAAATCCTGTCCATCCACGCCCGGCGCGCCCTTGTTGGAGCGACACTGGGCATAGGCATGGGCCAGAATGTCATCGCGGCTGATCTTGTCGTACAGCGCGTAGAAACGATAGCCAGCTTCTGCCTTCGCTTTCGCGTGCAACGCCTTCTGCAGTTTCTGGACGCTTTTGCCGAGTTGATAGGTTTCCCAATCTCCTGCCCCTCACCACTTGTTGCGTTCATCTTGAACTGAGGCTCCTTCCCTCCACCGGCATTACCCGACTTCCTCGGTACTACGGGCCTCTCCGCCACCCCATCGCGCCCGTCCCATCCCTCGCGGGCGTCCGGTTGCCGATCCCTCGGCACGCCATGGGGCTTCCCGTGTTGCGTGCACTTTCCTTGCGTACATGCTGTCGCCACTACCCCGGTGCAGCAGACGGGCTCAAACGTCGCTCAAACTCGCCCGTCCATATCAACCTTCCCCGTAAGGGTTAACGGGTCGGCCTGCACATCGTCCTTTTCGAGGATTGCTCAGCGTTCACTCACGTTACGGCCTGTACGCTCGCACGGTCACCTACGTGACCGTCATCCGGGGGCTTCAGACATATCGTCACCTCCATGCCTGCCCCGGTTGCTTCCGGCTGGAGCGTCGCCGGGTGGGCCTTTCACCCACTCTTATGTTCGTTTTCAAGAGCCTTCGGCATGATGATGTCCTTTCCGCCCGAGATGACGAAATCCAATTTGTGAAGCTCATGTGCAGAGTAGGGAGCAGGGCTTTCGACGACGGTTGGCATACTCTTATGCGCGGGTTGGCTACCGCATATCCGTATGTTCGTCTGGGGCTGCCTCTGTCTAGAATCGGGCATAGACTTTTAGTCCGCCACATAGTGGGTACGAGGATTCCCCACCGGGGCCCTGCTCCCAACTTTGCACATCAAGCAGATGATGACGCTGGTTCTTGCTCCTTTCTCGTGACCGTTTACCGATGATGAGCCTTCATGCCTCAGCGGTGGGAGCCACCTCTTGCCCGATTGCCCAGAGGAAGGCGGCCATCTCCCGCGCGATTGCTGTGACCGCGACGGTCTTAAGCTTCCCGGCCTGGATCAGCTTTCGATAACGTGCGCAGAGCCTGATTTGCCCTTTCCATGCGATCTCGCGAACGGAGCGTGGTAGCCCTTCCAACCGTGCCTGGATCGTCTGGCTCACCCGGGCGGGAAAGCGGTAGGTCCATGCGCCTTCGATCAGCACGCGGCGAGCCCGCTTGTTGCCGGCCTTGGTGATGCCCCCGCGCTTCACCCGCTCGCCCGTTGAACTCTCGGATGGTACAAGCCCGAGATACGCCATCAACTGCGGCGCTGTTTCGAAGCGTCGTATATCGCCGATTTCCACGACAAAGGTGACGGCGTTGATGAACGCGATACCGCGCATCGCCTGGTAGGCTTCAACCACAGGTGCCATGGACCAGGACGCGGCTATCTCAGCGACCTGCTTGGTCAGCCTATCTTCTCGGACACCCGCATCCTCGATAGCCTGGATATATTCGACGAGCACGATGTGATGGGCGGGATGGGTGAAGCTCTGCGCTGCCAGCCAACGAAAATGCGCCCGTGTCCACGATGTGCGTCCCGGGAAAATCCGGCCATGGCGCAAGAGGAAGGACTGCAACTGCTGGCGAGCCTTCTTCAGCGCGTCATGGGCGCACTCACGAGCGCGGACAAGGTCGCGTACAGCCTCATGTGCTTCGTCCGGAACCCAGACGGCAGTCAACTCGCCGGCGCGATGAAGCCGTGCCAGGCTGACGGCATCGCGCCTATTGGTCTTCACCCGATCACCGGGGCGTTTGGGAATTAGAGAGGGCGCCACGACCTGGCACTCATGCCCCAGCGCGATGATCTGGAGATACAGATCGTACCCCGTCGGGCCAGCCTCATAGCAGAAGTGAAGCTTCGCCCCACGCTTCGCCAACTTGCCCACCATCGATGCGACCGACGTCGGCTCGGCGGAGATGTCGCCGAAAAAGCGGACTTCGCCGTTCCGTTCCTTTTCCGCGACTGCAACCGAGATCTTCGCTTTCGATGTATCGAGTCCGATGAAAAGTTCGCTATACTCGTCCATGGTTCGCCCTCGCTTAAGCTTGGGGATAGGCGCCGGTCCGTCCGGCGTAACCCCCGTTTCCTGCTTACTCCGAGGGCGGGCCAACTTCACCGCACGAACATACGGCCTAGAAAGTGCCGCCTTTGCACGGCGCACACCCTTCTGAGACGCTCAGAGATCAAATCTTGATCCCCAGGTGCGGAAGGTCCGCTATCCCGGCAGGTGTCGACCAACTCAAGCCATTCCGGTGCCGGCGCTAGAATGGAGGCTTGCGCCGCAACAGTCACTCGCAGGTTTGACAGTTGTCGGGTGATGACGCGCCCATCCACGCCTTTCGGAGGCAGTTTCGCCGCACCTAAGAGCGGACATTTAGATTTCAGAGCAGTTTGGGCGTTTCCGAACAACGGATTGGGTATGGCAGATAAAAGAAAGCTAACGCTCCAGCTTGTGCAGCGGACGGCTACCCGCTGGGAGGGTGTGGACGTCATGGGCTATTTTCCGCTCAGCTATGCCTATCGTCAGAAGAATATCGCAGTCGCCGGATCCGGTACGATCGATGGGCAGGCGAGGGATCGCTTCTGGTGGTTGTGGAAGGGCCCGGGCTGGCACGGGTCGGTAGCCCATGGCTGGCGTGAAGGTTTGGCCCGCCGCGCCATTCCCGCCGCGCTTCTTCCGGCAGCCCGACCGCAAGCCGGGCTAGAGCGTTTTCCTATTAGGTGAAACGCAGTTCGGCGCAAGCCAATCACCTGCTGACTCGGAAAACGCGGCAAAACAAAAGTCTAGAGCAGCCGAGCCGATGCAATCGGATCGGAATATTCTCTAGTCGCGCGCCTGCCGCGCAAACAGGCCAACAACGATGAAGCAGACCAGTGGGATCGCAATCGCGGCCTGCAATCCGCTTGCTTCGCTAAAGAGGCCCATGACCGGCGGAAGGATCGCCCCGCCGATGATGGACATGATCATCAGCGAGGAACCGAGCGCCGTGCCTTCGCCAAGATCGCGGACGCCGGTTGCAAAGATGGTCGGGAACATCACCGACATGAAGAAGCTGCTCAAGGCCAGCGCGATGACCGCGCCGACGCCCGAAAGCGCCATGGCCAGCGCCATCAGCGCGATATTGGCGATCGCAAACAGGCCGAGCAGCCGGGGCGGCGACACCCGGTGCATCAATGCCGCGCCGATAAACCGGCCGGTCATGAACAGCAGCAGGCTGCCCGACAGATAATAGGCCGCCATCCTTTCCGGCGTGGACGGCATCGCAAATTTCACGAAATCGACGAAATAGCTCCAGATGCACACCTGCGCGCCGACATAGAAAAATTGCGCCACCACCGCGAAGACCAGTTGCCGGTTCCTTATCACCGACGCGAAGGAGGTCGTCGGCGCATTGGGGTCTCTGGGGATCGTCGGCAAGCGGACCTTGGCAATGGCGACGCCCAGCAGGATGACGAACAGCGCCAGCCCCAGATAGGGCATCTGCACCATCATCGCTTCCGATGCGCGATAGGCTTGCAGATCGGCAGGGGCCATCACCGCGATGTCCTGCGCGCTATGTTCGACGCCCGAAAAGATGAACAGCCCGCCCAGAATCGGCGCGACGACCGCGCCAAGGCCGTTGAAGGCCTGCGCCAGATTCAGCCGCTGCGACGCGCGCGCGGGATCGCCGAAGCGCACGATGAATGGGTTGGCGGAGGTTTCGAGAAAGGCCGCTCCTGAAGCCAACACGAACAGCGCGAACAGGAAGGCGCCATAGCGATGCAGTTCGGCCGCCGGATAGAAGAGCAGCGCCCCGGCGGCATAGAGGCCAAGCCCTAGCAGCAGTCCCGCGCGATAGCCATAGCGGCGCAGCAGCAGCCCAGCCGGAACCGCCCAGAGGAAATAGGCGAGATAGAAGACGAACTGGATGAACCCCGCTTCGCCGCGCGACAGTGCCATCGCCTTCTGGAATTGGCGGATCAGGATATCGTTCAGATTATTGGCAAGCGCCCAGGCGAAGAACATGCTGGTGACGAGAACGAACCCCGCCAAATAGCCGGGGGTCACGAGCCTGCCGCCTCCCTCCGTCACGGACGGCTGACCGTTCGCGCCGGGGGCTGTCATGGTCGGCATGTTCCTGTCCATTGTCGCTCCTCTCCCTCGTTATCCGCGCTTCGATCCGCCTTGCAAACTTATTGATATTGCGTCTTGCGTAGCGCGGCAGCTCCCGTTAGCTTTCACATATAGAAGACGCTGTCAAATACGATATAAGCCGGTCGGGGGTGGATGATGGAAGGGCGATCGATACGTGTCGGTATGTCGGCCTTGCTGTCTCGGCGCGACTGGCGGGAAAAGGCCAAACAGAGAGGAGCCGTGCAGTGACTGTCGATCGATTCCCTGTCTCCCGCCGTGACCTTGTGGTCAGTGGATCGTCCACCGCCGCCATCTCCATGCTGGGCGTGCCGGGAGCACAGGCGGCGACCGTTCAGGGTGGCACCGATCACATGCTCTGGTATCGCCAGCCTGCGAAGGTCTGGACGGAGGCTCTGCCGATCGGCAATGGCCGCATCGGCGCGATGGTCTTCGGCGGCGTTGGGGAAGAGCGGCTCCAGCTCAATGAGGATACGTTGTGGGGCGGCGGCCCCTATGATCCGGTCAATCCGCTGGCGAAGGACGCCCTGCCGCAGGTGCGCCGCCTGATCTTCGAGGGACGGCTTGACGAGGCGAAGGCGCTGGCAACCGAAAAGGTCATGTCCACGCCCATCAGGCAGATGTCCTATCAGGCGCTGGGCGATGTGCTGCTGTCCTTCCCCGGCCTCGCCGAGCCGGAGGCGGGCAGCTATCGCCGCGACCTCGACATCGACGGTGCTGAAGCCGGTGTCCGCTTCAGAAGCGGCGGGGTCACGTATGCGCGGCGCATCGTCGCCTCACCGAACGATCAGGTCATCGCCGTTCACCTGAGCGCCGACAAGTCGGGCAAGATCAGCTTCGACCTCAAGATGACCTCGCCGCAGAAGGATCATGCTGTAAAGGCGCTGCCGGGCGACACGCTGCTGCTGGCAGGCAGGAACAACAGCCAGCACGGCATCGACGGCGTGCTGACCTTCCAGGGGCGGGTGAAGCTGATCGCCCAAGGCGGCAGCAGATCGGCGACCGGCGACACGCTGTCCGTGCGGAACGCCGATGCGGTCACGATCCTGATCGCCATGGCCACCAGCTACCGCAGCTTCACCGACACCAGTGGCGACCCCGAAGCTATTACGAGCGGCCAGATTGCGACCGCCGCCCGCAAATCCTTCCGCGCCATCGCGGACGACACGGCTAAGGCTCATCGCGACATCTATCGCCGCGTGTCGATCGACCTCGGCCGCAATGCGGAGGCGGACAAGCCCACCGACGCGCGGATAGCCCAGTCGGAAAGCGCGACCGATCCGGCGCTGGCCGCGCTCTATTTCAACTATGGCCGCTATCTCCTTATCACCTCCTCGCGCCCCGGCTCGCAGCCCGCGAACCTTCAGGGCATCTGGAATGACTCGGTCAATCCGCCCTGGGGATCGAAATATACCGTCAACATCAATACGGAGATGAACTACTGGCCGGCGGAACCCACCGCCATGCCGGAAATGACCGAGCCGCTGGTCGCGATGGTGCGCGACATTGCCCAGACCGGGGCGAAGACCGCCCGGACCATGTATGGCGCGCGCGGCTGGGTCTGCCATCATAACACGGACCTGTGGCGCGCGACCGGGCCGATCGACGGCGCCAATTTCGGCCTCTGGCCCACGGGCGGGGCATGGCTGTGCCTGCACCTGTGGGATCGCTATGATTATGGCCGCGACCGGCAGTTCCTCGCCAGCATCTATCCAATCCTGAAGGGCGCGAGCGAATTTTTCCTCGACACGCTGATCAAGGATCCGGCCAGCGGATGGATGGTCACCAACCCCTCGCTTTCGCCGGAAAATAATCATGGCCATGGCGAAACATCGCTCTGCGCCGGCCCGACGATGGACATGCAGATCATCCGCGCGCTCTTCACGCGGACCATCGCGGCTGCGGGCCTCCTCAGTCAGGACGCGCCCTTCGTGGCCGAACTGGATGCGATGCGCGGCAAGCTGGCGCCCAACCGCATCGGCGCGCAGGGCCAGTTGATGGAATGGAAAGACGATTGGGACGCAGGCGCGAAAGACCTGCATCATCGCCATGTCTCGCATTTGTTCGGCCTGTTCCCGGACAATCAAATTAACATGGACGACACGCCGGACCTCGCCGCCGCCGCCCGCAATTCGCTGGAGATACGCGGGGACAAGGCGACCGGCTGGGCCACCGCCTGGCGCATCAACCTCTGGGCGCGGCTGCGCGACGGCAATCATGCGCATCGGATTTTGCGCTTCCTGCTGGGGCCGGAGCGCACCTATCCCAACATGTTCGACGCGCACCCGCCCTTCCAGATCGACGGCAATTTCGGCGGCGCGTCGGGCATTACCGAAATGCTGATGCAGAGCACTGGCGATCAGATATTGCTGCTGCCGGCCCTGCCGGATGCCTGGCCCACCGGATCGATCCGTGGCCTGCGTGCTCGCAACGCCGCCATGGTGGACGTCAGTTGGCGCGACGGCAAGCTGGCGCAGGCGCGCATCGTTTCGGGCATGGGCGGGAAATATGAGATACGCTGCGGCGACGTGCGGAAGACAGTGACGCTCAAGCCCGCCCAGTCCATCATCCTCGCCGAGCCGACGCTCAGCCCGGCATGACCTTTATGTTGAACGGAGCATCCATGAGATTAGCCGGAAAGAAGGCGGTGGTGACGGCCGCCGCCGCAGGCATCGGCAGGGCCGTTGCCGAACGTTTCATCGCGGAAGGCGCGCAGGTCAATGCCGTGGACCGGGACGCGGCGGGCCTTGCCACCCTGGAAGGCGCGACGACCCATGTCGCCGACCTGATGGACGGCGCGGCCATCACTGCGCTGGTGGCCGCCACCGGTCCCTGCGACGTGCTGGCGAACTGCGCAGGCATCGTCCATGCGGGCACCTTACTCGACTGTTCGGAAGCGGATTGGGACGCGGCTTTCGCGCTCAATGCGACAGCGATGTTCCGGCTGGCCAAAGCGCATGTCCCGCACATGATCGCGGCGGGCGGTGGCTCCATCGTCAACATATCCTCGGTCGCCTCCTCGCTGATCGGCGTGCGCAACCGCTTCGCCTATGGCGCGAGCAAGGCGGCGGTCATCGGCCTGACCAAGGCGATTGCGGCCGACTTCGCGCGCGAGCGCGTCCGCTGCAACGCCATCTGTCCCGGCACGGTGGAAAGCCCGTCGCTCCTCGCGCGGATGGAAGTGCAGGCGAAGGCCACGGGTGACAGTTTCGACGCGACCCATGCCGCCTTTTCCGCGCGCCAGCCGATGGGCCGACTTGGCCGCGCGGAGGAAATCGCCAGCCTCGCGCTCTATCTCGCTTCGGACGAAAGCGCCTTTGTAACGGGAACGACCGCCGTGATCGACGGGGGATGGACGGTAGAATGACACGCATAACCGGTCTGCGCACGGCAGACATACGCTTCCCCACCAGCCAATCACTCGACGGCTCGGACGCGATGAATCCCGACCCGGACTATTCGGCCGCCTATGTCATCCTCGAAACCGACGACGGCCTGCATGAAGGCCATGGCCTGACCTTCACCATCGGGCGCGGCAACGAGATTTGCGTCGCCGCGATCAACGCGCTGAAGCCGCTGGTCGTGGGGCTGGAACTGGACTGGATACGTGACGATCCGGCACGTTTCTGGCGGCACATGACCGGCGACAGCCAGTTGCGCTGGATCGGGCCGGACAAGGGCGCGATGCATCTGGCCACCGGCGCGGTCGTCAACGCGGTCTGGGACCTGTGGGCCAAGGTCGAGGGCAAGCCTCTCTGGCAGCTGATCGCCGATATGACACCCGAGCAGATCGTCGCCGCCATCGACTTCCGCTATCTCACCGACTGCATAACCCGCGATGAGGCGCTCGCGCTGCTGACAAGGCGGGCGGAAGGCAAGGCGCAGCGGCGCGAACGGCTGCTGGAGGGCGGCTATCCCTGCTACACCACCTCGGCCGGATGGCTGGGCTATTCGGACGAAAAGCTGCGCCGATTGGCGAAGGAAGCGGTCGATGCCGGTTTCCGCCATGTGAAGCTCAAGGTCGGGCGCGATCTGGAGGACGATATCCGCCGCCTGCGCATCGCGCGCGAAGCGGTCGGCCCGGACTGCCACCTGATGATCGACGCCAACCAGATCTGGGAGCGCGACGAGGCGATCGAGTGGGTCAAGGCGCTCGCCTTCGCGCAGCCCTGGTTCATCGAGGAGCCGACCAGCCCCGACGATGTGGAGGCCCATCGCGCCATCCGCGAGGCTGTGCATCCCGTGCGCGTCGCCACCGGCGAAATGTGCCAGAACCGCATCCTCTTCAAACAGTTCATCATGCGCGGCGCGATCGACATCGTCCAGATCGACAGCTGCCGGATCGGCGGCGTGAACGAGATATTGGCGGTGCTGCTGATGGCGGCCAAGCATGACCTGCCGGTCTGTCCCCATGCGGGGGGCGTCGGCCTGTGCGAATATGTCCAACATCTCTCGATGATCGACTATCTCTGCTTTGCCGGCACGATGGAGGATCGGGTGATCGAATATGTCGATCATCTGCACGAACATTTCGTTGATCCCTGCCTGATCCGCGACGCGGCCTATATGCCGCCGACCCGGCCCGGCTTCTCGATCGAGATGAAACCGCAATCCATAGCGCAATATCGGGTGGACTGATGGATCTGGAACTCGCAGGAAAACTGGTCGTCGTGACCGGCGGCGGCGCCGGGATCGGCGGCGCGGTGTCGCTCGGGCTGGCGGCGGAGGGCGCGATCCCCGCCATCCTCGGCCGCAGCCCGCTCAAGCCCGAATTCGAAGCGGACATTCGCGCGCTCCAGCCGGCGACCATCTTCATCCAGGCGGATGTAACCGATGATGCGGCCTGTCGCGACGCTATCGACCAGATCGCGCAGGCGGGCCGCGGCATCCATGGCCTCGTCAACAATGCGGGTACCAATGACGGCGTGGACCTGACAGCGGGCACGGATGCCTTCATGGCGTCGGTGCGGTCCAATCTCGCCCATTATTATGGCATGGCGCATCATTGCCTGCCGCATCTGCGGGCCAGTCGCGGGTCCATCGTCAACATCTCGTCCAAGACGGCCGTGACGGGGCAGGGCAACACCAGCGGTTATGTCGCGTCGAAGGCGGCGCAACTGGGCCTGACGCGCGAATGGGCGGCAGCGCTGCTGGGCGACGGCATCCGCGTCAATGCGGTCCTGCCCGCCGAGGTGATGACCCCGCTCTATGCCCGCTGGATCGAAAGTTTCGACGATCCACAGGCGAAGCTGGACGAGATCGAACGCAAGATTCCCTTCGGCAAACGCATGACCAGCGAGCGGGAAATTGCCGACACCGTGCTGTTCCTGCTGTCGGCCCGCTCAAGCCACACCACCGGGCAGTGGATATTCCCCGATGGCGGATACACCCATCTCGACCGGTTGCTGACCTGAACGGCGGGAGGACTGACATGACTTTATATCGAGAACATGCCGGTCTCTCGCGGCGGGACTTTTCCCTCGGCCTTTCGGGATCGGCCATGCTCGCGACCGGCGCGGTACAGGCGCGGCCCTCTTTCGACGCGGTCATCGGCCCGGCGAAATCGACAGGCGTCCTGCCGGCCTATCCGACGTTGGAAGCGTTCCTGGATTCGGGCATGGGCCGCAGCGCGAAGCCGGTGACGGTTCGGCTCATGGCAGGGGAATATTGGGGGCAGACCGTCGTGGATCGGCCGAACCTGCGGTTGATCGGTGATGGACAGGACCGAACCTTTCTGCGCGCAGGTGCCTATGCCGGTGCGATTGCGCCGGACGGCAAGCCCTTCGGAACGTTTCGCACTGCAGTGCTGGACATACGTGCGCCCGGATTCCACGCCCAGGACATCAGCATCGAAAACATATTCGACGCCTGGGCTGAAATGCATCGACCCAACGGGTTGAAAGCGGATGAGGGCGGCAGTCAGCAGGCGATAGCGCTGGCGCTCAGTGGTTTAGCCGATCGCTCGACGATCTTCCGCTGCGCGATCCGCAGCCATCAGGATTCCCTATTCTGCACCACAGGACGCGCCCTTTTTCTCGATTGTCGCATTTCGGGCAGCTACGACTTCATCTTCGGCGGCGGAGCGGCCCGCTTCGAACAATGCGAAATCCTTTCCCGCCCCCGGATCGATCCGGTGGAAGGCTATATCGCTGCGCCCAGCACGCAGATCGCGCAACCCGCCGGCCTGATCTTCGACCGTTGCAGGCTGACCGCCGAACCAGGCGTGCCCGATGGCCGTGTGTTCCTTGGCCGACCGTGGCGCACATCAGCAAAGACATCGACCGGCTCCGTGCCGGACATGCAATCGGTCGGCATGGCCGCCTATCTGCACTGCATCATGGGCAAGCATATCGCTCCGGCAGGATGGACCCGCATGTGGTTTGGCACGCCACGGCGATGGTTCGAACCGGAAGACGCCCGTTTCCGCGAGTTCTCCAACAGCGGTCCCGGTTCGATCGGGACGAGGCGAAGCATTGAATTGACAGAGGAACAAGCCGGTCAGTTTTCGCGTGCAGCCATGTTCAAGGACTGGCGACCGCAGATCTGACTCGGCCAGTCGCCGACATCCGGCATTTCGCTACTTTCATATGTGCATCCGCGCCTACTCTCGCAGCCACTGCTCTGCACCCACGGTCGCTCAAATGCTATCACTGCCCAGCCCTCTACACGTCAATTCACCTGAACATCCATATGCGAAAGTCAATTGCATATATGGCACGAATCGCGTATATCGAGGGTGCAGCCACCTGAACGTGCATCAGGTGCGCGCGACAGGAGGGTGGACTTTGCCAAACATGGCAAGAATCAGCTGTATAGAACCTGGCAAGCTCGTCATGGACGACTGCGAAATGCCTGTTCCCGGTCCCGGCGAAGCCCTTGTACGCATCCGCCGTGTTGGCATCTGTGGAACCGATTATCATATCGTACGCGGGACGCAGCCCTATCTTTCTTACCCGCGGGTTATGGGCCATGAACTAGCGGGCGAAATAGCCGTCGCCGCAGCGGGGAGCCGTTGGCGCGCAGGCGAGCCGGTCTGCATCATGCCCTATCATAACTGCGGCACCTGCGTGGCGTGCCGGAAGGGCAAGCCCAATTGCTGTACCAATATCAGCGTGCTGGGCGTGCACAAGGATGGCGGTCTGGCCGAATATCTGGCGATCGAAGAAGCCTATCTGATCGCGGCGGACGGACTTCCGCTCGATCAGATCGCGATGGTCGAATTTCTTTCGATCGGTCTTCATGCGGTCCGGCGTGCCAATGTCGGCACGGGGGAGAAGGTGCTTGTCGTCGGAGCTGGCCCGATCGGCATGGCAGTCGCTTTCTTCGCCGCGCAGGACGGAGCGGACGTCACCGTGCTCGACAGCAATGCCGCGCGAGTTGCCCTTTGCGTTGACAAACTCGGCGCCCGTCACGGCGAGATATTGGGCGACGATGTCGCGCAACGGCTATCGGCCCTGTCGGACGGTGAGTTTTTTGATGCGGTGTTCGACGCGACCGGCAATGCGAAGGCAATCGAGGCCGGCTTTGCTTATGTCGCCCATGGCGGTCGCTATGTGCTGGTGTCGATCGTCTCTGCGGATATCCTTTTTAGCGATCCCGAATTCCACAAGCGCGAGATGACCCTGCTTGGCAGCCGTAACGCCACGCATGCTGATTTCGCGTCGGTTATCGATGTGCTGCGATCTGGCAAGTTTCCGCTCGATGCCGTGGTCAGCCACAATCTGCCATTTGCCGAATTGCCGGACACGATCGGCCAACTGATGGCCCCCGGTTCGGGCGTCATCAAGGCGCTGGTTGTCCTCTAAGGGCCGCCGCCCAATCGCAAGACACTGATTGCAAGACCAAGTCCCCACAAAAAGGATGGGGACGGGATGGGAGAGAAAGACAATGCAATATTTCAGCGCCACCGTCTCACTATTAGCCGTGATTGCCAGCGCTGGCTATCCAGCCTTCGCCCAGCAGGCGGCCCAAGATGAAGCGACGGTAACGCCTGCGGACCAGACCCAGAATCAGGAGATCGTCGTCACCGGCATTCGGCGCAGCCTGGAGGTCGCGGCCAATATCAAGCGAGCAGCGCCCAACCTCGTCGAGGCGATCTCCGCAGAAGATATCGGCAAGTTCCCGGACCGTAATCTTGCGGAATCGCTACAGCGCGTGACCGGCGTCCAGATCACCCGCAACAAGGGCGAGGGCAGCGGCGTCAGCGTGCGCGGCCTTAGCGAGAATTTCACGCGAACGCTCTATAATGGCCGCGTGCTGACATCTCCCAACGGTACACGCGGCTTCTCCTTCACCTCGATGCCGACCGATTTTGTAAGCACAGTGGAAGTCAGCAAAACGCCGACCGCCGACATGATCGACGGCGGCCTCTCCGCGACGATCGACGTCAAGATCAATCGCCCGGCTGACGTGGGCAAGAATATCGTAACGGTGGTAGCAGAGGGTCTGTATGAAACTAATCCCAAGAAGCTGACGCCCCATGTCTCCGCGTTCGTCAACCGCGTGTTCGGCGATGGCAGCTTCGGCGTGAACCTCGGCGTGAACTATGAAAAGCGCAAGGTTATCCAGGCCGGCTTTACCGGCTACGGCATCGAACAGCGCAAGGAAAATGCGGCGAATGGTCGGGACTATAATGTCGACGGCATCATATCCGACACGGCCTATGGTTTCGACCATGCGACCACCTTCGTATCGGACGAAGGAGATTTCGAGCGCAAGGCGATCGTCGGCGGTCTTCAGTGGAAGCCGGCAGACAATGTGAATCTCTATGCCGACGGCCTTGCAACATGGTTTACCGACGGCTTCAACCGCTTCGAACATCAGTTGCGCTGGACTAATATCGGCGGCCCGAATGCAGCCGTGCGCGACAGCACGGTGGGTGAGAACAACCTGCTGACCTTTCTGGATGCGGACGGGGTCGATCATCAGTCGAACAATCTGCGCTGGGTGAATAAGGACCGGACTATCAACCTTGCGGCTGGCGGGGACGCGACCTTCGATCGGCTGACCGTTTCGGGCGAGGCGACCTATGGTCGGTCAGTCCGCAACCTGTCGGACTTCAATTCCTTCGCGCCCATTTCGCGCGCGTCGGCTTCCTATGATCTGGGTGACGACTTCGGTGCAGTGCCCGACATTCAATATACGCGCGGCTATGATCCCTATGATCCCAGCACCTTCTACCTGCGTAGCTTTTCTGCCACGCGCGGGCGCAAAAATTATGAAACGAACAAGAGCGCGCGGCTCGACCTTAAATATGATTTCGACACCAGCTTCATCCGCTCGATCAAGATCGGCGGCTATTTCGGCGACGACAAGATCGAGTTTGGCGAACGCCCGCGCTATTTCGTCAGCCCACAGATGCTGGCCCAGATCTACGGCACGCCCTATCTGCCCGGTGTCGAGGGTGGCGCCATTTCCGCCGCGAACCTGATGAAGGAAGTCGATTATTCCCGCTTCGTCGGCGAAGGTCTGGGCCGCTTCCTCGTCCCCGATTATGACAAGCTGTTCGCTGACGCCAGTCTCGATGACATCTTCGCGCGTGGAACGGTGACGATCGACCGTACCAACCAGTTCATCGTGCGGGAAAAGGTTCTGGCCGGCTATGCCCGCGCCGATTTTGCGACGGCGGACGATCGGATCAGCGGCAATGTCGGTCTGCGCTATGTGCGCACCCGCCTGACCTCTGACGGGTTCGGCGCCGACATCGCCAATGCCGAATTGCAGAATGACAGCATCACGCTGATCGTGCCGGACAGTGGCCCGATTTCGTTCCGCAACGCCTATTCTAACTGGCTGCCCAGTTTCAACATGCGCTGGAGCGCCACCGACAAACTGATCGTGCGCATGGGCATTGCCCGCGCCATGACCCGTCCTGACCTCAATCGCCTTTCGCCGTCAGTAGCCATCAACGCGAATGTGCGCACGATCACGACGCAAAATCCCTTCCTCAAACCCTATCTCGCCGATCAGGCGGACCTGTCGCTCGAATATTATTTCGGCCGGACCGGCCTGTTGTCGGCGGCAGTCTTCTACAAGGATGTGAAAAACTTCATCGTCGACACGACATCGACCGAAACCCGCACGATCAAGTCGACTCTGACCGGCACAGTAACCCTGGACTTCCGCACCTTCCGTCCCGACAATGGCGCAGGCGGCAAGATCAAGGGCATCGAACTCAATGCTCAACTGCCGCTAGACATGCTGCCTGCGCCGTTCGACGGCTTCGGCGTCACCTCGAACCTGACCTTGCTCGACGTCAGCGACGTGGAAACGGTTGCTGGCGGTCCCAAGGTGCCGATACCCGGCGTGTCGAAGCGCAGTTACAATCTGGGCGCCTATTATGAAAAGAGCGGGTTCGGCATCCGCGCCAACTATTCCTATCGCAGCGCCGCGATCAACAGCACAATCGGCACGTTCGGGGACGGCGACCGGCAGAACCCCTATGGCCAGCTCGACATTTCAGCGAATTATGATGTCTCGCAAAATCTTTCGCTGACCTTCAATGCCAGCAACGTGACGGGCGCCACGCTCAAGCGTGAAACGCTGCAAGGCGTGTTGTTGAGCGAATATGATTTCGGTCGCCGTTTTACCGCCGGCGCGCGCATCAAATTCTGAAGCGGGGTAAAGATGGACTGTCGGCTGCGCAGGGGCTTCCCGCGCCGCCGGTTTTCTCGCGTGTTGCGCCCAGCCCCGCGCTCCTTTATCCGCATGGCATGAACAGCAGGATCGAAGATGAAGATGCCGCGGGCTCGGGCGGCGCGTCGGGCGCGAAGCGTCCCTATTCCGCGCCAGCGCTGGAAAAGGGCATCGCGATCCTCGAACTGTTCGGCACCGAACCGCGCGGCCTGACCATCAGCGAGATCGCCCAGCGGCTCAATCGATCGATCAGCGAAGTCTTCCGCATCATCATCGTGATGGAACGGCTGGGCTGGTTGTCCAAAGATCCGACAAACGATCTCTACAGCGTGACCTATCGCGTGCTCGACGTGGCGTTCCGCGCAACACCAGCGCAAACGCTCAGCAATGTCGCCGCGCCGGTGATGTTCCAGCTGTCGAGCGACACCAACCAGTCCTGCCACCTCGTGGTGGAAACCGGTGGGAGGGCGACCGTCGTGCATCGTCAGGAAAATCTGGGCCCGGTGGGCTTCGGCATTCGCCTCGGCACCGTAGTCGATATCGTGACGAGTTGTTCGGGCCATGTCCTGCTCGCCTTCTCGGCGGAGGACCGACGTGCGCGGCTGCTCGACGGCCTCTCGGTCGCCGATGATATCCGTGATCGCCTGACCCGACGGCTCGATGCGGTACGGTTGCAAGGTTACGAAATGCAACCGAGCGCGCGAACAGCGGGCGTAACGGACATCAGCTTTCCGATTTTCGGCTTTGACGGACATGTCTGCGCCGCGCTGACGATCCCTTTCCTCGTTACGATCGACGGATCGCAGAAGACGGGGCTACAAGAAACGCACGAAATTCTAGGCAAAGCCGCTCAGGATATTTCGCAAGGTCTCGGCTGGTCGTCCTGATCAAAATACTCCCGTGGCCAATTTCATGATGAAAATCAGAACAAATATGAGACTTGTCAGAACAGGTAGGTTGGCGGCCGGCTCGCAGTTCACCCGCCAACCATTCTATCCCGTCCTCGGAGGCAGGTTCGCCAGCGTATTCGTTCGAGTCCGCCTTCACAATCCTCATCACCATTCGTCGTTTGCTGATCCGGTCAATACTCGCGCTTCGTGCATCGAGCTCGTCAAGCGCCTTTGCGACAGTTGCGCGTGGCGCATCGACATAGGCTCGTTTCACCGACACGAGCGTTTGGCAGTTTCGCGTTCTTACCCAGTACCGTAGCATATTGGGGCGCGACCCCGACCGAAGCCTTGCCTTTTTTGGGAAGGGCTGTGTCGTCGATGATCAGCCAGGCCTTGTCGTCACCGACCAACTCATCCGCTTGCCGCCACAACGTCGCCTCCAGCGGCGCGCTGTCCCAGATCCCAGCACCGATGAAATGATGCACCCGGTCATAGCTGAGCGCGTCTGCGCGGGCCGCCATGGGCTGGATGCTCTTGCGATTGCCGGGGCCAATCAAGCCGGTTTGTAGGTCGGGCACATCCGACGCCGCGTCTTGTTACTCAAGTTCTGCAGGTATGGCTCAAGCCAACGCTCGAGATCTCTCTGCCAAGTCTCTTCCATCGCCAGCCTCCATCAAAGCTGGCTTCCTATGAATCACGCATTTCCCCTGCAGGGAATCCTAAAAATCACACTTCGGCCAAAGTCGTGCTAGCTCGATCGTGTGTCCCGCTCCCTTCTCCTCTGATGGCGGCGCAACCCTGGGCGCAGGCGCATGCCCTCAAGGCGTTCCATGCTTAGCACAACTGTCGAGACGATAAGTATTGGATAGGAATAATGGTGTACGGCGGGTTTCGGCGGAAGCTGACATTCGTCGGTTTATTCGGGAACGACGGCTTCGTCCCCGTCCATGTCTCCATGAACAGCCTGCTAGGCAACAGCCGCCTTCAACTGCCCGACCGCATGCTCCGCCGCTCGCGCCGTCAACGCCATATAGGTGAGCGAAGGATTGACGTTGCCGGTGGCGGTCATGCACGCGCCGTCGGTGACATAGAGATTGTCGATCCCGTGCACCTGATTATGCCGGTTCGTGACCGATGTGACCGGATCGTCACCCATCCGCGCGCCGCCCATTTCATGCACGGCCAGACCGCCCGGCGTCGGCTTGTCGGCATATTGCACGATCTCGCCGCCACAGGCCCTGAGCATCTCCGCCGCCTGCGCCGCCGCTTCCCGCACGATCGCCATTTCATTGTCCGACCAGTGATGGCGGATATCGGGCAGCGGCAGGCCCCATTGGTCGACCTTCGACGACAGGGTCACGCGATTGTCGGCACGGGGCAGCGCCTCGCCAAAGCCGACCAGCATCATGTGCCAGGGGCCGGGCGTGCGCATCGCCTGCTTGAGGTCGGCGCCCAGTTCGGTCCCTTCCGCCCCGCGCGCCCATGTCGATCGCCAGGCCGATCCCTGAAAGCCGAAACCGCGCTGGAATGCCGGATTTTTCCGCTCGCCCAGATTTTCATAGCGCGGGATGTAGATGCCGACCGGCCGGTTGCCGATCGGCTGCTGGTCCATGAAACCGGGCATGCGCGCGGTCACTACCGCCCCCATCGCATGGTCCATCAGATAGCGGCCGAGCATGTCGCTGTGATTGCCCAGACCGTTGGGAAAAGCCTCGCTACGCGATTGCAGCAGGACCATGATCGACCCGATCGTCGATGCATTCAGGAAGATGGTGCGCGCCGTATAGGTGCGCCGCTCCTTCGTCTTTGCATCGATCACACGCACGCCCGTCACGCGCTTCGTCGTGGGATCATAATCCACGCCGGCCACGATCGCGTTGGTAATGGTGGTCAGGCGACCGGTAGCCTCCGCTGCGGGCAGGCTAACGCCGTTGGAACTGAAGTAACTGGCGGTCGAGCACCCCTTGTAACAGGGACCGCAATAATGGCAGGGCGGCCGGCCATTATGCTCCTGCGACAGGACCGCCGACCGCTCCGGGATCAGGGTACGACCGGGGAATTTCGCCTCGATCACCGACTTGGCATGGTCCTCGACGCAGTTGAGCGGCATCGGTGGCAGAAACTCGCCATCGGGCAGGATGTCGAGGCCATCGCGATTGCCGGTGACGCCGATGAATTTTTCGACATGGGAATACCATGGCGCAATGTCGTCATAGGAAATCGGCCATGCGCTGCCATGACCGTCCTGCCCCGGCTCGTTGAAATTGGTCGGTGACAGGCGGAAAGTGGCCCGCCCCCATGTCAGCGAACGTCCGCCCAGATGATAGCCGCGAATCCAGGAAAAGGGCGAATCCGCATTGGTTTCATAGGGATGTTCGCTGTCGTTGACGAAGAATTGGGTGGAGCCTTCGCCAAAGGCGCGCGCCTTGCTCTGGACCGGATAATCCTTCGCATAAAGCTGACGATCGCCCAGCCCATGAAAGCGCCAGTCCCATGGCGGCCGGTCTTCACCCACATAATCCTCGCCATGGGTGACATGGCGGCCGCGATCGAGCAGCAGCACCTTCAAGCCGCGCTCGGTCAATTCCTTGGCGGCCATGCCACCGGAAATGCCGGAACCAACGACGATCGCATCGAACAAGGGAGTATCGGTCATGGTCAGCTTTCAGAGCGTCGCAGGATCATTGCCGACCGGGAAGACGAACCCGCTGCGGTTGATCGAAAAGGCATGGTCCGCGCCGACATGGGCGCTGGGCTGATATTCACCGGGGACGAGGTTGAAGGTCAGTTCCTCGGTCGCGCCGGTTTCCGACGTATAATAGCCGAACACGGTCAGGCGCTTGATCCACAGGAAGAAAGGCGGGGCGACGCCCTTGCCCCGTTTCGACCATGCGTCCGTCTGCACCGCCTTCAGCCAGTCGAGCCGCTGTGCAGGCAGCAGCATGTCGAAGCTGGTGCCGCGCGCACGGATCGTGTCCTGCGCGAAAGCCTCCAGCCCGGAGAGGAAGGCTGAACGCTCCGACGGGTCGAGCCAATAGCTGACCATCAGGTCGATGAAGTCAGGCACGCCCGCCTTCACCGCCCCCGGCGTATCGGTATCGGGCAGGATCGTGTCCGCGATGGCGGACACCAGTTTGCGTTGGCGAGCGTCGAGGGCGGACACCCCCTCCTCCGCCATGGCCTCCGTCAACTGATAGCCACCCGCACCCAGCCCATAGGCCGTTGCAGCCATTATGCAGAGGCGCAGCAGCCCTCGCCGGTCCATGCGGGTGCCGCCCGCTGCATCATCCTGTGCTTCAGGCGTTCCCATGGCGCGGCTCACTTGGCCGGCAGCGTTTTGAGATAGTCGATGATGGCCTTGCGCTTGGCCGGTTGCGCCACGCCGCCGAACGCCATCTTCGTGCCGGGCACGACGCCCTTGGGATTGGTCATATAGGCGTCCAGTTTGGCCTCATTCCAGACGATGCCGCTCTTGGCCATAGCGGGGCTGTAGACGAAGCCGCTGACGCTGCCCGCCTTGCGGCCGACGATGCCGGCCATGGTCGGCCCCATGCGCTTGTCCGCCGGCTTCGTGCCGTGACAGGCCATGCAGGCGGCAAAGGCGACCTTGCCGTTCGGCGCGGTCTGGGCCTGCGCAGCGGCAGGCACCGCCAGCAAGGCGGCTGCGATGATATACCCTGGACGCATTATTTTCTCCGTTTATTTGTATCTAATATAATACAATTCAGCAACGCAAGCGCTTTTGTCCGATCAGAGGCTGGCGGCGATGTCGCCCGTCGACAGGAAGGCCAGCCCTTCCCTGCCGGCCAGCCCCCTGAGCAGAGCTTCAAACGCACCGATGCGATAGGGCAGGCCCATGATATAGGGCGTGACATGCAGCGGCAGCATCCGGCCACCATGGCTCTGCGCCTCGGCCATCAGCCAGTCGGCGGCATCCTCTATCTGGACGCGATAGCTGTCGGCCGAATGCTGCTGCGTCGTGATGATCTGCCGGTCGGACAATTCATGATTCAGCGGCACGTTGACGATGCCGCCGGACGCCGTGTTCATCGCATAGGGCAGCTCATCATTCACCCAGTCCAGCACGTAGCCGACGCCCTCCTCCGCCAGCAGGCGCGGCGTGTTCCAGCTTTGCGATCGGGCGATGGAGAGCCAGCCGGCCGGACGCTGGCCGGTCGCCTTCTCCAGCATGTCGAGCGACGTGCGGATGATCGCCCGCTCCTCCTCCTCGGCCAGACCGGTGGCGATGGTCGCGTTCATGTCGGTCGCATGGGCGACGATCTCGTGCCCCGCCGCCACGATATCGCGGATCAGCGCGGGATAGCGATCTGCTACGACGCTATTGACCGCCACGCTGGCCTTCGCCCCGACCGCCGCCAGTGCATCCAGCATGCGGTAAAAACCGATGCGCGTGCCATATTCGCGCGAGGTATAATGGCGATAGTCGGGATAGGCCGTCTGCATATGGCCGGGCGCGCGGAACGGCGTGTCCGAAGGCGTGATCGGAAACCATTCGAGCGAGATGACCACGCTGACGGCCAGCTTAGCCGCGCCGGGCCAGGTGATCGGCGCGCGATCGAACAGGTTCGACCAGCGATACAGATCATGGTCCATTCCCTCGGCACGGCGGGGATAGGTGAGATAGGTGGGGTCCAGACTCATCGTGCATCCTCGCTCTGATGGGCGGCGTCGGCCAGCAGCCGGTCATAGCCCTGCCCGATGAAATGGTCGGCGATGTCGCCGCTGCGCGTGATCCATGCGCGGCCATCCTGTGCGATATGGCGTAGCACTTCCTCGAACGGGCCGATGCGGTGCGGCTGGCCGATCAGATAGCTGTGCAGCGGAATGCACATGACCGTGCCGGACTCCTCACCCTCCGCCGCCAGCCGCTCATATTGGCGGATCAGCGTGTCGGCATAATCGCGCGGCGACATATTATAGACGAAGAAGCCATAATGATCATTGACCTCCAGGCTGTAGGGCATGGAGATCAGCTTGCCCTTCGCGACATGGATCGGCGTCGGCTGATCGTCATGATAGAGGTCGCAAGTGTAGGTCAGCCCATATTCTGCGATCAGGTCGAGCGTGCGGGTGGTGTGGGTCAGCGCCGGGGCCAGCCAGCCCTTGATCGTCTGTCCCGTGGCGTCGCGCACGGTACAGATCGAATCCTCGATGATGGCGCGTTCCTGCGCCTCATCCATGCCGTAGCTGTAGCGGGTGTTGTAGATGCCATGGCTGAAAAATTCCCAGCCGCGCGCATTGGCGTCCGCCACCACTTCAGGGACATGCTGGCACAGCGCGACGGAGAGCGAGACGGAACCGGGAAAGCCATGCTTGCTCATGACGTCCGCCATGCGCCAGTGGCCGACGCGGTTGGCATAGTCGCGATGGCCATAGCCGACCACATCGGGATGCGGTTTCGTCCAGCTCTTGCGATGCGGATTGGGCGCCGGCTCGATCTCGTAAAATTCCAGGTTCGGCGACACCCACACCGCGACCTTCTTGCCATCGGGCCATGCGATCTTCGGCCGCCCGCGATAGGGCAGGAAATCATAAAGCCCCGGATCTTTCTCCCCTTCCCGCATCAGCGCGCCTCCAGCCAATCAATGACAGTCTGAACCGGTTCGACATCGGCATATTTCAACTGAAGATCGGTCAGGTTCGCAAAATGATAGCTTTCATGCTTGTCGGCGCAGGTTTCGATCGGGACGATCGTGCGATAGCCACGCGACAGCGCGTCGACAGCCGTGGCGCGAATGCAGCCCGATGTGCTGCCGCCGGTGACGACAACAGTATCGACCTTGTGCCAGACCAGCAGGCTTTGCAGCGGCGTTTCGAAAAAGGCCGAGGGCATGCGCTTGTCATAGATGATGTCGCTGGGATCGATCCGGCAGCGATCGTCAAAGGCGTGGCGGTCGCTGCCATATTTGATGTTCTGGAGCGAATCGGGCGTGTTCGTCCGCGTGCCCCAGACGCCTGCGTCCGCCGCATCCTCGACATAGGCGACATGGGTCCAGATGACCGGCATGCCCTTTGCGCGGGCCAGGTCGGAGATTCTATTCACATGGTCGATCTGACGTGGATCGGTCTCATAAGCGGTCTTATATTTGTCGATCCGAGTATAGGCATTCTGGAAGTCGACATTCACGATAGCGAGCTTTTCACCGAAACCGAATTTCGTGCGGGCGGGCTTGGCCATCACCTCCTCGAAAATCTGCCGTGCCGTGCGTCCGTCGGACACCATCCGGGTTCCCACTATGTCGCTCACGCCATTTCTTCCTTTCTTTCCAGAGATATGCTGCCACCCGTAGGAACGAAGCCCAACGGCAATCCCGCCTCCGCCACGAAACCGTAAAGCGGCTCGTCCGGCAGCGCGCCTTTCAGAATATCACGCACGCCGACCAGCCGATGGATGTCGATCCCGGTCGACAAGCCCAGCGATTCGAGCATGAACACCAGATCTTCGGTCACGATATTGCCGCTGGCGCCGGGTGCGAAGGGACAACCGCCCAGACCGCCAAGCGAACTGTCGAACGTGGTCAGCCCGACCTCCAGCCCGGCCAGCACATTGGCCAGACTCAGCCCGCGCGTATTGTGCAGGTGAATGCCCGTCACGGCCGCATCGCCCACGACGCCCCGCACGAAGCGGACCATGTGCCGGACGCTGGCCGGATTGGCATAGCCGGTCGTGTCGGCCAGCCCGATTTCATCACAGCCCGACGCCATCAGGGCTTCCGCCAGCATGCCGATCTGCCCGTCGGCGATATTGCCCTCCAGCGTGCAGCCGAACACCGTCGACAGGCTGCCTTCAAAATGCGGGCGCTCTTCCGGCGGCAGCGCGGCGATCATCGCACCGATCTGGCGTGCCTCCTCCAGCACCTGCGCATGGTTGCGGCGTAGATTCGCGAGGCTGTGGGTTTCGGAAACGGACAGGGGCAGCGTGATCTTGTGCGCGCCGGCCGCGATCGCGGCGGCCGCGCCCTTCGCATTGGGCACCAGCGCCGCCACCGTCAGCCCGGGAATCGTGCGCGCATAGGCTGTGATCTCCGCCGTGTCGGCCAGTTGCGGCAGCAATTTGGCGGGCACGAAGCTGCCCACCTCAATCTCCGTCACGCCCGCCGCCGCTTCCGCCGCGATCCAGGCCTTTTTCACGTCGGTCGGCAATATGGGCTTGATGCTTTGCAGCCCGTCCCGCGGCCCGACTTCACTAATCAATATGCGTTCCGACATTCCGACCCCTCGCGCTATTGTATTATTTCTATAACAATTTATGAGGAGCTGTCGATAGGCGTTTATCGCATGATTTGCAGGGGAAGATATGAACGCGGACGCATTGCCGCTTGCCGGCATCCGGCTGGTTGAATTCACGCATATGGTCATGGGGCCATCGGTCGGCGTGATCCTGGGCGATCTGGGCGCGGAAGTGATCAAGGTGGAGCCCAAGGGCGGCGACCAGACGCGCAACCTGCTGGGGTCGGGCGCGGGCTATTTCCCGATGTTCAACCGCAACAAGCGCAGCATCTGCCTTGACCTGAAAAGCGATGCCGGGCGCGATGCCGCCTTCGCGCTGGCGCAATCGGCAGACATCGTGGTCGAAAATTTCCGCCCCGGCACGCTTGAACGGCTGGGCCTTGGCTATGAAGCGCTGCGCCGTGACAATCCGGGCCTGATCTATTGCTCGGCCAAGGGGTTCCTGACCGGCCCCTATGAACAGCGCACGGCTCTGGACGAAGTGACCCAGATGATGGGCGGCCTTGCCTATATGACCGGCCCGTCCGGTCGCCCGCTGCGCGCAGGCTCGTCCGTCGTGGATATTACCGGCGGCATGTTCGGCGTCATCGCGATTCTCGCCGCGCTGGAACGGCGCCATCGCACCGGTGAAGGCGCGGAGGTCAAATGCGCCCTGTTCGAAACCACTGCCTTTCTGGTCGGCCAGCATATGGCGCAGGAGGCCGTCACCGGCGCGGCACCCCGACCGATGCCCGAGCGCCTGTCCGCCTGGGCCATTTATGATGTGTTCCAGACCCGCGAAGCCGACGAGCAGCTCTTCGTCGGCGTCGTAAGCGACGGCCAATGGCTCAGCTTCTGCGAGGCGTTCGGGCTGGACGACCTGCTGAACGACCTGTCGCTGCGCGCCAATAATGCCCGCGTCGAAGCCCGTGAGCAGATATTGCCGGTCGTGCGCGCGCTGTTTGCGTCCATGTCCCGCGCGGAGTTGATCGCGCGACTGGAGGCGACCGGCCTGCCCTTTGCGCCGATTGCCCGCCCTACCGATCTGTTCGATGATCCACATCTGGTGGAAGGCGGCGGTCTGGTCGACCTGACCCTGCCGAACGGCACGGAAACCCGCCTGCCCGGCCTGCCGATCGAAATCGACGGAGAGCGGCTGCCGCTTCGCCGCGACCTGCCGGTGGCCGGTGCCGATGGCGCGGCGCTGCTGCGGGAAATGGGACTGGACGAGGCGGCGATCAGCGCCGCCCTGTCCTGATCTATCCCATTTGCGGTTTGGCCCCGCCATGCAGATCCAGGCTCAGCCGGTAGCGGTCGGCCCGATAGTCGGCGATGGTGTAGAGGATCGCCTTGTTATCGGCGTCGAAGATCACACGTTCCACGCGCAGCAGCGCCGCGCGCGGTTCCAGATTGAGGATCGCCGCCGTCTCCGGATCGGCATGGCGCGCCGATATGGTCTGGCGCCCGCTGCCCGCCACGAAACCGGCTTCCCGCATCAGGTCGAGAATCGGCTGTTTGGTCAGCAGGGTCTTGGTCAGCTTGACCCCCAGGTCCGCCGGCACCCAACTGGTCGTCAGACCCAACGGCTGCCGGTCGAGGTGACGGATACGGCGACCGCGCAGCATCATAGCGCCTTCGGTCCGCTCCAGCATGTCGGCGACCTGCCGGGGTGCGGGCTCCTCGACAATGTCGATCACTTTGACCGGCGTGTTGCGACCGAAGGCGATCAGCGATTCGACCGCCTGATCCACATTCGCTTCCAGTGGAACGGCAGAGGTCCGATACACCACGCGCGTTCCCACGCGGCGCTTGCGTTCGACCAGACCGCTATCGGCCAGTTCCTGCAACGCGCGCCGCGCCGTGATGCGCGACACGCCATGCTGCGCCACCAGTTCCAGTTCCGTGGGCACCGGCGCGCCGAAGGTCAGCTGGCCGTGCATGATCTGATCCCGCAGGCCCAGAAATATCTGATGATAGAGCGGAACCGCGTTCGATCTGGAAACCAGTTGAGACGCGGGATTTTCGGGCGAGGGTGCGGTTTTGGTCATCGCCGCCAGCCTAGCCGATGAATGCAGGAGGGGGAACCGGGTTAATTGTTATGTTTACATGTCATTTGAACAACGCAGATAGTCGTCACGCATGAGCAAAACCCTGTTCGAAAAATTATGGGACATGCATGTCGTCATGGATATCGACAGCGATGCCGCCTTGCTGGCGATCGACCGTGTCCTGATGCATGAGCGGACCGGCGGCGTTGCACTGGAAAGTCTGGCGCTGGCCGGGCATCCGGTGCTCGCGCCAGACCGCGCCTTCGCCACCATGGACCATATCGTCGACACGCGGCCGGGGCGCGGTGACGCGACGCTGATGCCGACCGGCACGGCCTTCATTCAGGCCACCCGCCAGGGCGCGCGCGCAGCGGGCATCCACCTGTTCGACATCACCGATCCACGGCAGGGCATCGTCCATGTCATGTCGCCCGAACAGGGCATATTGATCCCCGGCATCACGCTTGTCTGCCCGGACAGCCATACCTGCACACAGGGCGCGTTCGGCGCGCTGGCATGGGGCATCGGTTCCAGCGAGGCGGAACATGCGCTCGCCACCGGCACCTTGCGGGTTCAGCGCCCCGGCACGATGCGGATCACGGTGGATTCCCAGCTGGGTCCCAATGTCAGTGCCAAGGATCTGGCCCTCCATATCCTGTCGCGGATCGGATCGGCCGGTGCGCGCGGCAAGGTACTGGAATATGCCGGCAGCGCGATATCCGCGCTGGATGCCGAAGGGCGCATGACCCTGTGCAACATGGCGACCGAACTGGGCGCCTTCACAGCCATTATCGCGCCGGACCAGATGATATTCGACTATGTGCAGGGTCGCCCCTTCGCGCCGCAAGGGGCGGACTGGGACGCGGCATTGGCAAGCTGGCAATCGCTCTACAGCGATCCCGACGCCCGGTTCGACACCGACCTGCGCTTCGACGCCGCCGATGTCGTGCCGATGGTCAGCTGGGGCACCAGCCCGCAACAGTCGCTTGCCCTGGGCGCCCCCGTCCCGACCGCGCAAGCCGTCGCCGGTCGCGACACCGCCGAAGCCCATGCCCGCGCGCGCGACTATATGGATGTGACGCCGGGCCAGCCGGTAACGGGCCTGCGCATCGACGGCGCCTTCATCGGTTCCTGCACCAACAGCCGCCTGTCCGATCTGCGCCGGGCCGCCGCGATCCTGAAGAGCCGGCATGTCGCCGACCATGTCCGCGCAATCTGCGTCCCCGGCTCCAGTCAGGTCAAGGCACAGGCCGAGGCTGAAGGGCTGGACCGTATCTTCCTGGATGCCGGGTTCGAATGGCGGGAAGCAGGCTGCTCCATGTGCTTCTTCGCGGGGGGTGAGAGTTTCGGTCCACAGGAACGGGTGATTTCCTCCACCAATCGCAACTTCGAAAGCCGGCAGGGGCCATCCACCCGCACCCATATCGCCTCGCCCGAAACCGTTGCCGCTTCCGCCCTTGCCGGCGTCATCGCCGCAGCACCTGTCAGGGAAAACAGCCTATGACGCCTTTCACCTGCATGACGGCCATCGCCGCGCCGCTGATCCGAGACAACATCGACACCGATGCGATCATCCCCTCGCGCGAGATGAAGACGGTCGGGAAGACCGGCCTGAAGGACGGGCTGTTCGCGGGATGGCGCTATCTGGCTATAGGCAACCGCGATCCCATGCCCGATTTCATCCTCAACCAGCCCGGCTATAGCGACGCGAAATTCCTGCTGTCCGGCGCCAATTTCGGCTGCGGCTCCAGCCGCGAACATGCCGCTTGGGCGCTGGCGGAATATGGCTTCCGGGCGATCGTGGCGCCCTCCTTCAACCCGATCTTCCACGGCAACTGCATCCGCAACGGCATCGTACCGGTCACGCTGGCGATCGATGACATCATGAAATTGGCGGACGCGATGCCAGCACCGATCCATATCAGTCTGGAAGAGATGCAGGTTGTCGGCGCCGACGGTACTGCCCTGCCCTTCCACCTGCCGAAGGAGGCCCGTCGGGCCTTGCTGCTGGGACTGGACCCGATCGGCCAGACGCTGCTGGAGATCGATTGTATCAAGGCGTTTCTGGCGAAGGACGCCCTTAGCCGCCCATGGATTTACTCCAACTGAAAAAAGGAAGGCGGGCTGTCTCCAGCCCGCCTTCCCTTCCCGAAACGACGGCGCGCCAGCGTGCAGTTTGGCGCCCCGTCGATCGGGAATCCGTCAATTGCCGTTGATCTGGTTCGCCGCAGCGCGTCCGGCCAGCTTGCCCAGCGTCGTCGCCGTCAGCAGGCCATTGCCCGCCATATAGCCATCGGCGTCGGGGCCTGAGATGCCGCGCGCCGCGCCACCACCGGCGAACAGGTTGGGCATCGGATTGCCGTCGTTCGTCAGCACCCGTGCATTGCCATCGATCACCAGCCCGCCCTGCGTATGGAACAGCGCGCCCGTCACCTTGGCCGCGCGATAGGGCGCAGTCAGCACCGGCTTTCCGGCGAAATCACGACCGAACGGATCGGCCTGCTCGCCCACCACCATGGCGGCAACGTCTTCCAGCGTCTGTGACAGCGCCTCGACCGGCAAACCGGTGGCAGCAGCCAGCGCAGCAACATTCGGCGCCTCCACGACTGCGCCGGCCTCCAGCGCGTCGCGATAATCCTCGAACTGGCGCATCAGCTGGTGCAGCCGATCATCGAAGATCGACCAGGCGACATGATCGGGCTGGGCATTGACCTTGGCCGCTTGCTCCGAATAGCCGGCCGCTTCGTTGGAGAAGCGTTCGCCCATCTTGTTGACCTGAAAACCGCCTTCCATGATCAGCGGCCACAGGATCGGCACGCCATGGCCGGCGGCCAGCCCACCATGGCCCTGATAGGCGGACAGGTCGGCCATCGCCGCGCCCATCGCCTCACCCCAGGCCAGCGCATCGCCCTTGTTGCCGGGATGGCCGTGGAAGACCGCACCCGCCATGTCGGGAATCCACCGTTCGATCAGATCGGCATTGCCGCCAAATCCCGAACAGGCGAGGATCAGCGCATCGCAGCCAATATCTTCCAGCGCGCCATCGGGCCGACGGATGCGGACCCCGGTGACGGCCTGACCCGCGACATGCAGCGTTTCGACCGACGCATCGGTCAGAACGATGACGCCCGCCTGTTCCGCTGCGGACTCCAGCGCCGCCATCAACTGTCCGCCCGACCGGGCCGGTGTGCCATACATGCGCCGGGCACTGTGCCCCGGATAAAGGAAACCATCGACCAGGGTCAGCGGCACGCCATGGCTGTCGCGCAGCCAGGCGACCGTATCGGCCGATTCCTCCGCCAGACGCAGCGCCATGGCACGATCGGTCTTGCCCTTGGTCTTGGCCATGATGTCGTCGGCAAATTGCTCGGCGCTGTCCGTGATCCCCGCTTCCGCCTGTTCGGGCGTGCCAGCCGCCGGGATCAGGCCGGTCGACATGGCAGTCGATCCCAGCGGGGTCGGATCGCGTTCGATCACCAGCACATCGACGCCCGCATCGCGCAGCGCCAGCGCGGCGGCCAACCCTGTGCCGCCCGCCCCCACCACGATGGCGGGAAAGGACAGGTCGAACGCAATCTCGTCAGTCAGCAATAGGGTCATGATGGAATCTGTTTCTCTATGATCAGGCGCGGTGTGACAAAGGCGGCATCGACAGCAGCGACAACAGCCCATCCAGACTGTCCGCCCGGTCGATCGCCATCACGGTATCGCGAATGCGCGCAGCCCCTTCGCTGCCCCAGACCGGATCGGCCAGGCTATGGAATTTGGCAAAAATCTCGTCCGTGCCGTAGGGATGCTCGGTATCGCCGCGATTGACCCGCGCGGTGCCGGACAATATCCAGCCATCCTTCATGCTGATCGTCACGCGGGCGGGCCGTTCGGCCGGCAACGATGCCGTCATCGCGACATCCTCGCGCACCTGCACCCGCCCGGCGAGATCGGCGATGACCGGATTGCTGCGCGCCGGCAGACGGAAGGCATCGGGCGTCGCCGCGCCATGGACCAAAGTCGTCGCCACGGCGAAGGGAATGGAAAATTTCGCCGCCAGCATCGTGCCCGGTTCGGGATGGTCGAGTTGCGCCGCCCAGCAATAGGTATCGACCTGTATGTTGGACACCTGCGCGGAATCGATGACATGATCGGCCATCAGGCCCGTCACGACATCGAGCGCGGCATGGGTATAGCGGCAGGCCGCATGCATCTTGAAATAGTTGCGCGCGATTTCCCAGCGCTCGCCAAGCTCCGCCACCATCTCGTCCGGCTGAAAATCATCGGCCACGATGCTGTCGTAGACGGTCGCGACGGCATCCTTCTCCCCCACGAAGCCCGACCTGTGCAGCGTATTCGCCATCAGCCCAAGCTGATTGGACAGGCCCGAGAAGCAGTTGCGGACGGTGGCCCCCTCCAGCATCGTGCGGCGACTGGTCGCCAGCGCCAGGTTGGCGGCGATGTTGATGATGTTACCAATCGCCGCCTCATCCGCGCCAGCCAGTGTCGCGGCGCCCACCGCGGCGCCGACCGTGCCCCATGTGCCATGCGGATGCATGGTGACGCGCAGCTTCGACGCGATGCCGATCCGCGATCCGATATCATAGCCCAGCACCAGCGCGCGCAGCAGCGTATCGCCGCGCTGATCGCCACCCGCCGCCGCCAGCAAGGCCGGCACGACATGGATGCCCGGATGGCCGCGCGCAAATTGATTGCCTTCGTCCAGTTCCAGCGTCGTGCCCGCCACGCCGTTGACGAAGGCCGCCATCGACTGCGGCGCCCTGCACCCCGTCCCGATCAGCGTCACGCCTTCGGCCGTCGCTTCCGCATCGACCAGCGCCTGCACTTCTGGTTCCTGCATGCCGCCCGCCATGGCGCCGATCGAATCCAGCAGGACCAGCTTTGCCCGGTCTATCACCACCGCTGGCAAGGCCATGGACCGGGCCTCGACCGCAAAGCGGCTCCATTGCCCCAGCCATTCGCTCTGGGGACCGGCCAGCAATTGACTGGCAGGAACGACGGTCGACGTCGACAGGACGGCCATGTCAGTCATGGATAATATTTCCTCCGATACGCAGCGTGATGGCCGCCAGCACGCCGGCGATGCACAGCGGCACCGCAAAACAGGTAAAGACCAGCCACAGCGGCAATTTCGCACCCAGCAGCAGACCGCCGGCCATCGGGCCGATCACCGCGCCGCCCCGGCCGATGCCGACGGCCCAGCCGATCCCGGCACCCCGCACTGATGTCGGATAGACCTGTGCCGCCAGCGAATAGAAACCGCTGAACCCGCCCTGCAACGTCATGCCCAGCAGACAGGCGACACATAGCAGCAGCGCCAGCGGCAGCGACGCCGTGAACAGGATCATCAGGGCCGCACAGGCAAGGAAGAACAGGCCGATCAGCGCCCCGATCGGCCGACGGATCGCCAGCCATCCGATCAGCAGGCCACCGGCCACGCCGCCCAGGTTGAAGATGCTGCCAGACCAGATGGCATCACCATGATCGAGGCCACGCTCCACCGCCAGCTTGGGAATCCAGCTGGTGATGAAATAGAGCACGGCAAAGCTCAAGAACGTCGCGCACCACAAAGTCAGCGTCGAGCGCCAGCGTCCCTGCGTCAGCAGGTCGCCCATGCGCGGCAGTGCCGAAGCCGCGGGCCGCTCGGCCAGATGGGGCAACGCTGGCCGACCCAGCTTGCCACGCAGCAGATTGATCCGCTCCAGTGCTCCTGCGGGCTGGCGCGTCTCCAGAAAATTGACGGATTCCGGCAGGAAAATCCACACCACCGGGATCAGCACCGCGCTGATGATACCCGCGCCCAGCATGGTTTCCTGCCAGCCGAATGTGGGGATGGAAAGGATCGCCACCAGCCCGGTCAGCACCGCGCCGACCGGATAACCAGCCTGAAAGATGCCGATAGCCAGCGATCGGCGACCGGCCGGCGCATATTCGCTCACCAGCGCCGCGATACTGGCCAACAGGGTGCCGATGCCGACGCCGGTCACAACACGCATCAGGGCGAAACTCCATAGTCCGCCGACAAGGCCGCAGCCCAGCGCGCCAATCGTCATCAGCACCAGCGCCAGCAAGATGGTGGGCCGCCTGCCCCAGATATCAGCGAAAGGCGCAACGAGGATGCAGCCGATCATCATGCCGACCAGCCCCGCGCTGAACAACACGCCCAGCGCCTCCACGCCAACCTGCCAGTCGCTGGCCAGAGCCGGCGCCACATAGGCGATGATCATGACGTCCATGCCGTCCAGCGCATTGATCAGCGCACAGAGCAGCACGACCAATATCTGCAACCGCGACCATCCGGCCGCCCCCGCATCGCCCCCCGACGATGCGGGGGCCATCGCGACACCCCCGCTCATGCTGCCATTCCCTGCTGTGTGCCTGCCATGCGCCTTCGTCCTTCATGCCTGTGTCGCCGGTGGGCACAGAATATGTCAGTTCGCCAGCAAGGGCTTGAGATATTCGGCCGCGATTCGGATTTCCCGCTCCGGGTCGGTCGGACGATCGAATTCCAGATAGAAATGCTCGACACCGGCCGCCTTGCCTGCATCGATCAGCAGCTTGAAATCCTCTACGCCTTCGCCAACCGTCACGATATTGCCGGCAGCGTCGCGGTCCTTCAGGTGGCACAAGCGGAAGCGGCCCGGATATTGGCGGAACAACGCGATCGGCTCAGCCCCGGCCTTGGTCGCCCACATGAAGTCGATTTCGACCTTCACCGTCTTGGGATCGCTATGCCCGACCAAAATGTCGAACGGTCGCGTCCCATCGACGGGTGCAAATTCCCAGTCATGATTATGATATGCGAACCCGAGGCCCTGATCAGCGCACAACTGACCGGCTCGATCGAATGCACGCGCATACCGCTCTGCGTCGGCCAGCGTGTAACTTCGGCGCCATGCCAGTTGCCAGACGATATAGGACTGGTTCATCAGCTTGGCGCGCTGAATGGCTTCCAGGATGAAGCTGTCGACGCTTTCGGGCTGAAACGCCTTGTCGAACTGGGCGCTCATCGCGGCCTTTTCGGCGGGCGTCGGCGGCGGCTTCTGGAAATAATCATAAAGGTTGCCGGGCATGAGATGCTGCGACGGGCTGACAAGGCCGTGGCGCGCAAGAGCGTCCCGGACCATGACGGGATCGCGGCTGAAGCTGCCGAGCGTTTCGACTTCCTTGTAACCCAGCGCCGCGACCAGAGCGAGCGTGCCTTCGAAATCGTTCTCCAGCATCTTCACTACTGTAAAGAGTTGAAGGCCCAGCGGCTTCGACCGGGGCGATGCCCCCGCCCCGCCGATCGCCTGATTGGCACAGCCCGGCATGCTTGCCGCCATCGCGCCCAGTCCTACGGCCTTCAAAACATCTCTACGCTCGATCACGTCCGCAACCCCTTGTCATCTTATAAGTCCGGCCGGTGACACCGCCACCGGCCGGTTCGTTCGTCAGAACTTGTAGGTCAGGCGCGCGCCATAGGTGCGCGGCTCGGAGAACTGGAAGCGATAGACCGAGGTCGACGCATATTCCGTCACGTCGGTGATTACGCGCTTGTTCTCAATGTTGCGCAGATAGAGCAGCACCGACCAGCTTGCATCGTTGGGCGCATAGTTGAGCGTGAAGTCGGTCTTGGTGAAGGCCCCTTCGGACTCGCTCTTATAGTTGCGGTAAGAGAAATAGGAGCGGGTCTGATAATGGCTCTGAACCCGCGCGGTCAGTTCGGCATTACCCAGATCGAAGATATGCTGATAGCCACCCGCCAGCGACCAGTCAGGCGACTGGATCATCTTGTTGCCCTCATAGGACACATTGACCCCGCCGCTCGCCACCGCAAATTCGGTATAGCGGGCATGCAGCCAGTTGGCGCTGAAATCGATGCGGTCGTTGCTGGTCGGCTCGAAGATGGTTTCCAGTTCCAGACCGTAAATCTCCGCCTTGCCCGCATTCAGGATGACCGTGCGGGCATCTTCGCGATACTGGCTGACCTGCAAATCCTTATAGTCATAATAGAAACCGGTCAGGTTGAACTGCAACTGATTGTCCAGAAAGCGGTTCTTGGTGCCGATTTCATAGGCCGTGACGCTTTCCGGACCATATTCGTTGAGGTCCGTGAAGCCGCCCGACTTGTAGCCGGTGTCGATCTTTGCATAGATCAGGTTGCGCGGCGTGATCTGGGCGTTGATGCCAACATGCCAGGTCACCTTGTCGATCTTGGTCTGGCTGTCCTGATTGGTGCGAACACCATTCACGATATTGTAGCCGACACGATATTTGGAATCGTCGCTATACCGGATGCCGCCTTCGAACTGCAGCTGATCGGTCAGCATGTAACCGATCTGGGCGAAAGCCGCCTTCGATTCCGCCCCCACATCATAGGAGAAAGTACGCGAATAGGTGGCCGGCACGGTGTTGGACGAACCGAAATAGGACAGAAGGTCATTCTGTTCCTTGAAATAATAGAAGCCGCCCTGCCAGGTGAACGGACCATCGTCGCTCGATGTGATGCGCAACTCGTGGTTCTGCGTATCTTCATTCTCGTTCTGCGGGAAGGTCAGGTAACCGGCATTGCTGTTGATCGCCGTGCCATCCGTGTCGTTGACGCGGTGGAAGATGAATTTGCGATAGCCGCCGAAATAGCTGATCGTCGCGAATTCGAGATCATAGCTGATCTGGCCACGGATCGACTTCGCCTCGATATCCACGCTGCCCGGCGTATTGAGCGCCCAGTTACGACGGGTGTTCAGGTCGACCTCACCATGGTTCACCGTGCCGGCGCTGGTATAGCTATAGGGCTGGCCATAGGCGACGGGGCCAACGCCGCCGACCTTGGTATATTCGCCGGTCAGCAGGATGCTCAGCCGATCGGTCGGCTTGTACAGCACATGCAGACGTGCGGCCTGCGTATCGTCATCATCGCCGTCGCGCGGCACGCCACTATTGTTCGAATAGCCGTCATGGCTGGAACTCAGGAAGGACGCACGCACCGCGATCTTGTCGCCGATGGGCAGGTTGATCGCCCCTTCGGCCCGCAACGTGTTGTAATTGCCATATTCGATCGAACCGAAGCCCGCGACCTTGCCCAGTTCCGGCTTCACCGAATTGATGTTGATCGCACCGGCGGTCGCATTGCGACCATAAAGCGTACCCTGCGGTCCGCGCAGCACCTCGACACGCTCGACGTCGAACACGCTGGCATTGAGCGCAGCAGCGCGCTGGATGTAGAAATTGTCGACACTGACGGCGACGGCCGGATCGCCGATTTCGGTGAAATCGCGGCTGGAAATACCACGGATGGTCAGCAGCGTATTGGTGCCCGACATGCCGATCTGAAGCGTCGGCGCGACATTCTGGAGCGACCGCAGGTCGGTGGCGCCATTGGCAGCCAGTGTCGCCTGATCGAAAGCGCTCAGGGCGATGGGAGTAGATTGAGCAGAGGTTTCGCGCTTGCTTGCGGTGACGACGATGTCGCCCAGACCGCCACCATTATCGTCTTGAGCGCTTTCCTGCGCATAGGCTGCGGTCGAGCCGACAACCATCGCAAAAGCCAGAGACAGGCGCGGCAGCCGCGCGATCAAACCCTTATTCATATGCTCCCCAATTCCCTTTGTGCGCCACGTTTCAGTGACGGTCCGGCAAGGCGCGTTGCCGTCCTGTCCACGCCCTTGAAAGGACGCTGTTGTCGCCATTCATCGTATAGGGGAGCCGAAGCCAGTCAAGGCATTTTTGTCATAGATTTATAACATTTAAAAATTGCGACAAATGTCTGTTTTGTATAACAATTTAATTCGGTACCACCATAATTCATGAGAAATATCTTGCATTTGCCCATGCATAGCAGAACTGTCATATCGTCGAATCAGGATGGCGATGCTAAGCAACAAGCGAATGAACCGTCGCGACAGAGGATAGCCATGGCCCATTTTGACCCCAGTTCACATGCCGGTGCCACAGCGCCGCAGGGAGTGGTTCTGACCCCCCGATTGAGCGCGATGATGTTCATGCAATTCTTCGTCTGGGGAGCGTGGAACGTCACGCTGGGTCTGGTCATGCAGACGGTCGGCATGGGCAATATGATCGGCAATGCCTTTTCCGTCGGCCCGATCGCGTCGATTGCAGGCTCCTTCCTGATCGGCATGGCGGCAACCCGTTATCTGTCCCCCCGCACGCTGATGGCCGTTCTGCATCTGGCCGGCGGACTATTGCTCTTCCTGCTGCCCGCCCTGCTCACGCCGCAGACGGGCGATAGCTTCGTCTGGCTGCTGCTTGCCTATATGATCATCTACATGCCCTCGGTCGGACTGGCGAACACGATCGCGCTCAAAAGCTTCGGCAACCGCGGGGACCGCTTTCCGTTCGTGCGCGCCTTCGGCACGCTCGGCTGGATCGTCGCCGGACTGATCATCGGGGGGGCTGGCCTGTCCGCCAGCCCGCGCATCTTTCAGGTCGCGGCGGTCGTCTCGCTGGCGCTGGGCATCTACAGCCTGACATTGCCCGCCGTCGCCGCCGATGCGCCGCGCGACGAAAGCCTGATCCGCCAGATATTGTGCGTGGAGGCTTTCAGCCTGCTGAAGCAGCGCTCGTTCCAGCTGTTCATCCTGTGCGCGACGCTGATCTCGATACCGCTCGCCATGTATTATGCCTATGCCTCGCCCTATCTGGGCGCGGTGGGCGTCAGCAATGTCAGCGGCACGCTCGCCATCGGCCAGATGTCCGAACTGTTCTTCATGTTCTCCATGCCATGGCTCTATCGCCGGTTCGGCGTGAAGCCGTTGCTGCTGACCGGGATGATCGCCTGGGCGCTGCGCTATGCGCTGTTCGCCATTGCCGACGGTCAGGGATCGGCATGGGCGATCTATCTGGGCGTCGCCCTGCACGGCGTCTGCTACGATTTCTTCTTCGTCGCCGGTGCCATCTATACCGGCACGATCGCAACCCCCAGGGGCGTGAATGCGCAGGCGCAGGGCATGCTGACCCTCTTCACCTATGGCCTTGGCATGCTGCTCGGTTCGCAGATCGGCGCATGGCTCTATGCCAGCATGCCCGCCGCCCCGAACATCGCAGATTGGCATCATATGTGGTGGTATCCCGCCATTGCGGCGGCGGTCATCGCCCTCCTCTTCCAGATCGCGTTTCGCGACGACAGCCGGATGGAGACACGGCGATGAAGACGATAAAGGGGCCAGCCATTTTCCTGGCCCAGTTTCTGGGCGACGAGGCGCCTTTCGACACGTTGGAAAATCTGGCCCGCTGGGCGGCTGGTCTGGGCTATAAGGGCATTCAGATTCCCTGCGATCCGCGCCTGATCGATCTGGCCACCGCCGCCGAAAGTCAGGCCTATTGCGACGACCTGCGCGCCATGCTGGCCGGTTTCGGTATCGAGCCGACCGAATTGTCGACCCATTTGCAAGGGCAACTGGTCGCCGTCCACCCGGCATACGACACGCTGTTCGACGGCTTTGCGCCGCCCGCGCTGCGCGGCGATCCCAACGCACGTCAGGCCTGGGCCGTCGATCAGCTGAAACTGGCGGCGAAGGCCAGCGCCAATATGGGCCTTGATGCGCATGCAACCTTTCCCGGCGCGCTGGCATGGCCCTATGTCTATCCTTGGCCGCAGCGACCCGCTGGCCTGATCGAGGAAGCCTTTGCCGAACTGGCCCGGCGCTGGCGCCCTATTCTCGATGCCTTCGATGACGCCGGGGTCGATTGCGCCTATGAAATCCATCCGGGCGAGGACATTCATGATGGCGCGACATGGGAACGTTTCCTGACCGCTGTCGAGCATCATCCGCGCGCGAAAATCCTGTTCGATCCGTCGCATTATGTACTGCAACAGCTCGACTATCTCGACTTCATCGACCGCTATCATGACCGGATCGCCTGCTTCCATGTCAAGGATGCGGAGTTCAACCCGACCGGGCGCGGCGGCGTCTATGGCGGCTATGAAGGCTGGGCGGACCGCGCCGGGCGCTTCCGCTCGCTGGGCGACGGACAGGTCGATTTCGGCGCGATCTTCTCGAAAATGGCGCAATATGATTTCCCCGGCTGGGCCGTGCTCGAATGGGAATGCGCGATCAAACATGCCGAGGATGGCGCCCGCGAAGGCGCGCTCTTCATCCGCGATCATATCATCCGCGTGACGGAACGCGCCTTTGACGATTTCGCCGCGAGCGAAATGGATCACGGCGCCAATCGGCGCCTGCTCGGCCTCGACTGACCGAACCAGAGGAGCAGGGACTATGACTGCAAGACGATTGCGCTATGCCATGATCGGCGGCGGACCCGGCGCTATGATCGGGCCGATCCATCGCATCGCCGCCCGGCTGGACGATCGCTGGGAACTGATGGCCGGCGCCCTGTCCTCCGATCCGCAGCGGGCAGCGCAGGGGGCGGCCGACTGTCGCATCGCCCCGGATCGCAGCTATGCCGACTGGCAAAGCCTAATCGCGGCGGAAGCGGCCCGCGATCGGGACCGGATCGACGCGATCGTCATCGTCACGCCCAATCATCTGCATGCCGCACCCGCCATCGCCGCGCTGGAGGCCGGCTTCCACGTCATCTGCGACAAACCCATGGCGTCCAGCCTCGACGAAGCGCAGGCGATGGCACGCGCGGCGCAGGCGTCCGGCCGCGCCTTCATCCTGACCCATACCTATGCGGGCTACCCGATGGTGCGTCAGATGCGGGCGATGGTGAAGTCCGGCCTGCTGGGCCAGTTGCGGATCATTCAGGCACACTATGCGCAGGACTGGCTCGCCACCCCGCTAGAGCAGCAGGATAACAAGCAGGCCGCATGGCGGACCGATCCGGCCCGGTCGGGTGGTGGCGGCGCGCTGGGCGACATCGGCACCCATGCCTATCATCTCGCCAGCTTCGTCACTGGCTTGCAGGCCGAAGCGCTGTGTGCCGATCTCTCCGCCTTCGGCGAAGGACGCCGGCTGGACGACAATGTCCATCTGCTGCTGCGCTATCCCGACGGCGTCAGGGGCATGCTCTGGGCCACACAGGTCGCCCCCGGCAAGGGCAACCAGCTGCGCCTCAGCCTGTTCGGCAGCGCGGGCGGCGTGGAATGGGATCAGGAATTCCCCAATCAGTTGCGCTACACCCCCATCGGTGAACCGAGCCGCATTCTGGAACGTGGCAATGATCTGATGGGCATTGGCGGCTACACCACGCGCCTTCCCGGCCACCATCCCGAAGGCTATCTCGAGGCCTTTGCGCAACTCTACAGCGATGCCGCCGACCTCATTCTGGCGGGGGATGTTGGATGTCCCTTTTTTGAGCCGTCATTGCCGGGGATCGAGGATGGAGTGGAGGGCATGCGCTTCATCGCCGCCGCCCTGGCTTCGGATCGAACTGGAGCATGGCTTCCCCGATCAGCATGGCCAGACTGATCACAAGATACAGGCTCTTCCCCCTGTCCACTATTACCGATTGCGGATCCATAGCAGACTATTTGAGAAGTCCCGGCGCTTGCCTCCGAACATTACTCACTGACTGCAGCTGGAACGGCAGCTTATCCCAATAAGCCGCTCCGAAGCGGACAGGCTCCAAAGTCCCCATAGCGCTCGAGCGATAGGCGGGAGAGGCGCATGGTTAGCCCTCCGCCGTGAGGCGCGACCGCAACGCGGTCGACGCGGTGCGGAGGACGCCCGACCAGTCGCCGCGGGCGGCGGCGAGTCGAAGTTCGCCCTCATCGGGATCGCCGAGGGACGTGCTGGCCGCCAGCATGAAGCGCTCGAGGTCGCGGCTCAGCGCATCGATGAGGTCCGGGTCGCTCGCCGCCTCGTCGATCATGGCGCCCAGGTCGTCGCCGACGACGAAGCCCGTGCGCGCCGGCTCGGTAACTTCGACCCGGACCTTCTCGACGAACAGGGCCGGGGATATCGAAGACGCGATCGCGCGGACATCGTCGCGCAGCGTCGCGGCACTATCATGGAGCGCGCCCGCCTCGACCGTCTTGCCGCACAGCGTCACGCGCGCGATTAACGGCCGACCCGAGGCATTCGCGCCGTGAAGCCCCACGAGTACAGAGCGCAGCAGATCCCCGACCTCATCCATTCGCGCTCCGGCGCAGTTCACGTCGAGACGCACCCATCGGATAACGTCGAGCTCGATCCGCTCGACGGAGGCAACCTCGCCGTCGTCAACAGCAACCAGGACCGCGCCCTTGGCTCCGGTCTCTCTGATGGTTCGCCCCTGCACGTTGCCCGCAAAAATCACGTGGGGCTCGGTGCTGACCACCTCGAACTCGTGGACGTGGCCGAGCGCCCAATAATCATAGCCCCGAGATTTCAACTCCTCGAAGCTACATGGTGCATAGTCGGCATGTCCCGGCCGACCGGCCAGCGCTGTGTGGAGCATACCGATGTTGAAAGCGTGCGGCTCGGCCGGCGGGTAGGCCAGTACAAGGTTTTCGGTGACCGCCGGCGTCGAAAAGCTCTGGCCATGGACGGCGACGGAAAGTTCGGGAAGGCGATGAGTCTCGGGCCGCCGCGATCCGAACAGCCGGACGTTCGGCGGCCAGGGGACCGTGCGCGAGATGACGGAGGCCGCGTCACGATTGCCGGCCAGCAGGAACGCTGGAATACCGGCTTGGTCCAGGCGACCCATCGCTTTCGCGAAGTAGAGACCGGTCCCCATGTCGCGCCAGTCGCCATCGAACAGGTCCCCGGCGATAACCACGAAGTCAACTTCCTCGTCGATCGCGCACTGCACCAGGTTGTCAAACGCCGAGCGCGTCGCTGAGCGGATCTCGTCGACCGGCAGGCCCTCGTATCTCGACAAACCGTGCAAGGGGCTACCGCGCCGACCCGCAGGCCGCCGATGTCCTAGGGCAGCTGCCATCGATCCGGTTGGTTCTCGACATCGGATACGACACGGATGCGCCGGATCTCGGACCGCTGGGCAACTGCATCATCGACCTAAACGACGACTGTCACGAGGCCCGCCTGGAGTTTTGTTTCGGCCCGAAGGCGACAGCGCCAGAGGCTTTCTTCGCCGACCACCTGATACCGCTCGAAGACGCCGCAGACGACCGCTCCCGCTTCTTTCGGAACCTAAGCCAACGGCTCCCGTCCGCCTATGCGGGGACGCTTGAGGCCGTCGATCCCAACGACGCCACCAACTGAAGCGCCCCGGCTTTTCAGGAGGCGGTTTTCATTGGGCTATGCAGCCATATTGAGGTTCTCGAGTGCTGCATAGTAATTGTCTTCGGCCTCAGCGGGTGGGATGTGCCCGATAGGGCCGAAGAGCCGCTGGTTGTTGTACCAATCGACCCAGCGCAGCGTTGCCATTTCCACGGCCGAAACGCTTGGCCATGACCGCTGCCGCCAGATGACCTCGGCCTTGTAAAGGCCGTTGATCGTCTCGGCCAAGGCGTTGTCGTAGCTGTCGCCGTCGCTACCAACCGAGGGAACGAGCTTGGCCTCGGCCAAGCGCTGGGTATAGTTCATCGCGAGGTATTGAACTCCCCTGTCGCTATGGTGGATCAGCCCGTCATCGGGACCTGGCCTGCGGGCATGAATCGCCTGCTCCAGAGCATCCAGAACGAAGCCTGCAGTGGCTGATGTGCTGACCTTCCACCCCACAATCCGCCGAGCAAAAGCGTCAATCACGAAGGCGACGTAGACGAAGCCCGCCCAGGTATGCACGTAGGTGAAATCGACAACCCACAGAGCGTTGGGCCGGCTGACCCGAAACTCCCGATTGACCTTGTCCAGCGGACACGGCGCCTTCGGGTTGCTGATGGTGGTGATCGTCTTCTTTCCACGCCGGACGCCCGCCAGCCCCATGGCGCGCATCAGCCGTTCCACCGTGCATTTCGCCACCATGATGCCTTCACGCCGCATTTGGTGCCAGACCTTGCGTGCGCCATAGAGGCCGAAGCTGGCCTCATGGACCCGCTTGATCTGCTCCCTGATCTCCTCATCGCGCCGGGCACGTGCCGGACGCCTTCCGGGATCGGCACGGCGCGCGGCATGTTCACGATAAGAGGAAGGGGCGATTGCCAGCTCGCGGCAGATCGGCTCGATCCCCAAATCCTCGCGATGGGCGTCGATAAACGCCATCATCATCTGCCGGGGCGGTCGAGCTCCGCCATCGCAAAATATGCTGATGCCTTGCGCAAAATCTCGTTGGCCCTGCGCAGTTCCTTCACTTCGCGCTCAAGGAGCCTCAGCCGTTCCCGGTCATCGGCGGCAAGCGCCGCTGGCCCCGCTCGTCGGCTCGCCTCCTCGCGGCACCAGCGGCGCAGCGTCTCCAGCGAGCAGCCGATCTTCGCCGCGATCGACTTCATCACTTCCCATTCCGAGCCATATTCAGCTCGCTGCTCCGCCACCATACGGACCGCCCGCTCGCGGACCTCAGGAGAAAATTTGTTCGTCGTCTTGCTCATCACGGATGCTCCTTCTCACAAGTTGGAGCCTCCTGAAAAGCCGGGGCGCTTCACTGGCGAGGATCTGCTCGCTCGAGAAATAGCCACGATCTGCCACTACATCGAGCCGATCCACACCCAGGACCATCTTGGTCGTTGTCGCCATGCCGCTCAGTTGAGCCCGGTCGCTACCCACATTCGTCACTTCATGGGCAACGATGATGTGGTGCTCTGTATCGACCGCGACCTGGACGTTATACCCCACCATTCCGGTCCCACGACCGCTTGTCGCCATGGACCGAGCGTCAGGATCAGTCAGTGAAATCTGCTGATCCGGCGCAGCCAGCATCTGCGCCTCCAGCCCGTCGAGACGTTTCATCTCCTCCTCAAGCCTGGCAATCTTCTCCTTCAGGCGATCCGTTTTTGAGGCCAGGACGTCTGTCGGCTCCTGCCGGTCCGCCGTGTCCAGTTGCGAGAGATAGCGTGCAACGCTTTCTTCGATCTGCTCCCGACGCCGCGCCAGCTTGGCTGTGGTGAAGTTGCGGTCGCGATTATTGACCGCTTTGAACTTGCTGCCGTCAATGGCAACGCTGCCACTCGTGAGCAGGGCCATCTCCCGGCAGAGAAGGACAAAACGGCCACAAACCTGGCGGATCGCAACACCATTATCCCGCCGGAGTCGGCAATCGTCTTGTGATCGGGTACAAGCCGGCCCACCAGCCACATCAGCTCGACATTGCGGTCAGCCTCCCGCTCCAGGCGTCGGCTCGACTGAACCCGATTGAGATATCCGTAGATGTAAAGCTTGAGGAGGACCGACGGGTGATACGAAGGCCGCCCTGTCGCGGCAGGCTGCGCACCGTCAAATCCAAGCCCCAAAAGATCGAGCGCATCTACAAACGCGTCGATCACTCGAACCGGATTATCATCCCCGATCCAATCATCTACGCAGGGCGGAAATAACGTCGTCTGCTTGCGATCAGCACCAGAAATGAAGCGACCCATATGATCCCCCAAACCGTTAGAGCATCATACCATATCTGCAGCGTTTTCACACAGTCTGGACCCTTTACCGCCATTCAGGCGCCGATTTTCGATCTCCAGGTCCGGACGGTCAGCTATTCCAACGGCTCTCGACCAACTCACGACTTTTTAGCGATACCGTATCGCGCTAAAATCCGTCATTTGGGTCACGCAAACCAGCCCATCGGCGACACTGTTTATGGCCGTTTGACCGGACATCTAATGGAGTAGCGAAGTGAGTGTCGCGGCAAGCTCATCTTTTCGAAATGGTTTGGTCAGCCGCGGGAGTTTGGCATCGATGCCTTCTAACTCGGCATATCCTGATACGAGCAAGATCGGCAGTTGCGGGCGCGCCAACTGGACGTGCAGGGCAAGGTCGGTACCTGTCATGCCGGGCATGAGATGGTCGGTCACGACTATGTCAATGGGCGTACCGCTATCCAGCATCCGGAGCGCCTCCTCCGCTGAACTGGCTTCGATTATCGCGTAGCCAAGATCAGCGAGCATATCGGCCGTGCTCATGCGAACCAGTTCCTCGTCATCGACAAGTAGAGCCACGCCTTGATGCGTGGCGGTGGCTGCTGCACGGTGGTGGTGCGGCGCCTCCTCGACACGTGTTGCACTAACGGGGAGCCAGAGTTCGATGTTGCTCCCCATGCTTGGTCGGCTTTGGATGGTGAGCGCGCCGCCTAGCTGCAAAGCCAGGCCATGCACCATCGACAAGCCAAGGCCAGTACCCTTGCCGATACCCTTGGTCGAGAAGAAGGGCTCGATCGCTCGGGCGAGCGTCACCTCATCCATGCCTAACCCTGAGTCGGCAACTGAGATTCGAACATATTCCCCCGGGGAAAGGCCGGAGCGGTGGTTCGCCCCTACTGGCTCAGCCGTCGCCGAGATGCGTAGCGTTCCGCCATCGGGCATGGCGTCGCGCGCGTTCACCGAGAGGTTCAGCAGCGCCATTTCGAGCTGATTGGGATCAGCCTTGGCCGATGGCAGGTTGCTGGCGGCATCGACTACGACTTTGATCTGAGGCCCGGTGGTGCTTTCGACGAGATCGCCCATCCCTGCGACCAGCTGGGCAATATCGACGGCGACAGATTGCAATGGCTGGCGCCGCGCGAACGCGAGCAGACGCTGCACCAACACTCGAGCGCGTTCGGCGGACTGCGCCGCGCCCGCGATTAGTCGCTGCTCACGCTCCGTTCCGACCCCCTTACGCTGGAGCATGTCCAACGAACCAACGATCGGGGTGAGTAGATTGTTGAAGTCGTGCGCAACGCCACCGGTGAGCTGGCCCATCGCCTCCATTTTCTGACTTTGGCGAAGTGCCTCATGCGCTGCCTCGCGCTCCGCGATTGCCTCTGCCACGCGCGTTTCAAGCGTCGCATTGAGATCGCGCAGGGCCTCCTCGGCTTGCTTGCGCGCGGTAATATCAAGCGCGGTGCCAGCGACACGCAGACAGCGTCCCGAGACATCGAACACGCCTCGCCCTTTTGCAGCGACCCAGCGCAGAACGCCGTCTTCCTTGCCGATGGTGCGATATTCGACATCGTAAAGCGCGCGCTGCGCGGGGTCGGCTGCGGCCAGATAAGCTGCGCTTGTTGCTTCACGGTCATCGGGGTGCAGGCCAGAGTAGAAGTCCACCATGGAAACCGGCACGTCGGTCGAGATCCCGAACATCGCCTTGGTTTGGGCCGGCCAGATCAGTCGATCGTTGATGATATCAACATCCCAAAAGCCAATCTCAGCGTTTTCGACGGCAAGGCGCAGCCGCTCCTCGCTCTCGCGCAGCCGCGCCTCGGCACCGACACGCTCGACATGCGCCCAGCAGCGCTCGAAAACCTCGCGAATCAGGGCGATCTCGCTCGCACTCCAGTCGCGGGGAAAATCCTGATGCACCGCCATCATCGCTGCGAGCTGACCTTGTTTTACAAGCGGGCAACAGACGATCGCCTCGATGCCGATCGACTGGAACATTGCGCGCCCTTCATCGGGTCCGAGCTCGCCAGACACGTCGCGAACGATCAGGGTTTGCCCCTGCCGCAGTTCGGCTGCAGCGCGCGGCCCGAACAGATTGAGGCTATAAGTCCCGGCAGAGGTCGCGATGCTTGGCGCTGTATAGTCGTTGCGGATCCAGAACCGGTCATTGTCGGCGTCGACATTCGCATAGGCACAGCGGGAGGCATCGATCTGCCGACCCAGCATCTCGGCGGCCGAATGCATCGCATCGTCAGCGGTGGCAGCGCCGAACAGTCGCTCTTCCAATGCTCCAAAGAAGCGTAGCCGGGCCTCGCTTTCACGCAGCGCCGCCTCCGCTTCATGCTCGGCGGTCCGGTCACGGAAAATGGTGACGTAGCCGCCGTCCTGTTCGGCGATTGGCATGGTCAGGCCCGAGCCCCAGAAGCGGTGACCGTCCTTACACACATGCCAGCGTTCGTTGATCGCGCGGCCCTCGGCGGTCGCCCGCGCCATCTCCCGCGCCGGCACATTCGCGGCCCGGTCCTCAGGCGTGAAGAACAGGCCACCAGTCTGGCCGAGCGCCTCGCTTGCCGAATAGCCCAGCAGACGTGTGGCGCCGCTACTCCATCCAGTGATCGTGCCGGCGGGGTCGAGCGACACGATGGCGAAATCCTCGGCTCCTTCGACGATCTGGCGATAGCGGGCCTCGCTGGCGCGAAGATTATCCTCGGCCCGTGCCCGTGCGATGACGATGCCGGCGGTTCGCACTACGAAGTCGACGATGGCGAGGTCTGTCGCGACGGGCTCGCGCGGCTCGCTGTGGTAAATGGCGAATGTGCCTAGAATCTCGTTTTCGACCGAAGTGATAGGAAGCGACCAGCAGGCACGCAGGTCATGCGCCAGCGCCAGATCGCGAAAGTCGACCCAAAGCGGATCGGTACTAATGTCGGCAACGAACACCGGTTCTCTGCGATACACCGCCGTGCCGCAGGAACCGACTGCCGGCCCAACCTCGATACCGTCGATCGCTTCGTTGTAAGCGGCCGGCAGGCTGGGCCCGGCGCCCTGACGCATTTGCCGACCGTCTTCACTCAGTAGCAGGATTGATCCGATCACACCCGAAGTCGACAGGGCTTCGACCTCGCGCACGATGGCGTCCAGCGTGATGGTGAGCGGCGCGGCCTCGACGGCAAGCGCGAGAATGCGATTCTGCGCCGCGCTCAGGCGTGCGGTGTCGCGCACTTCGAACTGCCGCGCTCGCGCTTTGAGCGACGATCGGATCGCGCCGAGCATTGCTTCGGCGTGAAGCGGACGCTCGAGCAGAACGACATTACCCAGCTCGGCAAGCCGCTCCGTCGCAGCGACCGTACGCGGCGTGCGCGACCCGTTGGCAAGAACCACGAATGGAATGTCCGACCAGCTTTCCTGCCCGGCCACCCAGCCAGCGATCTCCGAGGCGTTTGCCCCGACAAGTGCTTCTTCGGTGAGCAGGACCGCACCGGCGCCTTCATCCAGACGCTTAGCGAGGTCGCGCGCATCCGTGCAGATTCGCGCTGCGATGGCGTGACGGCCGAGCAAATCGGCGGCAATTGCGGCATCGCGGCCGCGCGGCGCAAAGATCAGGACAAGATCGTTCATTCTATCCGCGAGTCGTATCCGGATCCGTCTGGCTCGCCATCAAAATCTCCGCCTCGCCCGAAAAGGTTGGCACGCCTGTCAGCACACCCTGGAATTGCCTGAGCGGTTCGCCGAGCTGCAACCCGTTGCCGCCGATCTGAAACTCGCGGATCGTCCGTTCGTGCCGCGCGGTCCGCGTTTTGATGACGGAAATTGCCTGGCGGACCTCGCCATGCGCCTCGAAATAGCGCAGCTGGACGACGGTATCGGAAAGATAGCTCAGATCGACATCTGACCGGATGTCGCCGGTGATGCCGTGCAGGCCAAGGATAAGCAGGCTGACGACGCCCTTCTGGCCAAGATAGCTCAGCATCTCATGCATCTGCAGGACGAGGAACTGCTCGTTCGGCATCGACTGGAGATAAGCGTTGAGGCTGTCAATCACGACGACGCTGGCGCCATCGTTTTCGACAGCCGACCGGACCGAGCCCGCGAATTCGCCTGGCGACATTTCGGCGGGATCGATCGCCCGTAGCGTCAGCAGGCCGTTGTCGAGGAAAGGCTTGAGATCCATGCCGAGTGACGCGCTACGCGTCATCAGCGTTGGTACGCGTTCGTCGAACAGGAAATAGGCAGCGCGCTCACCACGCTCGAGCGCAGCCACCATGCATTGCACCGACGCGGTCGTCTTGCCGACCCCGGCTGGTCCGGTCAGCAAGGTCGCGGTCCCCGGAACCAGACCACCGCCAAGCAAAGTGTCGAGTTCGTCCGAGCCGGTCGTCATCGCCGTGCCGCCGTCAATGGCGTCATGATCTCCGGCGACCAGACGCGGGTAGACGCACAGGCCGCCCCGCATGATCTCGAAATCATGATAGCCGCCCCGGAACTGCACACCGCGCATCTTGACAACATGCATTCGCCGTCGCTGCCCGCCAAACCCCGCCAGTGCCTGATCGAGCGAGATTACTCCATGCGCAATACTGTGAAGCTGCAGATCACTCCCACTCGCGCCTTTGTCGTCGAGCACCAGTACGGTGCAGGCCCGGGTAGAGAAGAAATGCTTGAGCGCGAGGATCTGGCGGCGGTAACGGATCGGACTTTGCGAAAGTAACCGCAGCTCCGAGAGGCTGTCGAGCACGACGCGCGAGGGCCTTAGTTCATCGACCTTGGCCATGATGTTGCGGACCGTTTCGCCGAGTTCGACTTCGCTTGGATGGAGCAGTGTCTGCTCGTGATCTTCGGTAAATCCGTCGGCCGGGACCATTTCAAAAAGCTGTAGCTTATCTAGCGACCAGCCATGTGATCTGCCGACTGCGCGCAATTCGACCTCGGTTTCGGCGAGCGTGATGTAGAGACCGACGTCGCTGACGGCGACACCCGCCAGCAGGAAGCCGAGGCCAAGTGTAGTCTTGCCGGTACCCGGCGTCCCTTCGACCAGATACATACGTTCGGGCGTAAGGCCGCCATTGAGGATTTCATCGAGCCCGGCAATCCCGGTAGAAGCCATCGCAGTCAGTTGCTCATCGGCCGTCACGCAAATCTCCACGATCGCTACAGAAACGCAACCTATAACTCCCGGCCTCCGGTTTTGGTCCGATGAGCCGTCACGCATCTATCTTTGACTATGGGATTTAACGCGCCAGACAGGATTTTTGATGGCCACGAGAATGCATTGGTCCCACGCAACCGACTTTATCTTAGCTAATACCGTTCTCCTTCCAATGCTGGCACGCCGACTTAAATTCTGCCCCATCGCTCTGGCAAGCTATCAAGCCATCCGACTGAAATGGCGAATACGGCTGACCCAAGAGGCAACAAAGTGCCAAGGGGCGGGCGTTCCCGTTTTAAAAGGCATTGATAAGGCGGCCGGTCGAGGGTCGACCCATGCCGGCCACTCAGCCGCCGATCTCCACAACCCAGCAGCGGACCGTCCGCTCTCTGTCCACGCGGTTTTGCCGAGCATTGCGCCCACACGCCGAGGACGCTAAGGAGCGCCTATTCGCATGGACCCGGTGAAATTCCGGGTGGCTATTCCGGCCGCCGATCCGCCGGACAACGTTCGTTGCAGGCCCATTCTGCCAGCTCAAGCTACGCCGCGCCTCGCGACCTCGTCGGTTTTCCAACATGCACAGCACTGCTTTTGCGCGCTACCGCGCCGAATGGTTCGACGGCACGGCTAATGCCCGCCGCGACATCCTTGCCGGCATGGTCGGCACATTTGCCCTGATCCCGGAGGTCATCGCCTTTTCCTTCGTGGCAGGCATCGATCCGGAGGTGGGGCTGTTCGCCTCCTTCATAATCGGCATCGTCATTGCCTTCGCAGGCGGTCGCCCCGCCATGATCTCCGGTGCGGCGGGGTCAGTGGCACTGGTTGCGGCTGCGCTGGTCCATGCCCATGGCCTGCAATATCTGCTCGCCGCGACTCTGCTGGCCGGGCTGTTCCAGATCATCTTCGGGCTGATGAAGCTCGATGTGCTCATGCGCTTCGTGTCGCGGTCGGTGCGGACGGGCTTCGTTAATGCACTCGCCATCCTCATCTTTTCGGCACAGGTGCCCCAGATGCTGCATGTGAGCTGGCACACCTATGCCATGATCGGGGGCGGCCTCGCGATCATCTATCTCGCGCCCCGAATCATAACGGCCATCCCATCCCCACTGATCTGCATCCTGGTCCTGACTGTGGTGAGCATCGCCTTTCCCATGCCGATCCACACGGTTGCGGACCTTGGCCGCTTGCCTTCGTCCCTGCCTTCGCTGACAGGGCCGGGCGTGCCGGCCCAGTGGGAGACGCTGCGCATCATACTGCCCTATGCAATCGCGATGGCGGCGGTGGGCCTTCTGGAGTCCATGATGACCGCGAGCGTCGTCGATGACCTCACCGAGACCACCAGCAGCAAGGCGCGCGAATGCACCGGCCTCGGCCTCGCCAATATCGCGGCGGGGCTGTTCGGCGGCATCGCCGGCTGCGGCATGATCGGCCAGACGGTAGGCAATGTGCGCTATGGCGGGCGCGGACGGCTTTCCACTTTCGTGGCGGGCGTGTTCCTGCTGCTCGTCATGGTGCCACTGCGTCCGTGGGTAGCTCAAGTACCGGTGGCGGCCCTTGTCGCGATCATGATCATGGTGTCGATCAGCACCTTTTCCTGGAGTTCCATCCGCGATCTGGCGCGCCATCCCAAGGTATCGGGCGTGGTCATGGCGGCGACTGTCATCGTCACGGTCGCAACGCACGACCTGTCCGCAGGCGTGGCCGTCGGCGTACTACTGAGCGGCGTGTTCTTCGCATTCAAAGTTACCCGCATGATGGAGGTCACATCCGCTTACGACGAGGCGACAGACACCCGAACGTATTTCGTCTCCGGCCAGATTTTCTTCGCAAGCGCAGATATCTTTGCCGACCGATTCGATCTGCGTGACACCGCCTCCAATGTACGCATCGACCTGACCGCCAGCCATTTGTGGGACGTCACGGCAGTCGGCACGCTGGAGGAAGTTGTCACCAGAATGCGGCATCATGACATCGCGGTCGAGGTCGTCGGCCTCAATCAGGCGAGCGCCATCCTCGTTGATCGACTGGCTCCGGCGGTGGCAGCCTATTCTACCTAATCGGGGCGACCGACCCATCGCAGACGTCAGCAGCCCATGTATCGTTCCCAAGAACGGTCAGCCCGATTTTCCGTCTTCCACTGCGTTGATCGAGAGCCGGATGGTCTGCTGCACAGGCATACCATCCGGCTCTCGAGGTACCAACCTCAGATCTGGACCTGCCCGCCATCGACGAACAGTTCGACGCCGTTGACGAAGCTGGCATCATCCGAGGCGAGGAACAGCACCGCCAGTTTCTCAAGTTTTGTGGCCTCGACCTCGCTACCTGTCAGTCAGGCATGTTCCGCGGTCGGACCAAGCTGTCAAAATATGGCAATGCCCGGTTGCGGCGCACATTCTGGATGGCGACGCAGGTCGCGATCCGCCAGCGCGACAACAGCTTCCCTGCGCCAGCACAATCTCAACCTCACGCAGCTTGCCGATGATCTCTTCCGGCTTGTGCTTCTTGCTCGGCATTCAATGTCCCTTTCATGGTCCAGACTATCATAGTCTCTGGGCAACTCAGCGGGGGGGCAGATCATCGGCAAGCAACATCGCCTTCGGCATTTTTCGAGGCTACGAGTGTGCTTGGCGATAGCAAGATGGCGACGACGTTCACCGGTCGCCTCACGCTCTATGATTGCGCCATGGCTTCACGCGAGAGGGGGCTGCCATGAAATGGGTAGCTGTTCTTCTGACGCTATGCGGCTTCAACGCCGGTCAAGCCAGCCAGATCGCCTTCACCGCTGAGTTGTGATCGCAGAGATCAGGCAGCTCAGCGGGCGATAACCGCCTCGCCGCCGAGAGGCAGGTTTTTACTGAAACCCGAGGCTCCCCGCGATCCCGCGAATGACGGCTTCGTCCCACGACGCGGCGTACGCTGCCAGCAAACGTCGCCCCTTCCCGGACGTTCAGCCTTCAATCTGTAAGGTCCAGCTGCTGACCGACCGCTCCCAAATTTCCGATACGCACCGCTTGGCTAGGTTCGATGATAAACGAGGCTTGTTACTGGCGCCACGGGGTCGGCGCGAGCCTATGCCGGAGCGCCTGCAAGAATGCATTGGCTCGACCGCTTCTGCCCTGCCGCGCGTGCAGAAGGGCAACGACGTCGGCTGAGGGAAGAGTCCAATCGACGAGAATTTCCGTCAAGCGTCCAGCAGCCAGATCTTCGGCTATGTCCCACTCACTTCGGACGATCACGCCCAGCCCGGCCAGTGCCCAGTCCCGAATGATCTCGCCATCATTGCTTGAAAGCGTTGGCTTTATCCGAACCGTCGTCTTGCCTTGTTTGCGATGGGAGAAACGCCAGAGCGTCACATCCTCATTATTCTCCCGCAGCGCAAGGCAACGGTGTGAGGCGAGATCAATGGGATGGTCGATCGGCGCCGCATTTCTCAGATATTCCGGGGCCGCGCAAAGAAACCGGCGGTTGGGCGCCAGAGTAGTAACCAACCTGTCACTCTCTGGAAGGCTACCGACATGGACGACAATGTCCCAACTCTCCGATATCTGGCGTATTGGGCTGTCGGATAAGTCCAGCGTGATCGAGGCTGCGGGATGATCCACCGCAAATTGTTGCGCAACCGGCGAGACATGGCGGCGGCCAAAGCCATAGGGCGCCGCGACCCGTAGATGGCCGCGGACCTGGCTGGTACGACAGGCGAGACGTTCCGAAAGATCCTCGATGGTGCTCAGGATCGTCGTGCCCTCGGATGCGACCAATTCACCTTCATCGGTGAGACTGAGGCCGCGTGGGGTGCGCTCGATCAACTTGACCCCCAGCTTTGCCTCCAGTGCGCGAAGGCGCTGGGTCACGGCGGGAGGCGTTACATTCATTCTGCGGGAGGCCTCCGCCAGCGAGGGGGAACGGGCGATAATCTCGAAGAAGCGCAGATCATCGGTAGAGATCATCAGATCAGCCTTAATGTGACATGTAGAACAGCTTAATTGCAGCATATATGATTTTGCATATCCTGTCCGCCGAAACAACGATGAATAAGGGCAAAGCATTGCTCAGCCATCGCTGACGGAAAGGTTTAAGAATGAACGTGTCGCCTTGCGATCAACTTTATGTGGATGGCAGTTGGCAGGCGCCGGACAGGCGTTCGCCGTCCATCCCCCTGACCAGCCCAGTTACCGAAGAGATAATCGGAACGGTCGCCGCTGGAAGCAGTACGGATGTCGATACAGCGGTGGACGCAGCGCGCAGAGCGTTTGCCTCCTTCTCGCTAACCTCGTCTGATGAACGCATCGCTCTGCTGCGGAACATCCTCGCGCTGATGGAAGAAAGGTCTGAGGATCTGGCGCAGGCGATCAGCCTTGAAATGGGCAGCGCCATCTCCTTTTCGCGCGCGTCGCAAGTTCCGTTCGGTATCGCCCATATCCGCGCAGCCATAGAAGTGCTGGGCGACTATGCTTTCCTCCGCCAGCAAGGAACGACCGCCATCGTCAAGGAGGCGATTGGAGTCTGCGGCCTGATCACGCCCTGGAACTGGCCGCTTTACCAGATTACGGCTAAGGTCGCCCCGGCCATTGCGGCGGGTTGCACCATCATTCTAAAGCCCAGCGAGTTCTCGCCCCTCAGCGCGCGGCTGTTCGCGCAAATCATGCACGATGCCGGGACGCCGGCAGGGGTTTTCAACATGATCTATGGCACCGGTACGGAGGTCGGCGCGGCGATCGCGTCCCACCCGGACATCGACATGATCTCCATCACCGGATCGACCCGCGCGGGCGTGCTGGCGGCGCAGGCAGCCGCGCCGACAGTGAAAAGGGTGACGCAGGAACTGGGGGGGAAATCGCCCAATATCCTGCTCGACGATGCGGATTTCGCGCGGGTGGTGCCGCTTGGCCTCGCGGCGGCGTTCCGCAATGTCGGCCAATCGTGCAGCGCGCCGACGCGGATGCTGGTTCCGGCAGCGCGACTTGCGGAGGTCGAAGCTCTGGCAGTTGCCGCCGCAACATCGATGAAGGTCGGCGACCCGCTGGCAGAAGATACCGATCTCGGCCCGCTCGCCAATCTCAATCAGTTCGACAAGGTGCAGTCGATGATCGGCGCTGGGATCGAGGAAGGCGCAAAGCTGCTCTGTGGCGGGACGGGACGGCCCGATGGGCTGTCGCGGGGCTATTTCGCAAACCCGACGATCTTTTCCGACGTCCGGCCGACCATGAAGATCGCGCAGGAAGAAATATTCGGCCCTGTCCTGTGCCTCATCCCTTATGAAGATGAGGAAGGGGCCATCCGTATCGCGAACGACACCGTCTATGGCCTCGGTTCCCATGTCCAGTCGGGCGATCCCGACCGCGCGCGCCGCGTCGCCGCCCGGATCAGAGCGGGCCAAGTACATATCAACCATCCGGCATGGGACGGTTTTGCCGCGTTCGGCGGCTATAAACAGTCCGGCAATGGCCGCGAATATGGCGCCTTCGGGCTAGAGGAATATCTCGAAACCAAGGCGATATTGGGATATTTCCCGGCATGAGCGATCCGCTGTTCAGCCGACGCCATCTTCTGCGAACGGGCCTGTCGCTGACGGCGGGCGGCGTTCTTCTGCCGAGTGCGGGCCTCAGCGCCCCTCGCCCCCGAAACGGGGGCCGCATTCGCGTCGCCAGCACATCGACGTCGACCGCCGATACGCTCGACCCGGCGAAGGGCGCGCTCAACACCGACTATGTCCGCCATTTCATGCTCTACAGCGGCCTGACGGAACTGGACCGCACGCTCAATCCCCGCCCCGCGCTGGCGGAGGCCATTGTCAGTCGCGATCAGAAGACATGGTATGTTAGGCTGCGCAAGGGCGTGACCTTTCATAATGGCAAAAGCCTGTCATCGGCGGATGTCGTCTATTCGCTGATCCGCCATAAAGACCCCCGTGTCGGCTCTAAAATGGCCGACATCGCAAAGCAGTTTGCGGAGATCAAGGCGACCGGACCGCTGGAGTTGCAGATACGGTTGATCGGTTCCAATGCCGATCTTCCCGCGATCCTCGCCCAGTCGCATTTCCTGATTATCGCCGCGGGGCAAAAGGATTTTCGGTCGGCTAACGGGACCGGCCCCTTTAAACTGGAGCAGTTCCGGCCCGGCATTCGCACCCTTGCCCGCCGCAATCCCAATTTCTGGAAGCCGGGCAAGCCCTATCTCGACGAAATCGAACTGATCGGCATTCCGGACGAGGTGAGCCGGGTCAATGCGCTGCTGTCGGGGGACGTTCATCTGATCAACGCGGTCAACCCCCGGTCGACCAGGCGCATCCTCGCTTCGCCCGCGCACGGCATCGTGGAGACGAAGTCAGGCCTCTACACCAATCTCATCATTCGGCAAGACCGGCAGCCGACATCCAACCCTCATTTCAATGCGGCGATCAAATATCTGCTCGACCGGCCGCTGATCAACCGCGCGCTGTTCCGCAACTATGCGACCATCGCCAACGATCATCCGATTCCGCCGTCGCATCCCTATTTCCGCGCCGATCTGCCGCAGACCAAGCTCGATCTGGATCGGGCGAAATGGCATATTCAGCGGTCTGGGGTCGCGGGTGTGCGCCTGCCGCTCTATGCATCGCCCGCTGCCGAAGCGTCGGTGGACATGGCGTCCGTGCTTCAGGAATATGGATCACGCGTGGGCCTTAACCTCGCTGTCAACCGTGTCCCGGCGGACGGTTACTGGTCGACCCACTGGATGAAGCATCCGCTCGGTTTCGGGAACAGCAATCCCCGTCCCACGGCCGACATGATCTTCAGCCTCTTCTACAAGTCCGACGCGACCTGGAATGAATCGGGCTGGCAAAATCCGCGCTTCGACCGCTTGCTGCTGGAAGCGCGGGGAGAATCGGATCACGCCAAGCGCAAGCAACTTTATGGAGAGATGCAGGGTCTGGTGCGTCAATATTGCGGCAGCGCCATTCCCGTCTTCATCAGTCTGCTCGACGGCCATGACCGGCGGCTGAAGGGGCTGTATCCCCTGCCATTGGGAGGTTTCATGGGCTACACTTTCGCCGAACATGTGTGGTGGGATGGTTAAGCCTGAACTTATCCAGACATGCAGAATGCGTTAATTGCGTGATGGCATCGCGTCATGCAGCATCTTCTTTCAAGACAGCAAGGATTTCGCCCGTGAGTGCAGCAGATATATTGGAACAGGATCAGGGTGCGGACACCGTCACGCGCCTCGGTGACCTGGAAACGCCGTGCCTCCTTCTGGATGCGGAGCGTATGGACCGCAATATTGTCCGACTGCGGGAGAGGCTCGCGCCGCTTGGCGTGACGCTGCGCCCACACCTTAAGACCGCCAAGTCGGTCGAGGTAGCCCAGCGCGTCATGGGCACGCCCGAAGGTCCGGCAACGGTGTCGACGCTCAAGGAAGCGGAATTTTTCGCGAACGCCGGTGTGCGTGACATCATCTATGCCGTGGGCATAGCGCCGTGGAAGCTGGCGAAGGTGATCGAACTGCGTCGACGGGGCGTCGATCTTGCCGTGGTGCTCGACACAGTGGAGCAGGCTGAGGCAGTCGCGGCTTCCTCTCGCGAGGCAGGCGACGCCATCCCGGCGCTGATCGAGATCGATTGCGATGGCCATCGTTCCGGCGTGCTGCCGACTGACAAGGATCGCCTCATCGAAATCGGCCGGGTGCTGGAATCCGGCGGCGCGTTGCGCGGCGTGCTCACCCATGCCGGTGGCAGCTACGCCGCGCGCGGGGAGGAAGCACTGCGCCGCTGCGCCGAAGAGGAACGGCGCAGCGTCGTCGATGCGGCCATCATCCTGCGCGATGCGGGACTTCCCTGTCCGGTCGTCAGCATAGGGTCCACGCCGACAGCGCATCATGCCATGGACCTGACCGGCGTGACGGAAGTGCGGGCCGGGGTCTTCGTCTTTTTCGATCTGGTCATGGCCGGGATCGGCATCTGTCGGATCGATGACATCGCGCTTTCCGTTCTGGGCACCGTCATCGGCCATCAGCGCGATAAGGGCTGGATCGTGATCGATGCGGGCTGGATGGCGATGTCGCAGGATCGCGGCACCTCGAAACAGGCGGTCAATCAGGGCTATGGCATCGTTTGCGACGCCGGCGGTCGGCCCTATGACGATCTGATCCTGTCCGACACCAATCAGGAACATGGCATCATCATGGTCCGCCCCGGAAGCAATGCGTCGCTGCCCGATCTCAAGATTGGCGATCGCGTGCGCGTCCTGCCCAATCATGCCTGCGCCACCGGCGCGCAGCACCGCAGCTATCATGTCGTCCACGGCGACTCGGACATCGTCCAGGCCAAGTGGCAGCGTTTCGGAGGCTGGTAATGACCGACAAATTGCATCCGATCTTGACCCCGGCCGCCCCCGCGCCAGCGGGCCATTATGCGCAGGCCATCCGGTCCGGCGATGATCTCTATATATCGGGCCAGTTGCCGATCCGCGCCAATAAGGCACCGCTAGATGACATGGGTTTCGAGACGCAGGCGCGGCAGGCGATCGCCAATTTGCTCGCGATCCTTGAAGCCGCCGGGGGCCAGCCGCACGACCTGTGCCGCGTCACCGCCTATATCGTCGGGGTCGAAAACTGGCCGGAGTTCAACCGCATCTATGGCGAAATGCTGGGCGACGCACGCCCGGCCCGAACCGTCGTACCGGTGCCTGAACTGCATTACGGCTTGCTGGTCGAAATAGACGCGATCGCGCGCCTTTCCGCCTGATTCCACCCACTTTCAACCCGGAGGCACCCATGGCCACCGTCGCATATTCACCCGCTGCGTCTGTCTCCAAACCGGCAGCCAGCCCGGCACGGCTGCAAAGCATCGATGCCCTGCGCGGGCTGGTCATGGTCATCATGCTGCTCGACCATGTACGGGAAACATGGTTCCTCTACATGGCCGTGGGCGATCCGGTGGATGCGCGGACGATCATGCCCGCCCTGTTCTTCACCCGGATCACCAGCACGCTCTGCGCGCCGATCTTCGTGGCTCTGACGGGGCTTTCGGCTTACCTCTATCATCAAAAGCATAGTCTGGCGGAAACCAGCCGCTTCCTGCTGAGCCGGGGTGCGTTTCTGGTGTTACTCGAACTGACGCTCGTGAATTTCTCGTGGCGTGCCGAGCTGGTTCCTCAGTTCGTCTTCCTTCAGGTCATCTGGGCGATCGGCCTCTGCACGATCCTATTGGCGGGGCTGATCCATCTGCCAGCACGCGCGATCCTGGCACTGGGCCTGGTGCTCGTCGGCGGGCATAATTTGCTGGACGGCATCACCTTCCCGGCCAACCATCCATTGTTCCTGCCTTGGGCCATCATCCACGAACGGTCGCAAATCGAGCTGGCGGGGACGGTCATCAAGTTCAACTATCCCATCCTGCCCTGGATCGGCGTCATCTGCCTTGGCTGGTCGGCGGGTAGCTGGTTCACCAAGCTCACGCCGGACGATCGACGCCGCACGTTACGCGGGGCCGGGGCGGCGATGATCATCGGCTTCATCATCCTTCGCGCGCTCAACATCTATGGCGATGCGCCGTGGTTTGTGGTGCCCGGCGAGCCGGTCCGCACGGTGATGAGCTTCCTGGCGCTCACCAAATATCCGCCTTCGCTGCTGTTCCTGCTGCCGACGCTGGGGGTAGGCCTAATCCTGCTGGCCGCCTTCGAGCGGGCGAATGACGACCGGCCGACCCACTGGCTGTCGGTCATGGGCGGTGCGCCGATGTTCTTCTACCTCTTCCATCTCTATCTGCTGCGCATCCTGTACCTCAGCGCGCGGGCAATCTGGGGAACCAACCATGGCGACATCTTCGGCGTCGATTCTCTGGGCTGGGTGTGGGTCTGGTATCTTGGGCTGATCGTGCCGCTTTATTTCCCGACCCGCTGGTTCTCCAACCTCAAGAAGCGGCGCAAAGACATCTGGTGGCTGAAATATCTTTGAGCGACGTCTCGGTTGCGCCCTCTCATATGGAACACGAAATGAGCGTTGATCACCCCACTTTTGTCGACCTGCGCATCAAGGCCAGCGACAACCACCTGACCGGCGACGCTGAGCCCTTCGGCACCGGCGGACGGATCGCTGAAATCCGCGCGGGAGCATGCGAAGTGCTTGCCGTGACGATCGCAGCAGGCGACGGCGAAGCCTATGAAGATCGCGGGGACCTGTGGGTTCTCGCGCAGGATGGCGAAATCCTCCTCACCTACGCGCAGCAGGAATTGATCCTGAGCCCCGGAACGAGCGCCGCCATATCAAGGGGGACGACGTTCCGCTGGCGGACGGAGCGCCCCGTTGCCATGATCGGCATGCGATATCTGGATGCGGTCGAGGGCACGCATGGGATTTTCGCCATCGACAATGATGCACCTCTCAGTCCCTCCAATTCTCCGGCGCTGGACGTCCTGACCAGTCCGGTGCCGTCCTGCCGCTCCAACAGCATGTTCCGGTCCACGGGGGATGAGTTTTTGTGCGGAATATGGGATTCCACGCCCTATCAACGGCGCGCCATTTATTTCCAGCATTGCGAGCTGATGCACCTGCTTGAAGGCGAAGTCACGTTCACCGACGAGTCCGACCGCACCGCGACATTCTCCAAGGGCGATACATTCATCATTGAGCAAGGGGCAAGATGCACCTGGGAAAGCTATGCCCATGTGAAAAAGATTTACGCCTACTTCAAATCCACCAAGTGAATTTCGACCATCTCTGCCCATGATCAGCCAAGGTTTCCCGATATGCACCCGGCGGTAAAAGCCATTGCCAGCGATTCCACATTGCCAGCGGCCGTAGACGTCGTCGTCATCGGCGGTGGTATCGTAGGCGCAGCATCAGCTTATTATCTGGCAAAGCGGGGGCTGAAAGTCGCTCTGCTCGAAAAAGGCCATATCGCCTGTGAGCAATCCAGCCGGACATGGGGTTGGTGTCGGCAGCAGAACCGCGATCCTCGCGAAATGCCGCTGTCTCTTCTGTCGATGGCCTTATGGGACTCTCTGGCTGGCGAAATCGGGCAGGATCTGGGTTTTCGCCGGACAGGGCTGGTTTATGCCACGGACGATGCCGCCATGCTGGCCGGTTGGGAGGCATGGCGGCCGACAGCGCGCGAATTTGGCGTGGAAACCCATATGCTCAGCGCTTCGCAGGCCGCCGACCGTATCCCGGAAAATCGCCGCAAATGGGTGGGCGGCATACATTCGGTGGCCGATGGCAAGGCGGAACCCGCGCTCGCTGCACCGATCCTTGCAGAGGGCGCGCGCGCATTGGGCGCGACCGTTCACCAGAATTGCGCGGTTCGCGGTCTGGACATCACCAACGGCAGGGTAACGGGCGTCCGTAGCGAGCGGGGACTGATCAGAGCCGACGCCGTTCTGTGCGCTTCGGGCGCGTGGGCCTCCGGTTTTCTGCGTCGGCATGACATCAAATTCCCGCAAGCAAGTGTCAGGCAGACCACCGTCCGCAGCAAACCCACCGTGAACGTGGGCAACGTACTCTATTGTCCCGATCTGGCGATGACGCGCAGGCTGGACGGAAGTTACACGCTGGCAATTAGCGGACGGGCCGCGCTTGAACTGACGCCGCAGGGTATCGCATTTGCTGGCGCGTTCATGCCCCAGTTCATCCAGCGGATCAAAGCGGTGAACATGCAGGCCGGTACATCGTTCATCAAAGGCCCTGAATCGCTCACTGCCATGTTTGGCAGCGATCGTATCTTCGAGAACAACCGGGTTCTTGATCCCGCGCCTCACCATAAGCTGGTGCAAGCGATCATGGAAAATGTCCGCACCACATTCCCTCAACTCGCGGGCATCGAAATTGATCACGCCTGGGGCGCCTATGTCGATTGCACGCCTGATGCCGTCCCCGTCATCTCACCGACTGGCCACGTTGACGGCCTGTTTCTGGCGGCGGGTTGCTCCGGGCATGGATTCGGGCTCGGGCCGGGCATCGGTTATCTTGCCAGTCAGTTGATCGCTCAGGAAACGCCCGCCGTCGATACAGCCCACTTCCGGCTCAGCCGGTTTATCGACGGTTCCAAGATTAAAGTCGGCTCACTTTAGGCGCGCTTAAGCGTGGGGAATTGATGAATTTCTAGAAACCGAGCCTTTGCGGCCGCTCAGTCTCCGATTTCTCTTGCTCAGGTCCGGCCGTTCCGCCTTGCTGTTGAAAGCGCTCGGCCTGAACCGCAGCCTAGCGGGGAATGGTGAAGATGGCGCCGCCACATCATGCCCGACCCTTTGTCGCACGAATGACAAAATAGGCTTCTAGGACGCCTCCCGTCCCACAAATCTCCGTGCGGTCACGAAATACGGGAAGCTGAGGTGATCGGTACACGGGAAGATGGCCGCATGCTGGCCTATGCCTCCGGCAATTTCGGCAAGGCCCTGGTCTTCGGCGGCGCGGAGCTGACGATCCTGTTCCTGCTGACCGACGTGTTCGGCCTGGGCGGCACCACCGCGGGATGGTTGATGCTGGCCGCCTTGGGCGGCGATCTCGTCTTCGATCTGATCGCCGCGCGGCTGGTCATCCGGTTGCGGCAAGCGGGCAAGGGCTATCGCTGGATGGTGGCGGTCGCGGCGACGCCCTGCGCGCTGGCCTTCGCCTTTCTCTATGCCATGCCGATGCTGGGCGCGCGGCAGCTTTGGATGCTGGCGGCTGCGCTGCTGGTGTTCCGGGGCGCCTATGCGATTATCGACGTGCCGCACAATGCGCTGATGGCGCAGTTGACCAGCGACAGTCGCGCCCGCGGGCGCGTGTCCGGCTATCGCCTGCTCTTCAGCACGGCCAGCGCCCTGGCCGTCGCGACCGTCCTGACGCCGCTGGTGCAGCGTGCCGGCAGCGACCATGCCTTTGACACCATGGCGCTGGCCGGCATGGCGGCCGGCGGCCTGTTCGCCCTGACCATGATCCTGTGTGTCTGGACGTCCGGCAGCGGCCGGGCCCGGCCTGCGGCGCACCGGTCCGGACCGGACGGCATCCGCGTGCCACTGCGCGATCCGATGGTGATTGGCATGGGCTTTCTCGCCCTGCTGACCGGCTTTGCCGCCCCCACCTTCGGACGGACGCTGCTCTATATGGGCAGCTATGTCGTCCACCGTCCCGATCTGGTCTCGACGCTGTTGCTGGCGCTGGCAGCGGGCCAGTTCGCAGGTGTCCTGTGCTGGACCGCCCTTACCAGCCGGTTCAGCAAGAGTGTGCTGCTCGCCATGGGCCACGGCGTCAGCGTTCTGGGTCTGGTGGCATTCGGCCTCTGCCTGTCCTCGCCGGCAATGCTCCTGGCCTGTGCCGCCGTGATCGGCTCTGGCCTCGCAAGCGTCTTCATGCTGCCATGGGGGCTGCTTGCCGATGCCGTCGATGTGGTGGAATGGCGGCACGGCCGGCGGTTCGAAACCGGGTTGTTCGCCTTCTATCTCGTCCTGGTGAAGGCAAGCGGCGCGGCGTCGACCAGCTTGATCGGATGGACGCTGGGCGGGCTGGGCTATGTCCCCGGCCAGCCGCAGACGCTGGCGGTCCAGGCCGGCATCCTCGGCCTTGGCCTAGGCGTCCCGCTGATTGGCAGCCTGGCCGCCATCGCGCTGATGCGCCGCTTCGCCCTAGGCCATGCCCGGCATGGCCGCCTGCTCGCGGCGCTGGACCGGCGCCGTCAGTCGGGCGCCGACCCGGTCTCCGGATTGAACCGGGGATTGGCGAAATCCAGCGGTGCGGGGGTGACCTTGGCCGGCGGCTGGGCGCTTTCGGCCCAGGCGCGGCAGAGCATGTCGCGTAGCATCGCTGCGCCGGCGGCCGTCCGCTCATAGACCATGGCGCGCACGTCCCGGTCGGCAAAATCGGCAAAGCCCGCCCGCTTCTCCAACATATAGACCTGCGCCACCTTGTCGCCGGCCTCGTCCAGATAGGCGAGGACCGCGTCGAACATGTCGCCGCTGCGGTGGCCCGGCGCCCCGATGCGCGGCGCGATGTCGGCCACGGTCAGCTTAATGCCATCGACGAACTGGCTCTCGAACCGGCCATGCACGGTGCGATCGGTCGTGAAACCCCTGGGATTCTCGCCCCGCCACCCGTCCGAATGGATCGAGTCATGCATGGGCTGCGCGCCATCGCCGATATAATGGCCCAGGCGGATCGTGTCGAAAGAACAATGCTGCGCCGGCACGGACGCGTCCTGCCCCGTCGCCTGTGCCTTGCGGACCTGGCGCATGCAGACGACCAGCCGGTCATAGGCTTCGATTGCCGCATAGGGCAAAGTGCCGGTCCAGCGGACATTGGTGCGCGCGGCGGTCGCCGGATCGCTGTCCTTGATCGTCTCATAGCGTTTGTAGAGCGCGATCAAGAATTCATAACGCGAGCGCGGGATCGGCTTCAGGAACAAGAATTGCTCGCGAAACCAGCCATGATTGGGATCTTCCTCGATCTTCGAGAAATTCTCCGAATCCCCGCGCCAACTGTCGGGCAGCGAGGCGGAGGCGGCGATATAGTCGGTATAGGCCTTGAGGAAGACGGGGCCGTCCTGCGGGATGGCGGCGAGCGCGGCGCGATCGATCACCGCATGGGCGGTGCCGCCCCAGGCCATGGCGGCGCCGGGGCTGAACGCCAGCGCACCGAGCGCCAGGGCCAAGGTCAGTTTACGCATCATCATCATCATGCCTCCCTTCAGGGGTCGAGCGGATCGCGCGGATCGACCCGGGCGGACAGGCGCGACGGGCGGTACAGCAGTTCGGTGGGGGTCAGGCGCGCGCCGATGGCACCGGGCTGATAGCCCAGTTCCTTGTCGTTGCGCTGTACGAACAGGGGATTTTCGATCATCGCGCTCTGCCCCGGATTGCAGACGATCAGCGTATCCTTGTCCAGCGGCGCCGCCATCGCCATCAGCAGGCGGGTGGCGTTGCGCAAATTGGTAGTGGTGTGCCGGGCGTAGGGTTCGATGATGATGGCATCGGCCGGCACGCCATAGCGCTCGATCAGCGCCTGGCGCATCTCCTGCGCCTCGGCAAAGCGGGTCGCGCGCGGATGAGCGCGGCCGCCAGTCAGGATGAGGAAGGGCGCGTCGCCATCGGCAAAGCGGTTGGCGGCAAGGCGCAGATGATATTTGCCCAGCGGGCTCAGCGGCATGCCGTCGGCTTCCGGGCCGACGCCGGTGACGATCAGCGCGCTGTAGCGATAGCGTTTCCAGTCGATACTTTTGGCCCGCGCCATGGCGGGTGCATTGAGGCCGCCGGTCAGCGGTTCGAAGCCGATCGCGTCGGTGCGGTCGCTGACGTCGAGCAGTGCAAGAGCATAGTCGATGCTGGAATCCAGCGCCTGGGCCGATCCCTTGCGCGGCGTCTGCGCGATCCAGGCGGCGGCGCGCAGACGGGCCTGACGCTCGCGCGGGTCGATCGTGCCGGCGCCGTCGATATCGGGATAGGCCGGCACCTGCCCCATCGCATAGCTGCGCAGGATGGCGTTGATCCCCTCCACCTCGCGGCGGATCTGCGCACCGGCACCATCGTCCGCGACCGGCACGTCACGCAGCGACAGCGCGGCCTGCACCATCAGGGCGATCTCGGTCGGGGTCCAGATATGGGCCTGTGCCACGCAATCGACATCGCCGGCACACGCCGTGCGACGATCTTCGCGGGCATGGAGCAGCGCATCCATGTCAGGCCGGGCGCGGAAGGCGGCAAGGGCGGCCGGATCGTGTCCAAGAGCGCCCAGCACGGGAAAGAGGCGCCGGGAAAGCGCCTCGGTCACCTCGTCGCGCGCCGCCCCGGCCAGAGCCGGGACGGGCGTGATCGCCACCGCCGCCATCGTCATCAAAGACGCCGCAACGCGGCCGAGGCGACGGGCCATCACCAGGACTTGCTGATGACGAGGCGGAAGTTGCGGCCGAAGATCGGGCGACCATAGATCGCCTCGGCACTGCCCTGACCGCTCAGCGAGTCGGTACGGGTATTGCCTTCGGTAAGGCCATGGGCGTTGAACAGATTGTCGCCCACTATCTGTGCCTGCCAGCTGCCATGGCGCGCCGTGATGCCCGCGCCGATCGTGCCATAGGCCGGCAGCGCGGTGTTGTTGTAGAGGTCGACATAGCGCTTGCCCATATAGGTGTAGCGCCCATAGACCGACACGTCGGTGTCGCCCGTCTGGAAATCGAAGCTGGGGCGGATATTGCCGTAGACCTTGGGCTGACGGACGATCTGGTTGCCTTCGGCCTGTTCCGGATCGGCGCCGGTCGAGCTTTCGAAATTCTTGTATTTGGGATCGCTGATGGTGAGCGCGCCGTTGAGCGAAAACCAGTTGGTGAGCGCCAGCTTGCCGTCGAATTCGACGCCCTTCACCTGCGCCTCGCCGATGAAGGGCACGTTGACATCGTTGCGGCCCGTGGTTGGATCATAGGCCAGGAAGCTGGCGTTCAAGGGATCGAAATTGGTGTAGAAACCGGTAACGTAGAGGTAGGAGCGGCCGAAGGCGAGCTTCAGCCCAGCCTCGAACTGGTCGGCCTTGGTCGTGATGATGGTCGGGTTGATGCTCATCACGGTCTGGACGTTGGGCGGCGTTTCGAGGTGCGAGGCGCGGCCATAGATGCCGACATGGCTGGAGAAATCGTAGTTGGCGCCGACCGTCCAGTTGGTGACGTTGGGCTTCAGTTTCTGGTTCAGGATCACGCCGGTGAAGGCGCGGGTGCTGTCGTCCGCCAAGGTGCTGGAGTCGCCCAGATTGGCCGCCTCGGTCAGCGCGGCCCAGCCCTTGTAGCTGTAGCGTTCGTGACGGATGCCGGCGTCGATGCGCAGGCCCGGCACGATTTCCCAGGTGTCGTTGGCAAAGACGGCGAACATCTTGGCGTCGCTGTCGCCCTGATTGAGGGTCGCGGCATAGTTGAGCACGCCATTGTCGGTGACGCGGCCGATTTCCGCGCCGGCGGCATTATAGGCGACCAGATCCAGCGTGCGCGGCTTGCCCGCCACCTCGATCAGGTAATTCTGATAGAGGGTGCGGCTGTCCTCGCCATAGAAGCTGCCATAGAGGCCGAGCTTGAGGTCATGGGTGCCAAAGCCGGTCTCGAACTTCTTGGCGACCGACAGATTGGCCTGGGCCGAATAGAATTTCGAGTGGATGTCGCGATATTGGCCCTGCATCACCAGGCCCGACGCCGAATAGGGATCATAGACGGTGTTGGTGCCGGCCAGCGTATAGCCGAAATGGTCGACCGCACCGAAAGCCGTCGTGGCACGGGCGAGATAGCCGGCGGCGAAGGCGTTGCCGTCGGCCGGGTTGGTGGTCGAGTAGAAAGCGCTGAAATCGAGCTTGCCCTGGGTATAACCGGCCTTGGCCGAGACCAGCCAGCCATCGAAATCGCCATCATATTGGGCGCCGAAATTGACCATCTGCATATGTCGGCCATCCGACAGGTCGCCGGTGCGGCTCTGGATCTGGCCGGTGCCGTCGCGATATTTGAGGTTCACGTGGCGCAGCGCCGGCGAATTCATCGTGCCGTCGAAATAGTCGATATATTTGTCGAGCGAGACGCGGGGATCGCGCGGGTCGGAGATCGGGATCGGCAGATAGAAGACGTTGTGGTCGTTCACATAGTTGAGGTTCAGCTTGATAGAGCCATTGTCGAAGTCATGCTTGATATTGGCGCGCAGCTGGCCGCCCTTGTCATTGGCGAAGCCATTGTCGCGATAGCCGTCATGATAGCGGATGAAGCCGCCGATCGCATAATAGGTGTCGTTGCCGAGCGGGCCGGCCTGATAGGCATCAAGGCGATAGAGGCCGGTGTCGCCCAGCGTGACCTGCGCCTTGCCGCGCGCTTCGTCGCTGCCGGTCACGGTGATCGCGTTGATGATCGCGCCTGAATAGCTGGCATAGACCGGGGCCGGGCCGCCGCGCACGACTTCCACATGGTCGGTCATCAGATCCTGCTTCAGGATCGCGTCGCCGCGGAAGAAGACGCCGTCATTCTCATGGAAGAGCGGCAGGCCGTCCTGCTGGAAGCTGACGAAGCCGCCATCATTGGGCAGGCCGCGGATGCGATAGATATTCTGCACTTCGCCGCCGGTGATTTCGGTCTGGAAACCGGGCAGCTGGCCGATCAGGTCAGCGAAATTGACAGGCGCGATCTTCTCCACATCCTCGGCGGAGATGGTGTTGATCGCATAGGATACGTCGAAGCGGCGCTGGGCGCGGGTGGAGCCGGTGACGATGATGTTGTTGGGGCCGTTGCCGGCATCGGCGGCCGTTTCGGCGGCAGGCGCGGCGTCGGCGGCGACCTGCGCCAAGGCGGGCGTGGTGATCGTGCAAAGCGCGGCAAGCGCCGTGCCGGAGGCAAGGAAAGTCTTGAGCATGATGCGTCCCCTCTGAATTGGTCGGGGCGCCTCTGGCCGTGCGATATGACATTTTTAATTATTGTTGTGAAAATAAATAAATCGCCATAACCGGTCGTCGCTTTTCACGGTTTGCGGGATCGATCATGCAGTTTCCCACTTTGGACAAGGACCAGCGGCGCATTCTCCAGATGCTGCGTAAGGCCGGGCCACTGTCCCGCTCTGCGCTGGCCTCCGCGCTGGAGATAAGCGGTACCGCGCTCACCCGCCTGTCGCGCGACCTGATCGGCCTCAATCTGGTGGAGGAAGTTCCGGGCGCGGAGGCACAGGGTCGGGGGCGTCCAGCGATTCCACTGCGCCTGGCGGGGCATGGCGGCTATGCGGTCGGTGCGACGGCGCACAGGGGATTCATCGATATCGCCCTCATCGATTTTGCCGGCACCACCATCGCCACCCATCATGAGGCTGCCGCGCCGATCGATCCCCAGGGCTTTGCGCGCTGCGTCCGGCGCGTGACGCATGACCTGGTTGACCGACATGGCCTGCTGGGCCGCCGCATGCTGGGTCTGGGGGTCGCGGTGCCGGGGCCATCCCTGTCGCCGGCCGGCGATCGATGGAGCGTCGTGGACGTTCTGCCCAACTGGCGGGACGCGCCGCTGCGCGACATTTTGTCCGCCGAAATGGGCTGGCCGCTATGGATCGAGAATGATGCCAATGCAGCGGCGATCGCCGAATATTATCTGGGCGGCCTGCTTCGGGATTTCGACACAATCGTCGTGCTGCTGCTGGGCTTTGGCATTGGTGCCGGCGTCATTGTCGATGGCCGGCTGGTGCGCGGTCAATATGGCGTGGCGGGCGAGATCGGCTGCCTGTTTCCGGGACATTTGCCGCGCCCCAGTCCCCTGGATCTGCTGGCGATGCTCCGTAGCGCCGGGTGCAACCTGTCGTCGGTCACCGACATCGATTTCAGCGCTCCGAACCAGATCCGCACGATTGAAAGCTGGCTGGACCGCGCCTCGACGCAACTGGAAGCGATATGCAACACGGCATTCGCCTGGCTTGATCCGGGGGCAATCGTCCTGGCCGGTACCCTGCCGCCCGCCATTCTTCAGGGACTGGCAAGCCGCCTGCATGATGCCGACCTGGTGACGACGGTCCATCACCGTAGGCCCCCTGTGCAGATATCCAGTCTTCAAGGTTCGCCGATCACCTTTGGCGCGGCGCTGTTGCCCATTCATGCCTTGTCCGCAAACATATGAACAATTTGCCGGAGGGCGCGATCGCGCCCGCCCTCGACCATCTTCCAGTTCGGGATAGTGAGCGCCGCCTCCACCGCGGAGCGCCTGCGAGGAAGCTTAGCCTCGCCAGGCGCGAGGACGGTCACGATCTCGCCGGAGACCGCGGGCTTTTGGCGCAGAAAAGCGCTGTGCCTGCGCCGACGTTCGCAGGGCTGATTTCATGCTCATAGCCGGGAATTTAGCGACGAAAACCCCGTTTTCACTATCGAAAAGACCACATTATCAATAGTGAAACACAATATTTCGCTAAAACTTGATTGATTTTTTCACGGAATACAGTGCATAACCGTATTTGTATCGATCGGATTAATTGAGAAACAACGTTCAATGAAAGTCATGACTTTTTATCAATTCACTTTCCTTCACAAGATCGATGTGCAGGTCGGGTATCAATATATCACGACCTGAAGGCATGCTGCGTAAATCTTGTCCACCGCCACTTTTCGCGCCATCTCCACGGCCACGAGGGAGCGGGAACGTCTCACCACGCTGTCTCAGCGAACCTAGCAACGGCGACAGGTCGATGAGCTCTTTAGCGATCACATGCACCACCTCGCCCTCGCGCTGCACCTGCCCGTAAAGCCCCAGCATCTGCGCACCCATGACGATCCGCCGGTTCTGCTCGAACATGCGCGGCCAGATGATGAGATTAGCGATCCCGCTCTCGTCCTCGATGGTGATGAACATGACCCCCTTGGCCGACCCCGGCCGCTGCCGCACCAGCACCAGCCCGGCCAGCCAGATGTAGCGCCCGTCCCTGGCCGTCTCGAGCGCGCTGCACGGCATCATCTTCTGTCGTAGCAATTCCTCGCGCAGGAACGACACCGGATGCTGGCGGAGGGTGAGCCCCATATGGCCATAATCTTCGACCACCTCCCTGCCCTCGCTCATCGGCCGTAGTGCGACCGGCTGCTCGACAATCTCCTGGACGAACCCATTCTCCCGCGCGTCCGCCGCCGCAAACAGCGGTAACTGCTCATCGCGCAACGCCTTAATCGCCCAAAGCGCCTCCCGCCGCGCGAGCCGCAGCGATGCGCGAAAGGCGTCAGCCTCGGCCAACCGGCTGAGGCCGCCAGCCCCTACCCCGGCCCGACGCCATAATTCCTCCACGCTGACAAAAAGCTCATCCGCCCGCGCCGCGATGATGCGGGCCGCGTCTGCCTCTTTCAGCCCCTTCACCATCCGCATCCCCAACCGCACGGCAAAACGGTCACCATTGATTGGCTCCAGCGTACAATCCCAGCGCGAGGCGTTGATACAGACCGGCCGAACCTCGACCCGATGCGCCCGAGCGTCAGCCACGATCTGCGCCGGCGCGTAAAAACCCATGGGCTGGGCGTTGAGCAGGCTGGCGCAGAAGATTTCGGGATGCCAGCATTTGAGCCAGCAGGACGCATAGGCGATCAGCGCGAATGATGCCGCGTGGCTTTCCGGGAAGCCGTAGCTGCCAAATCCCTCCAGCTGCCCGAAGGTCTTTTCGGCAAATTCGGCGGTGTAGCCACGCTCGACCATGCCGCTGACCAGCTTTTCCTTGAACTTAGACACGCCGCCCGTGAATTTGAACGTCGCCATGGCGCGCCGCAACTGATCGGCTTCCGACGCGTTGAACCCGGCGCATTCGATCGCCACTCGCATCGCCTGTTCCTGGAACAGTGGCACGCCCAGCGTTTTTCCCAGCACCTTTTCCAGTTCGGGCTTGGGATATTCGACCTTCTCCTTGCCCGCCCGGCGGCGCAGATAGGGATGGACCATGTCGCCCTGGATCGGCCCTGGCCGCACGATCGCAACCTCGATCACCAGATCATAGAAGGTGCGCGGCTTGATATGCGGGAGCATCGCCATCTGCGCCCGGCTCTCGATCTGGAAGGCGCCAAGCGTGTCGGCGGCGCGGATCATGGCATAGGTGCGCGGATCTTCGGGCGGGATAGAGGACAGGTCCATGCAGATGCCCTTATGCTGCTCCAGGAAATCGAACCCGCGCTTCATTGCCGTCAGCATGCCCAGCGCCAGGCAATCGACCTTCATGAACTTGAGCGCGTCAATGTCATCCTTGTCCCATTCGATCACCTGTCGGTCCGCCATGGCGGCCGGCTCGATCGGCACCAGCTCGTCGAGCCGGTCATGGGTCAGCACGAACCCACCGGGATGCTGTGACAAATGGCGGGGCGTTCCGATCAGCTCGCGGGCGAGATCGAGCGCCAGCCGCAGCCGCCGGTCGGAGAGATTGAGGTTGAGTTCCTCGGCATGGCGCTCCTGCACACCCTCTTCGCTCCAGCCCCAGACCTGAGAGGACAGTGCTTTAATCAAATCCTCCGACAAACCCAGCGCTTTGCCGACATCCTTGATCGCGCCTTTCGCGCGATAGCGAATGACGGTGGAGCAGAGCGCGCTATGGTTGCGATCATAAGTGTCGAACACCCACTGCATAACGATCTCGCGCCGCTCATGCTCGAAATCGACGTCGATGTCCGGCGGCTCCTTGCGCTCCTGACTGACGAACCGCTCGAACAACAGATCGGAGCGCTCGGGGTCGATGGAGGTGATGCCCAAGACATAGCAGACCGCGCTGTTGGCGGCCGATCCCCGGCCCTGGCAGAGAATATCCCGGCTACGAGCGAAGCGGACGATGGAATTCACCGTCAGGAAATAGGGCGCATAGCCCAGCTCGGCGATCAGCCCCAACTCATGGCGCAGCAGGCGCGCGACCTTGTCGGGCACGCCCTCGGGATAGCGCGCCTCCGCTGCTTCCCAGCTCATCTGCTCCAGCGCCGCCTGGGGCGTCTGACCGGGTACGCTGGCTTCGTCGGGATATTGATATTTGAGTTCGTCGAGCGAGAAGCGGCAGCGCTCGGCGATTTCCAGCGTCCGCGCCAGAGCCTGGGGATAACGGCCATAGAGCCGGTGCATCTCCGCAGCCGGCATCAGATAGCGGTCAGCATAAAGCTCGCGCCGGGCACCCAGCTCATCGATGGTGCAGCGATGTCGGGTGCAGGTCATCACCTCCTGCAGCACCCGGCGATGCGGATGGTGATAGAGTATGTTGCCGGTGATCACGGTCGGTACGTCATGGCGCGCGGCAAGATTGGAGAGGTTGTGCAGGCGTAGCTGATCGCCGGGCCGCCGGCGCAAGGTCAGCGCCAGATAATCCCTTCCGGCGAAGATTTCCGCGAAGTGCCCGATCACAGCCTGCGCTTCCTCTACCTCCCCCGGAAGCAATATGGCGAGCAGCCCTTCGGCAAATTCCGCGACATCGTCCCAGCCGATGATGCATTTGCCCTTCCCGCCCCGCTTCTTGCCGCGGCTGAGCAAGCGGCAGAGATGGGCATAGCCCGAGCGGTCGATAGGATAGACCAGCAGCGACTGGCCGTCGCTAAGATCCAGCCGGCAGCCGACGATCAACCGAACGCCGGTGACCTTCGCCGCCTCATGGGCGCGGACGATCCCGGCCAGGCTGTTGCGATCCGTAATGGCGAGCGCGTCGAGGCCGCAAGCCTCCGCTTGGGAAAACAGTTCCTCGCAGCTCGATGCCCCGCGCAGGAAGGAGAAATGCGAGGCGCATTGGAGTTCAGCGTATCGCATGGCGGCACCTGCCGATTCTCACATCATAGCGCATATGTTCACTATTTGTTCCGTCGCATCGAGAGTCAATCGCGGTTGCAGCCGATGACAGAAGAAGTGCGTTCAGTTGGCATCGATCCAGCCAGCAATCGTAGGTCGGGAAAGATAGGGATGGTAGCAAAACTCAAGGTATTCCGCACGCCGATCGGCTTCCATGACGCCTATGTTGCCGCGCCCAGCCAGAAGAAGGCGCTGGAGGCCTGGGGTGCCGACAGCAACCTCTTCGCGCGGGGCGTCGCGGAACAGGTTACCGATGCCAAGCTCATGAAGGCGCCGCTCGCCGAGCCCGGTGCAGTGATCAAACTTCCGCGTGGCAGCCCGGAGCAGCATCTGGCATCGCTCGCGCAATCGAAACCGCCCGCGAGCCGCAACAGGAAAAAGCCAAACCCCGAACCGGCGTCACCGCGTCGCCCGGCAAAACCCCGCCCGCGGCCCAGCCGAGCGGCGCTCGACACGGCCGAACAGAAGCTCGAGGCGCACCAACAGGCCCTCGATGCGAAGGTCGCGGAACTGGAAGAGCGGCGCGTCAGGCTGAGAGAGGAGATCAGGCGCTTGCGGGCTGCGGAAAAAAAGGAACGGACCAGACTCGAGGCAGCGATTGATGCTGCCCGCCAAAAATATGACAGCGCGTTGGCTCGGTGGAGAGCCGACAGCTGAGCCGCATCCATTCCGCACGATGCGCGTTTTCCGACCGTCAGCCTGGGGCTTGGAGCCCCGTTCCCATTCGTCACCAGGAGCGCATTTCCCATGAAGCATATCATCGGCCCCGTCATTGGCGCAGCGATCGACCGCAAGGATGGCGACAGCGGCATCAAGGGCGCGATCCTCGGCTATGTCGCCTCGGGCGCCATCAAGACCGTCGCCAAGCTCGGCTTGCTCGCCGCCATTGGCGGCGGCGTATTGGCCCTGGCGAAGTGTGTCCGGTCGGACCCGACGGCCTGATGCTGCGTTAATCATCTTATCGGGTCGCGCTCATCCCCCCGCAGTGCGGCTTGATGAGAAAAGGACCCCGCCAGCGCCCCTGCTGACGGGGTCTTCTCGTTCTGGCGGCGACTACGAAGGAACCGATACCGAGCCGAAATGTTCGTATCCCCGTTAACGATAAGCAAGGCGGAGAGAGCAGCGTGACGGATCACAGCAACGTCGAAACACCAGCGGCCATTCTCTCGGACACGGATTTCAAGGACAAGCTCGGCAAGACCATCCCGCATCTGCGCGCTTTCGCGCGCGGGCTGTGCGGCAATCCCGATACCGCAGATGATCTCGTGCAGGAAACGATGCTCAAAGCCTGGGCCGCCCGTACCCGCTTCACCGCCGGCACCAGCTTCAAGGCCTGGACCTTCACGATCCTGCGCAATCATTATTTCAGCCAGATGCGCCGCAAGCGCTTCATCGGCGAATGGGACGATTTGGTGGCCGACCGCAAGCTCGCCGCGCCCGCCGGCCAAGATATGAGTGTGGAACTGCGCGACATGATGCGCGCACTCGCTCAGCTTACCGATCCGCAGCGCGAAGCCCTGATCCTGGTTGGTGCGGGCGGCCTTTCCTACGAGGAAGCGGCGCAGATCATGGGCACCGCGATCGGAACGGTCAAAAGCCGCGTTGCCCGGGCTCGAGATGCTCTGGAGGCACTTATCGAAGGTGGCGTCCTCACCACCAAGCGGCGGGATTTTGAGGATGACGGTCAAGCCGTCATCAGCATCTTTGCCTATCTCGACAAAATCCAGGCGCGAAGCAGCCATGTCGCCGAATTCCCCGCCGTGCTGCCGCTACCAGCAGCAGCGTGATGGCGCACCTCGTCAAATAAAAGGATCCCCGCCGGAGCACAGCTCTACGGCGGGGCCGAGGTTCGGGGAGGTGCCGCTCCCAGGGAGAGCGACAAACCAAAGCTATGCCTTTTCCGTAGCAATTCAAGATGGATTATCACCGTTCTGAACCGACTGCTGGATCGATACGGCAATCCTGCCAATCCCAGTCGCTCTTCTGAACGAAGGCCACAAAGCCGCCGTCGAGGATCAGTGTCGCGTCCCCGCTGCGAAAATGCTGGCCTAGCGATGAAGGCTTGCGTGCGAGGACCAGTTCGCTGTCCGCCAATTGCACATGCGCCTGCCATCCTTCGATCCGCAGGCCGAAGCTCCGACCCTGCGCGCAGGCGACATGGTATGTCTCATGCGGCTCGACCGCCGCAGCCGTCGCGGCCCCCATCAACATCAGGACAAAAGCGAGAGGAAGCGCAGTCACGACAATCTCCACGGCTTGCATCCTCTCGGGCCGCAATGAATGCCTGCCCTCAATCCTTCTCCGCCGTGCCGGTTCCGTTGGCAAGCGCGTCACTGATCATCGCGGCCAATGTTTCCTCGGCGCGTCCACGCGCGGCGGCATCCTTGGAATCGAGATCGTGCCGCAGCCATTGCGGCGCGCGCTTGATCACCCATAAAATCACTGCGTTCATAGTCTCGTCCATATGCCCGGCCTATGACGGCGGAGCGACGCTGGTGCAATAAAGCAAAGCTTTCAGCGGCCAAGACCGGGCGACAGGCTATCCCCGGTTGCGGCTCACCGCCCGTTTCCATTCCCGCTCGTCCGGCAGGGGCAGGCGGATGTGCGGCGGCTCGTTCGTCGTTTCCATCAACGTGGGTCGAACCTTGCGGCCGGTCCGCTCCGTGCAGCTCCTGCAATAGAGGCAGCGCACCGCGTCGCGGAAATCATCGCTCCAGCCCTTGCGCTTGAACCGCCACCAAAGCCCATGGGCCTCGAAGGTGCAAGTCCGGCGGCACCGGCAGGTTACCTTGACGGCATAGCCCCATGTTGCGGCCTCAAATATTCTCGTCGCATGCCGCCGGTCATCGTCATGGGCGTTGACGTCACTGCCTTGCATCCGACCATGCCAATTGCTGCAATTTCGCGCGGACAAGGGCGCCGATCATGACGGCGTTCTCGTCCCGGCGATGCGCGATCTCTCCTGTGGCAAGCGACCCGCCCGCCCTCCCGCGAACCATGGGGTCGCCGTCATCGGCGTGGCGATCATAGTAGCCACTCATGCCGCAAATCCCATCTTGTCCGCTTCAAACCAGCGCAGCGTCTCGAGGACATCGTCGATCATCTCCTCGCGGCTCGGAACGCTGAGACCGTGAGCCTGCGCATGGGCGAGCGCAGCGGTGACCGCCTGCTCATGCGAGCCAAAGCCGGGCTCTTGTCTCGCCTGGGTGAAGCAGGGCTGAGGGCCGCCTATACGGACCGCCACGAACCATTGGCCCTCGCCAAATTCGAGCAGCACGTCGGGCGCATGGGAGCGGATAGAGGCTGGGGTCTGGAGTGCGGTTTGCATGGGAAGCGATCCTCCTCGAGTCGCACCCATATTAGAACATAACAGGAACATTCAAAAGGCCGGCCAGCCCGCTTTCGGCTTAACCGTTGATAACAAAGCGGTTCAGCATCGCGCCAAGCGAATCATGGCATAAGGCTCTTTAAGGAAAACACAGGTCGAGGAGATCAAAGATGACCATAAGCAAATCCATGCTCGCCCTTGCTGCTGCCGCTGCGACGCTCACGGCCGTTGCGCCAGCCACCTCGTTCGCTCGCGATCATGACCGCGGCTGGTATCGCGGCGGCGAACACGCACGCTATGTCGACTATCGGGGCTATCGCGACGATCGCGGCTATCGCTGCCGCAAGTCGGGTGGCACGACCGGCCTGCTGCTGGGCGGCGTTGCCGGCGCGCTTCTGGGCCGGGCGATCGACACGCGCGGTGACCGCGCGCCCGGTACGATCATCGGTGCTGGCGCTGGCGCGCTTGCCGGTCGCGCCATCGACCGCAACTCCAACTGCTGACCCAAAGACGACAGGTCTCATCATGGCGGCGGTGCCCACGGGCGCCGCCGCCATTCGCTGTCAAGCGAACAGCCCATGCAGGAACCAGCCCTGCCCGCCGGTGGCGCTGTCCATGCCATCGCCCTGACGGAACACCCAGTACCGCGCGCCCGTTTCATCCTCGACAAGGAAATAGTCGCGGACGCTCAGCCACTCCTCATCGCTCACATGCCATTCGCCATAGATGCGCTCTGGCCCGTCTGCCCGCTTCACCTTCCGGCGCATGCCGCGCCAGACGAAATGAACCGGCGGATGATCAGGCAGAAGCGCCATGGTGTCGATCGGCTCGGGCCGCCGGAACAGCCGGGCCGGGCGCGGCCAGCGTTCGGGCCAGCGCAGCAAGGTCGGATCGGCCATGGGCGGAATACGGGTGACCGAGCGCTCGGGAATATCGCTCTCGCGCGCAGCAACCCGAAAGAGCCGCTCCTCTCCCACCCTGTTCCCCAATATGTCGACGAGCGCCGCGACATCAGGCATCGTCGTTTCGCCCAGATGTGAGATGGTGCGCAGCCCGAGCGGCTCGACCAGGGGCGCGGAGAGCAGCATTTTCTCGACACCAAAGCCCGGATTGATCGTCTCGATCCGATCGCACAGCAGCCGTCCCATTTGCTTCCTGTCCCGGCTTGGCTTGGCGAGCCCCGCCCGGATCGCCTCGATCCGGTTGTCGACCCGGTGGAAGCGCAAATCCAGCCGGCGCGCGCCAACGCCCGCTTCCTCGAGTTGTTGGCACAGGCCCTCGACCAGCTTGTGCGTATAGCCGGCAAGGGTCTCGGGTGCGCCGATGGGTTCGGCAAAGCGGCGCTCAACCTCGATCGTTTGTGGCGCGGCGACCAGCTCGAAAGGCTCGGCCACACGACCATAGGCCTGATCGAGCCGCAGCCCCGGCATCGAACCGAAGCGCAGTGCCAGCGAGGCGCGCGGCATGGCCTCCAGGTCAGCGATCGTCTCCAGACCCAATTTGCTTAACGCGCTGACGATGGCCTGGTCGAGCCGGAGCGCGGCCAGCGGCAGATCGGCAATGGCCTCCTCGAGGTCCAGCGGATCGATCACCCGCAGCGGATCCGCGCCATAGCGGGCCAGCGCATGCGCAGCGCCATAGGCCGGCGCGCAGACCGCCCGCCCGGCGGTTTCCACCTCGGCCAGCCGCTGCGCCATGTCCTTGAGCAGGCCCAAGACGCCACCATGGGCATAGGCCGCGCCGGTGATATCGAGCATCAGCCCATCGGGCGGATCGACCGCGATGATCGGCGCGTAGCGGCGGAGTGACCAGACAGCGAGACGCTCCAGGCCTTCCCGGTCCGCCTGCTCCTCGGCGTCCATGATGAGGAGATCGGGCACCAGCGCCTGGGCCTGCGTCACCGCCATGCCGATGTGCAGACCGATCATGCGCGCGGCGGCGTTCGCCGCGGTAATCACCCGGCGTTGCCCCTCCATGCCAGCAAGGATCAACGGCGCGTCAGGAGGCGGCGCGCTGCGCCCAAGCCTGCGACGCAGCCGATCCGTCGGCCAGGTCGGCAGGAAGAGCGAGACGACCTGTCGCATCGCAGACTTCCACCAGAAAATCGGCGCTCTCTCCTGCCCGGCACCGTATGAGCTCGACGAACCAGCGATGCCGACCGACGCCCGGCACCGGCAAGGGTTCGGAAGGAACGGCCGTCACCCGCCAGCGCGTTGCCGCGGCGGTTGGTTGGCCAAAGTCCGACGCTTCAGCGAGACGCCGCCAGCGCCGGATCGCGATGCCGATCGTGCCGCTGCTCTCGGCTGCCAGTTGCAGCCGGCGCGAGGTTGTCATGGACAGACGCGCGAGTTCCGCCACCACCCCGCCCAGGCCACCATGGCGCAGCCCTTCCTCGAAACAGGCAAGCACCGCCGTCTCATCGCGGGCCTCGACATAGATGACGCGATCAGGATCAAGCCCCGCCTGCGCAATCGCGGGCGCGAACAGATCGGGCTGCGTCATGCACCAGAGGATGCTGCCGTTCACCCGCGCGAGAATGCCGGCGGTGAACAGCGCGGCGGCCGCGCCATCGGTCACGCCCTGCGCGCCGCCCGCCACTTCATGCAGCGCGCCCAGCGCCAAGCCGCCACCGGGCAGTTTGGCGTCGATCGTCTCCAGCCCAAATGGCAGAACCTCTCGGCCCCGGCGCTCCGCGCCTTCGATCTCGGCAATCTGGGCGCGCAAGGCAGCAACATGGGGGCGCGCCCCTCTTTCCGTCATCGAAGGGCCTCCTTCTGGCTCGCGGTTAGATTCGTTCCTATTTTGTTCCAATCGGTGTATGAGTCAACGGGCGGAGTCGGCGTTCAGGCGCGAACGGCGATACGCTTCTGAAACAAGGCAGTTATTCCCATGGGTGAGACGAGGAAAAAATTAAAGCTGCGGCACGACGTGGATGATCGTTCGACGCCGGAAACGGTGCCGAACGCCCCTCCCGCGCTAAGCGACTCGACCGCGCCGCGCTATCATCCAAGCCATGATCCGCAACTCGTCAGCGATGACGAGATCCCCTGGTAGCGCCCGTGTCGAGATTGCATTGCATGGCGGCGGGCCTCACCGAGATCGCGCATCATCTCAACGCTGAAATGCCTGCGCGCATCGAGCTGCCGCCCGAGACGAAAGAAGGCGCTCTCGGCCTGATCCTGTTCGAGAATAAAGGCCGCCGCATCCTGCGTGGCGTGACCTGGGGTTTTCAGCGGCTGACCCGAGAGATGCGCGAGCGCGGCGAGGAACCCACCCGCGTCGGCCTTGTTGCTGACCTCACCAATCCCATGTGGGATCAGATGGTGGAGGATCCGCGCTATAGATGTCTGATCATTCTCACCCATTTCGCCAACCCCGACGGCGTGCCCGGCGCGCGGACCCGCACCTGGTTTTCGCTAAGGCGCGCGTCCTTCATGGCCTGGGCCGGCTTCTGCCGGAACATGCCAGGCCAAGGCCCCGTTTATGCCGGCATGACCATGGACGCCAATGAAGCGGTGCAGCCGACCAATGACCGCATGCCGGTGCTGCTCGACCCGCATCACTATGACGCATGGTTTCATGGCTCGATCCGGGATGTCATAGGCTTCCAGTTCGACACGCCCTTGGCCGCCGAGCGCTTCCGGGTGGAGAAGACCGAGGACCTCTGGAACAGCGGCAAGCGCCCGCCATCGGCGGACAAGCAGCTCGCGCTCATCTGACATGCACCTCGCCGCCCAGCAGATCGACCTCTTCGCCTCACCGCTGATCCCGGGCCTGCGCTACGAGACCGGCTTTCTCAGCAGCGCGGAGGAAGCGGACCTCATCGCCCGGATCAATACCACGCCGCTTGCCCCGTTCCGATTCCAGCGTTGGACCGGCAAGCGCCTAACCCACAGCTATGGCTGGAGCTATGATTTCGAGCGGAGCAGCTTTGGTCCGGCCGATCCCCTGCCCGCCTGGCTGCTGCCGGTGCGTGATCGCGCGGCGCGTGTTGCCGGCCTGTCGGCGGACGCACTCGTCCAGGCGCTGCTCATCCGTTATGATCCGGGCGCCGGCATTGGCTGGCACAAGGATCGCCCGGTGTTCGAGCATATCGTCGGCATTTCGCTTGGGGGCCTTGCTCCCATGCGCTTTCGGCGTCGGACAGCGGGTGGGTTCGAGCGCCGCACGGTGTCGCTGGAGCCGTGCTCCATCTATCATCTGGCAGGCGAAGCGCGGCATGGCTGGGAACATAGCATCGCCGAGCAGGACGCGCCGCGCTGGTCGATCACCTTCCGCAGCCTCAAACCGGCCTGATGCCCGGCAGCGGAGAAAAGCGCAAATATCCGGTTACGCCTGACGGGCGCTATTTCGTCGTGCGCGGCCGTCTCTGGCGAATGAGCAATCCCGCTCTTGGCGAGGATGAGCGAACCGAGCTTGTCCATCAATTGATGATCGCGCGCAGGAAGGTGGGTGAGGCGCTGCGCGCCAAGGACGAGGGCGCCGAGAAATGCGCGCGGGATGCGGTGGACGCGGTCAAACGCCAGCTTGGCGAACGCGGGCCAGTGTGGTGGGAGGACGGCGCGCCCGACTATAACCGACATCTCGTCCGGAACACCCCCTATGCCGAATGGTTCGACGCCCTACGACACGAAGGCGTCCGAGCGTGATTGGCTTCATCAATCATGGTGACACGGACAAGCCGTTTCCGCGACTGGCGTCCCCATCTCATAAAGGGTTTTTACCGGCGCGGATGTTTTGGGTCGCACTGGAAGCCTTTCCGGGGCGGCACCCTTACCCAAAAACGACCCGACTGCTCGTGAAGAACAGCCGGGTCAGTAGAAGTTTCTGAAAATCAGAGCCTTCGGGTCGCGACTTGTCATTAACATAGCGTTCAGGTTTGTGGGAGCGCCTTAACTTTGATCCAGGTTCAGCAATTCCACGGCGATGCGATAAGTGGTTGATTTTGCAAGCCCTTGCTTTCCGTAAGGGAATTGCGATCTTAGTGGCGGACCGGCCGATGGGCCAACGCCTTCGGGTCGCACCGGTCCACCTCCATGCAACGACGCATCTCATCAGGCACGGTCTGGGCCTGGAATCTGCCTTGGTTGGACCTGATTGCAAAAGCTGCACCCGCCCCCACAGCCTTCGCATTTGTCGGACTTCGGGTGTGGCGCCATATGCGCCCTGCCTTTCAGGCATCCTCTCCTAAAACTCAATAAGGTCGGCTCCTCGGGGACCGGCCTTCTTTTTTGCAAGCCAATCCTGGCTTCGAGGTCAATTTCCTTCTTCACCCTTATGATCGCCATGGCCGGTTGCGAGTGCCTCATCGCGGTCTCGCTGCGCACGCTTTTGTGCGTCAGCGATCTGCGCCTTTTCCTTCGCACTGACCGGCTGGGACTTAGGCGCTGCCTGCTCATATACGCCTTGCGCCGCAGGCCGCTCTTCAGCATCGGGTTTCTGTCCAGTTCTCCGTTCTTCCATCATCCGTTCCCTTCATTGAGGTTATGATCACCATCGAACGGGATTGCCCTGCCGTCGTTCCGGCAGGGCGGTCGAACGGTCCATTCAACCCGCTTTCTTCGTTCGGCGCCGCCGCGTCTTTTCGCCAAGCTCAATCCAGACTGGCGCATGGTCGCTCGTCTTCTCCCAGCCGCGCGGCGCTGTATCCACCTGCGCTGCGATCAACCGGGCTTTGGCCTGCGCGTTCAGCAGCAGATGATCGATCCGCAGGCCCGCATTGCGCTCGAAGGCGAAGCGCAGATATTTCCAGAAGGTGTAGATGGTCTCGTCCGGATGCAGGTGGCGCAGCGCATCGGTCCAGCCTTGATCCAGAAGGCGCTGATAGGCCGCACGCACCTCCGGCGCGAACAGAGCGTCATCGCGCCAGCGATCGGGGGCATAGACGTCGAGGTCGGTGGGCATGACGTTATAGTCGCCGGCAACCACCACCGGCGCATCGAGGTCAATGAGCGATGTAAGATGCGCGTGCAGCCGATCGAACCAGCGCAGCTTGAAATCATATTTGGGGCCAGGCCGGGGATTGCCGTTGGGAAGATAGAGCCCGGCAATCAGCACGCCGCCGACCGCTGCCTCGATATAGCGGCTCTGCTCGTCATGCCGATCACCGGGCAGGCCGCGACGGGTTTCGTGGATTTTGCCGACGCGGCTCAGGATCGCGACGCCGTTCCACCGGCTCTGGCCGTGCCAGATGGCGTCATAGCCGGCATCGCGGATCGCGGCGTCGGGAAACTTCTCCTGCGGGCATTTAAGCTCCTGCAGGCAGACGATGTCGGGCTCGGCCTCATAGAGCCAACGCAGCAGCACCGGCAGACGCCCGTTCACCCCGTTCACATTATAGGACGCGATTTTCACAGGTCGGCAGGCTCCTGGTCCGCCATCTCGCGCGCGAACCGCATCTACTACTCTTCGTCAGATCGACTCGTTCCGTTTCAGCCGGCGCCCCCGAATGCTGCGGGTCGACTCCGCCGCGAAACGCCGAAGCCATTTACGCGTTGAACCTGGCAACGATCACGACGGAGCAGGCAAATGGCTGACGACAAGGCCGCACGCGCGCCCCAGGACAGTTCGCGCATCGCGTTCGGCGAAGACTATGAGGTGCAATATTGGACCAACCACTCCGGCGTCAGCCAGGAACGGCTGGAGGAAGCAGTTGAGGCGGTAGGCAACAGCGTCTGCCGTTGCCGCCTATCTGAACCAATAGGGCCGCTTTGACGGAACGAGCAGCGGTGCTACGCTGCTGCGACAACGAGGGAGGATCATCTTATCTGCAACCTCTTCACCGTGCGCAAGTCCGCCGCCGAGGTGGCCGCGCATTTCGGCGTGGCGGCGCCGGTCACCCAGTTCAACGCACCCGAAGAGGTCTATCCGGGCACGCCGGGAATGGTGGTGCGCGAGCAGAACGGCGTGCGCGTCCTGCAAAGCATGACATGGGGATGGCCCGTCCGCCTGAAGGGCATGAAACCGGAATCCAAGCCCAAGCCGGTCAACAATATCGCTGATCTGCGCAAGCCCTTCTGGCTCGGCGCCGCGCGCAAACCCGAATTTCGCTGCCTCATTCCCCTCACCCATTTCGCGGAGGCCGAAGGAAAGACCGGGGCCAAAACCCGGACCTGGTTTTCCCTGCACGACCGTCCGATCTTTGCCTGGGCGGGCCTCTGGCGCGACAGCGCGGAATGGGGGCCGGTCTTCTCCGGCGCGATGACCAACTGCAATGACGCGATCCGCCCGGTTCATGACCGGATGCCGGTTCTCCTCCATGAGCAGGACTATGCGCTATGGCTTCATGGGAGCTTTGACGACATCATCTCTTTTCAGGAGCGCTGCTTTCCCGATGAGCTGATCGCCATGGAGCGAACAAACGAGCCGTGGAACAAAGCCCGGTCCGCGCCCTCGGCCGCCGCAACGCTGCTGTGACGCCGGAGCAGGAACGCTGGGCCGAAGCCCTCGCCATCGAGCGCCGCTTTGGCGAACAGGCGACGGAGCATATTGCCGAGCGCGTCACCGCACTGGCGGCGGCCGGCGATGACGCGGGCATTGCCCGCTGGATCGCGATCACCGAGTTGGCGCCTTGCACGCCCCCAAAGACGTCGGACCCGAACCGCTTTTGCGGATGAACCGCGACTTGGGCCGCATAGCGGCGTTGGCGGATCCCGTTGGGGCTATGGTAGATGCCCACCGCCTTCCGGTAGCTGCCGCTCGTCTTCAACGCATCGAGAAAAATCCAGCGTGCCGCCTCGGCGTTCAAGCAGGGATCAAATTGCAGCCAGCGCCGAACATCCCCCTCGCGTCGCGATAGCAGCGCGGCAATCCTTGGCACCCACCAGCTATTGATCTGAAGCGGCCCCAGGTCATGGCTCCTATTGCTGTTTAGGATCTCCGCACCGATCCAGCCAGCTTCCTGATCACGCAATCCCCAGAGCATCTTTTCGAGCCAGGACTGGCCGCCTGCCGGATGCCCCGCGCCACCGCTGGTTCCGGCGGCCTCGCCGCTACTTCGTCTTCCCAGGTTGGCGCCGCCGTCAGCGCCAGCGGGACAACACAGATCCAAGCTCGATCAGCGATTCATGCCACGGCCGCCCTCCCTTCCATTGTCGCGAGTCTGCTGCTCCCGTTCGGAAGCAGGCGTGTTCCGATTTCTGTGACGGTCCCCTACTAGCGGATGCATAGGCAGTGGTAAGATTATGTTGCCGCTTTCGTCCGGCAACCATCAAAGGAACCGCCGACGTTTGCCATCTGGTGACTTGCGAAGCGGATCAGCACGCTCCGGGAGAGCTGCCGCTTCACAGGCGAGATCGGAAAACGCCCGATGATCTTTCGCGCTGTGATGATAACGCTCTTTATCGCGGTCGATGACGGAGCAAACAACTCCCCCCGAAAGGCCTATCGCAGGAAGAACTCGACCGGCACAATCAGTTCGATGGTGTCGCCCACCACCGATTCCGGCGGCTTGGGCAGCGGTTGCGCCCGCTTGGGCAGGCCGACCGCCTCGGCATCAAGCGAAGGCACGCCCGATGATCGCTCCAGCCGGGCGCTCAGCACCTTGCCTTCCCGGTCCATGACGAAGCGGATAAAGGGCACGCCCTGCTGCTTGCGGAACAGCGCCTCACGCGGATAGCGGCGCACCTTGTTGAGCGCGGCAAGCACCTGCCCCTCCCAAGTCGGCTTGGCATTGCCGGGCGGCGGCGGCGGCGCGGGGGCCGGCTTCACCTCCTGCGGCGTCGTGCGCTCGACCGGCGGGGTCGGACGCGGCGGCGGCGGCGTGGGGATGGTGACGGGCGTCGGCATCTGGATCTTGGGCGCCTCTGGCTGGGGCTGCTCGATCGGCTGCGCCTGCGGCGGGACGATGTCTGGCGGCGGCTCCTCGCTCACCTCCTCGGCCGGCGGCGCGGGCGGCGCGATGTCGAAGGTGCTCAACGTCTGCGGCTGGCGCTTCACATAATCGCTATGCCATTTGACCAGCAGCAGCCCGGCCGCGATCACATGCACGGCGATGGTCAGCGACAGGCCGATCGACCGGCCCGTCCCGTTGCTGCCGGCACGATAGCCGCCATCGGCAGGCACGGACGGCGCGGGCGGCGGAGGGACGATAGCCTCCTCGGGCAGATCGTTGAAGCGGACGCGGCTGGCGGCTCGAAGCATCAGGACACTCCTGCAAGGGCCGCGGCGCAGAGCGACAGCGGCAGAGCGATGAGGCCTGCACGGGGCAGCAGGCGGGGACGATAGGTCAGGCCAAGCGCGACGCCGAGCGCGCCCAGCATCATGAGGCCAATCCAGAAGGTGATGCCGACCGAAAGGCCGAACCGCCAGGACAGCGGTGCCATGGCCAGCGCCAGCGCACCCCATCCGCCCGCCTTGAACGGCCAGAGCGGCCGCCCCTTGGGCAGAGTGCCGGTCATGTCGCGATGATGCTTGTCCATCGCGAAGGCGAGCGCGGTGAAGCCGGCAAAACAGGCCAGCAAGGCGGCGAGCGCGGTCATATGGCCGCTCCCGTGCCCGCGATCGCAAGGATCAGCGCAGCGGGAGCGGCCGCCGCCAACAGCCACAGCCATGCCCGGGTCGCACTGGAGGCATGGAAGATGGCCATGATGATGGCGGCATAGGCAGGGAAGCTCGCTATGGCGGTGGCATGCAGCACTTCAGGGGCGGAAAGGCCCAGCAGCGCCAGCAGCCGCGTGACCAGCAGGGTGAGGAGGATCGTCAGCGCATAGCCGCCGAACACCCCCGCGCATATCCGGGATATCAGCGGCCAGTCCATCGGTATCCACCGGAAAAAGGACAGGAAGCGGCTCATGCGGGTACGACCTTGGCTGTGCGCGTTACCGTGCGGCTTGGCTGGCCGGCGGCGCGCTGCTTGCGGATCAGGATGCGCAGCATCTGGGCAAAGAGCAGCGAGATGCCGATCGCGCCGAGATCGATACTGGCCAGCGTCCAGTCGCCCGCCGGCACCGTCACGCCCAGATGCCGGTCCGTGGTCAGCAGGTTGACGAGCGGGATCAGGCCGAACGCCGCGACGGCAAGGCCGGTCAGCTCGACCCAGGCCTTCGCACCCTGCCGCCAGATGGCGTAGAGCAGGCAGGCGGCCCATGTCAGGAACAGCGCATGCATCTCCCAAGCCGCGCGCCCGTCCATCATGGCGGGGATCAGCCGGTTCGCCCAGAAATAGGCGGCGACCCCAACCGGCAGGCCGATGACGGTGCCCAGGTTCAATATATCGACCAGGATGATGCCGAAGGGCAGCCAACCGGCCTTGGCCAACTTCGCCTTGCGCTTGGTCGACCAGAGCAGCAGCCCGGTCGCAATCATCGCCGCCCCGCCCAGCCCGGACAGCACATAGACGATCCGCAGGACGGGTCCGGCAAAACGCCCTTCATGCAGCGCCAGCAGGCCGGAGGAAAAGCCGGCCGACGCCGTCCCCGTCTCCCCTTCCTGCGGCAGGCGCGTGCCGTTCACCCCGTCGAAGCGCATGGCGTCGCCACCCCGGCTCAGGGAGGTAAGGTTGTGCGGCTGGATCGCGACGCGTGCGTCCGCGCGGCCGGGATGATCGATGATGATCCGGGCGACGCGGTTCGCCCCCCAGGCCTGCTCCGCCTGCGCCAGCATCGGCGCGACCGGCGCGCTGGCGGCGAAGGCGGCCTTGTCCTTGCTCTTCTCCTCCCGGCCATAGACCTGTTCGTAGAAACGGTCGCGTGCGGCCCCTTCAGGATAGAGGGTGTCGATGGGCACGGGCATATAGGTGAAAAGGAAGAAGACCAGCCCCGACCAGGTAATCATCAGGTGGAACGGCAACGCCGTGACGCTGATCAGATTATGGGCGTCGAGCCAGCTGCGCTGGCCCTTGGCCGGCCGGAAGGTGAAGAAATCCTTGAAGATCTTCTTGTGCGTGACCACGCCGGAAAGGATCGCGACCAGCATGAACATGGTGCAGATGCCGACGATGCGGATGCCCCAGTCATAGGGCATGTATCGCAGCGCATAATGCATGCCGTACAGTTCGTCGCCGCCGCCCGTCTCGCGCACCTTGCCCTTCGCCTCCGCGCCGGTCGCAGGATCGATGGTCGCGCGATGATATTCGCCATAGCTTTCCCCCGCTTTCGGCCAGGCCTGCCAGGCCGCCTCCAGCCGGGTCTCGCCCCGGCGGCCGGGGAAGAAGATGTAGAGTCGCTCGGCATCCTGTCCATTGGTGCGCAGCCATGTCTGGGCGGCGGGCAGCAGGCGGGCGGCGGGCGGCGTCGCGGTCATGGGCAGCTCGGGCCGCATCCAGCGGCTGACCTCGCTGTTCACATAGCCGAAGGTGCCGGTCACGAAGACGAAGAACAGCACCCAGCCGGTCAGCAGACCGGCCCAGGTATGCAACCAGGCCATGGACTGGCGAAAGCCCTCCTTCATGAGCCGCTCCCGCCGCGCGCCACCCGGGCCATCAGAACTTGCCCCGCAACGCGACCAGGAAGTTGCGCGGATCGCCGTACAGATTACCGTAACCCGGCCCGTCGATCGTGACGTAATACTTCTTGTCGAAGATATTGTTCAGGTTTGCGCTGACCGAAAAACGATCGTTGAAGGCGTAAGCGACGCGCCCCGACCAGATGGCATAGCCCTTCACCTTGAACTGATATTCATAGGATGGGCCGTCATAGATGCCGGTCGCCGGGTTCAGTTCCTGGATATAGCCCGACCGGAAATTGCTGCTCTGCGCCGTCACGCCGCCGCCGATCGACAGGCCATTGTCCGGCTCGCCGGAGAAGCGATAGTCGGCCCACAGCTTCAGCAGATGCTTGGGCGTCGTTTCGGAAAAGCGCGCGTCGCCGTCCCGCTTGTTGCTGTTGTCGTTATAGGTGTAGCCAAAGGCCACCTGGAAACCCGGCAGCACTTCGCCGTTCAGTTCCACCTCGACGCCCTGGCTCTTCAGGTGGCCATCACGGATATAGCAGCATTCGGTATTGCCGGCGAAGGGCGGATCGCTGGGGTCGTTGGCATAGGCGCCACGCTTGTTGACGCGATACAGCGCCACCGATCCGAGCAGCTTGCCATCCGCCAGTTCGCCCTTGATACCCGCCTCATAGTTGCGGCCACGCACGGGATCGAGCGGCGTGCCGGGACGCGGGCCGCTATTATATTGCGCCTGCGACTGATAGATTTCGGCGACGCTGGCATAGAGGCTGAAGCGGCTGGCCAAATCCAGCACCGCCCCGAAATAGGGCACGAAAACGCTCTTCTGATCCACTTGGTTGCGCTGGACATTGGTGAGCAAGTTGAAGTTCGTGGTCTTGTCCTGCAACACGACGCGCCCACCACCGATCAGCGACAAGGCCGCGACCGGCCGCACTCTCAGCGATCCGTACAGGCCGATTCGCTCGAGCGTCTGGCGGTTGCTATAGGTCCAGACCGGCGGGAAGGCCGGCTCGGGCGGATGGACGGGATTGAAGATGTCGCCTTCGCCGACATAGGTCCACAGCGACTGCGCCTCCACCACATTGCGGTTGTAGTCGACGCCCAGGATCAGGTCATGCTTCTGGCCGAACGCCTCGAAACTGCCCTGGCTGTTGAGGTCCAGCGTGGTTTCCTTCGTCTCGCGGTTCTGCTGATAATACCACCAGTCCACGCCCGACCCGTCGATCGGATCGACGGCATTCTCCATCTCCGCCGCATTGGTGCGGTCGCGATAGCGCAGATGGTTGGCGTTGAGCTTGATCGTCCAGTCCTCGCCGATTTTCTGTTCGATCCGGCCGAAGACGACGCTGGTGGTCCGATCGATCCAGTTCCAGGGCGTTCCCATGTTGAAACTGCGCGGCAGGCCGATATCCTCGCCATTGCGATAGCGCGGCAGGCTGACGTTGAAGCCGTCATGCCGGTCCTCCTGCCGGGTGACGCCGGCGACCAGCAGGGTCGAAGGCGTCAGGTCCGCCTCGATCAGCCCATGGATCAGCGCGCGGCGATCCTGCTTGTAGCGCTGGAAGCTGCGACCATTGTCGATGACGCCGATGGCCCGGCCCCGGATCCTGCCATTGGCCGTCAGCGCACCGGTGACGTCCGCTTCCAACCGGTAGTTGTCCCAGCTGCCGCCAAAGGCATTAAGCTGGAGCTGCGTCTCCTCCAGCGCACGCTTGCGGGTGAAGTTGAGCACGCCGCCCGCCTCGCCCGCGCCGAACAGCCCGTCGGACCCACGGATCAGCGCCACGCTGTCAAAGATCGCCGTGTCGATGTCCGACATGCCGTCCACGCGATTGCTGGTCGCGCCGCCATCATAGCGGACATTGCTGATCGCCAGGCCGCGCGAATTATAGGTGGAGGTCAGCCAGTTGCGGTCGACCGTCACGCCGGTCGTCTGCAGCATCACATCTTCGATGCTGATGAGATTCTGGTCCTCTATCCGCTCGCGGGTGATGACCGTCACCGACTGCGGGATGGAGCGCAGGCTCTGCGCCGCCTTGCCGACACTGACCGCCAGCGGAGCATAGCCGCGCGATCCTTCCGTCACGACCGGATCGCTGGCGGCGGACAGGCCGGACGCCGCACGGCCGCCGCTGCCTTCGACCCGGACGGGGCCGAGCGATACTGCATCATCCGCAACCTCGGGCGCGCGCTCCAGCACGACGGTATTGCCCATGACGCGAAAGCTCAGGCCCGTGCCGCCCAGCAACCGGCCGAGCGCGGACAGCGCCGACATGCGGCCTGTCACGGGGCTGGACGTACGGCCGGACAACAGGTCGGCAGGCGCGCTCACCTGCATACCCGATTGCTGGCCAAAGCTGGTGATGGCAGTCGATAGCGGCTGCGCGCCGATGTCGAAGGCCCGATCCGCCGCCCCGGCCTGTGCCATGGCCGTGCCCGTCGCAACCATTCCTAGGGTTGTACCTGCAAGCAGGGCAGCCGCGAGCGCCCGCCCGATCCGTTCAAAACGCATATATCTTCGTCCCCCAAGGTGCCTGTTCTGTCCGGGCGCAGAATCTGCAAATGCGATGCAGTCGCGCCGACATGACAACAGACGTCGGAGGGTTCAGCCTTTTCGGTAGAGCAACGAATTTTCTTCGTCAGGCCTGCGAATAGATGATGAGCCAGCCGCCGATCACGGTCACGCGCCCGCCATAGGCGCGAGCCATGCCACGCAGCGCCTCGACCGGGTCGGCCGCGTTGAACAGGCCCGTCAGCCGCTGATTGGCCAGCGCTTCGCCGCGCGTCAGGATCATGCCTCCGAACCAAGGCCGCAGCCGGTCGATCGCGTCGGTGATCGGTTCGTTCCGGACAATGATCTGCCGGTCGCGCCAGGCGGCGATCTGCGTCGGCACGACGGCCTGGCGACGCAGGTCGCCGGAAGCTGCCACGGCAGCCCCCTGCCCTGCGGTCAGCAGCATCGGCGCGCCGGCATGGGGCGCAACGCGCACCCGGCCATGCTCCACGCCGACCAAGGCAGCATCATCGTCGCCCCGCGCCGCCCGCACGTCGAACGCGGTGCCCAGCACGGTCACGGTCGCCCGGTCGCCCAGTACCCGGAACGGCCGAGAAGGATTGCGCGTCACGGCGAAGAAGGCCTCCCCCTCCATCAGGCGAATGTCGCGACGCCCTGCAGCAAAGTCCACCGCGATGGCGGAGCGTGGCGCCAGCTGTACGACGCTGCCATCGGCCAGCGTCACCCGCTCCACCTCGGCCACGCCGGTACGATAATCCGCTTGCAGGCGCAGCGACACAGCCGGCGCCAGCAACAGCGCCAGGCAGGCAGCCCCCGCCGCCAGCAGCAGGGGACGGCGGAGACGTTTGGGCGGCGTCTCCACAGCAGGAAGGACCATATGTCGGTTGTCGGCCCGCACCGCATAGGCCGGCTCGACCTGCTCCAGCCGGTCGTCCAGATGGCGCATCGCGGCCCAGGCCTGGCGGTGCATGGCATCGGCCTCATGCCAGGCCTGGAACTGCCGGCGCAGCGACAGATCGTCCGGGCTATCGCGCAGGGCGATCGCCCAGCCGAGCGCCGCCTCCTCCGCCTGCCCGGGGATCCGCCCGGGAAAGGGAGGCCCGTCCTGTGATGCCGAGCCCATGCGCGTCCTTATCGAATGATCGCCGCCATGACCATCAGACGTTCGAGCGCGGGATTTTTTCGCCGCGCCCTGTAGAAATCATCCATCCGCCCACAGCGCATTGCGACAATGGCGCAGCGCCGCCGCCACCAGCTCATGCGCGCGCGTCACGGAGATATCCAGAGCAGCGGCAATCTCCTGCAACCGCGCCCCTTCGAACCGGTGCATCTCGAACGCGACCCGGGTGCGGTCATCCAGTTCGCCCAGCGCCTGGCGCAGCAGGTCCAGTTCATGGCGCGCGATCACGGCCCGCTCGGCCGAGGGCCGATCGTCCGCCATGCGCGTCTCGACATCGGCCAGGTCGCCCGCCGCCAGCCGAATCCGCTCGCGCGCCAGGCTGCGGCTGCGATCGATCGCAAGGTTGCGCAGGACGCGACGGAACAGATGGGCCGGATCATTGACCGGTCCGCGCGCGGCAATGCCGCGGCAGCGAATCCATGCTTCCTGGACCAAATCCTCAGCGCCATGCTCATCCGCGCTGACCGCACGCGCATAGCGTACAAGTCCGCGATGCTGTCGCCGATAGAAGTCGCTGAGTGGTTTCACAACGCAGCGCATTACCCAATTGCTATTGATTCGCAAGTTTGATATTTGGATTGCAGCAGCGCTGCCGGGTATGCATTCGGCCCCATGTCCACAACGTGATCCGCATCCAGAACGGCGCGACCACCTGTCTGCGCTTCGGCTTATTGATCACCGTTTTCCTCGCGGACTTATGGGGGCGGCAAGCCGACAGTGGAAACCACCTTCGGTATGCGACAGGTCGAACTGCCTGTTTACCGTGGCGTGCCCCACCCTTCATCCTCTCCGCACCGCGTGGATCCCGTCACCCTCGGTCCCCACGTCTCGAACTCCTTCTGACCCCGGGACAAGGTCGGCAACAACGGCGCCGGCCAATGCCTGTTCGACTTAAATGGCAGCGTCACGCGATCTCTCTTGCTCTAGACCACCATAATGACCAAGTCACCTGCGTGACGGGGTCTATCACGACCTCCTGCGCCACTGGGAAGAAAGGTACGAGGGCACCGGGAAGGCGGCGGTTTGTGTGACGACAGTTATGTTGGCCGCCTGACGACAATCGAGATGGCCGGATCGTGATACATTTCTGTCAGCTTTGCCCCCTGCGATCGCAGGGGGCAAAGCTGGTGCCAGGAGATTGGATCACGGACCGCCAGTTCAGGCGGTATATGGAACGTAAACAGCCGGGCGACACGCAGGTCTTGGCGGCGAGCCGGGCCGGGATCAGTGAGCGCAGCGCGCGGCGGATTAGCGCGGCAGCCTCATTACCAAGCCAGTGTCGCAAGGCACGTGGACGGACGCGGGTGGATCCGCTTGCGGACGTGTGGGACGAGATTGTCGTGCCGATGCTGCGGCAGGTGCCAATGCTCCGCGCAACGAGCGTGATGGAGGAACTGGACCGGGAGTATCACCTACGTGACCGTCATCCGGGGGCTTCAGACATGTCGTCTCCTCCATGCCTGCCCCGGTTGCTTCCGGCTGGAGCGTCGCCGGGTGGGCCTCTCACCCACTCTTATGTTCGTTTTCAAGAGCCTTCGGCATGATGATGTCCTTTCCGCCCGAGATGACGAAATCCAATTTGTGAAGCTCATGTGCAGAGTAGGGAGCAGGGCTTTCGACGACGGTTGGCATACTCTTATGCGCGGGTTGGCTACCGCATATCCGTATGTTCGTCTGGGGCTGCCTCTGTCTAGAATCGGGCATAGACTTTTAGTCCGCCACATAGTGGGTACGAGGATTCCCCACCGGGGCCCTGCTCCCAACTTTGCACATCAAGCAGATGATGACGCTGGTTCTTGCTCCTTTCTCGTGACCGTTTACCGATGATGAGCCTTCATGCCTCAGCGGTGGGAGCCACCTCTTGCCCGATTGCCCAGAGGAAGGCGGCCATCTCCCGCGCGATTGCTGTGACCGCGACGGTCTTAAGCTTCCCGGCCTGGATCAGCTTTCGATAACGTGCGCAGAGCCTGATTTGCCCTTTCCATGCGATCTCGCGAACGGAGCGTGGTAGCCCTTCCAACCGTGCCTGGATCGTCTGGCTCACCCGGGCGGGAAAGCGGTAGGTCCATGCGCCTTCGATCAGCACGCGGCGAGCCCGCTTGTTGCCGGCCTTGGTGATGCCCCCGCGCTTCACCCGCTCGCCCGTTGAACTCTCGGATGGTACAAGCCCGAGATACGCCATCAACTGCGGCGCTGTTTCGAAGCGTCGTATATCGCCGATTTCCACGACAAAGGTGACGGCGTTGATGAACGCGATACCGCGCATCGCCTGGTAGGCTTCAACCACAGGTGCCATGGACCAGGACGCGGCTATCTCAGCGACCTGCTTGGTCAGCCTATCTTCTCGGACACCCGCATCCTCGATAGCCTGGATATATTCGACGAGCACGATGTGATGGGCGGGATGGGTGAAGCTCTGCGCTGCCAGCCAACGAAAATGCGCCCGTGTCCACGATGTGCGTCCCGGGAAAATCCGGCCATGGCGCAAGAGGAAGGACTGCAACTGCTGGCGAGCCTTCTTCAGCGCGTCATGGGCGCACTCACGAGCGCGGACAAGGTCGCGTACAGCCTCATGTGCTTCGTCCGGAACCCAGACGGCAGTCAACTCGCCGGCGCGATGAAGCCGTGCCAGGCTGACGGCATCGCGCCTATTGGTCTTCACCCGATCACCGGGGCGTTTGGGAATTAGAGAGGGCGCCACGACCTGGCACTCATGCCCCAGCGCGATGATCTGGCGATACAGATCGTACCCCGTCGGGCCAGCCTCATAGCAGAAGTGAAGCTTCGCCCCACGCTTCGCCAACTTGCCCACCATCGATGCGACCGACGTCGGCTCGGCGGAGATGTCGCCGAAAAAGCGGACTTCGCCGTTCCGTTCCTTTTCCGCGACTGCAACCGAGATCTTCGCTTTCGATGTATCGAGTCCGATGAAAAGTTCGCTATACTCGTCCATGGTTCGCCCTCGCTTAAGCTTGGGGATAGGCGCCGGTCCGTCCGGCGTAACCCCCGTTTCCTGCTTACTCCGAGGGCGGGCCAACTTCACCGCACGAACATACGGCCTAGAAAGTGCCGCCTTTGCACGGCGCGCACCCTTCTTTGCCGTTCAGGAGGCGATTTTCGATCTCTAGGTCCGGACAGTCATCTGTGGATGGCTCCCGCGTTGCAAGCATAAAGTGATGATCTGACGTTCCGTCGGGTGCAGTCGTCTGTCCGGCCTGTTGATGCAGTCGGTGTAGACTGCTGGCCCTGATGGTGTCCGCGAACAAGGTCCGATCGGCTAAGCAGGCTATTACGCCTATGACAGTCCTTGGGTTGTCCTTGTTCCCGGTCCGACCGGTTTTGCCATCACATCCTTCGCTCTCACAACCTCGTGAAGCTGATCTCCTCAGCTAAACTCTTGATCTATGCTGCTGCCAGCATGGGCGCATGCCCGCGTTCGAAGACGCCGCCGCGCGCCATGACCGCCCATGCGATCCGCGCCATCTTGTTGGCGATGGCGACCGAGACAACGCGCGCAGGCTTTCTGGCGAGCAGAGCGACAAAGCGCGGATCGGCCGTGCCGGGTTTCTCTTTTGCGTATCGGACCAGCGCGGTTGCGCCGATGACCAGGAGCTGCCGCAGATATCTGTCGCCCATCTTGGTAATGCGCCCCAAGCGGTCCTTGCCGCCACTCGAACTCTGCCGCGGGGTCAGCCCCAGCTAGGCGGCGAACTGGCGCCCTGACGAGAACTGGCTTGGATCAGTCACTGACGCGGCAAGCGCGGTCGCGCCGATCGGCCCGATACCAGGGATCGTCGCCAGGCGCCGGGCCCTGTCGTCGCTCCGCTGCAGAGCGGCGAGACGCAGGTCGAGCTTTCGCAACTGGGCGTGAAGCTGGAGCAATTGCCCTGCCAGCATGGCGACGACGTTCACCGCTTCGGTCGGCAGGTCGAGCTTGGACTCACCCTCGGCGATCTCCCGCGCCATCTGCAGTGCCTTCACGATCCCCACCGGGATCGCGATGCCCAGCTCGGCGAGCACGCTGCGCATCATGTTGACCAGCTGCGTGCGCTGCTTGATCAGCAGGCTACGCACGCGGTGCAGCGACAACGCTGCCTGCTGCTCGCGCGACTTGACGGGCACGAACCGCATCGTCTGACGTGTGACCGCTTCGCAGATTGCCTCTGCGTCGGCGGCATCGTTCTTACCGCGCTTCACATAAGGCTTCACGTAAGCCGCCGGCATCAGCCGCACCTCATGGCCCAGCTTCGTCAGTTCGCGCGCCCAGTGATGCGACGTCCCGCAGGCCTCGGCGCCGACAAGGCACGGCGGCAGCTTCTCGAAGAACGGCAACATCTGCGATCGCCGCAGCGCCTTGCGAATGACGACCTCTCCGGTCGCGCTGATACCGTGAACCTGAAAAACGTTTTTGGCCAAATCGAGGCCGATCGTGCTAATCTCCATGGCGGGTGGCTCCTTCTCGGGTTGCATGACAGCAAACCCATCTTGGCACTTAGATGCCATGAGCGGGAGCCATCCACTTCATCCGCTAACCTGACAGCCCCCTTCGAGACTGGCCGTTTTCGGAATATCAGGCTACGGTCGGATGATGGTCGAATGCAAAACCTGGATTGAAGCGCCAGCGATAGTGTGCGGGATCCCGCAGGGTCGCAACCCGACCATGTCTTGTTGGTCGCCTCATTTTTCGCGAAACGCCCTCTCCAGCCAGACCATGTCGCCCGCGATTCAGCCAAAGCTGCAACGCACTTCAATTCCGACCGCATTGGTCAGCACGCACAATTCCCGTCTATTCACAATTGTGATCCCGGACGGTGCGTCGGTGATACCGATCGGGAACATGAATTTTGACATGAATGTGGATTTCGGTTAGTGCTTCTTAGCCATGGTCGAAAAGAAAATACTGTCGAGCTCAAGCTTCGCCCAACTCATGAAACGTGGGCGACAAACCTCATCTGTAGCGACCGGAACGCCCACTGCGCCTTTCTTCGAAAAGAAAGGGGCAGGGAAATCGGGCGTCATTAAGGTGTCAGGAAATGGGAGTGCACTGCGCCAATTCGTGGCCAAAGCGAAGGCGGAAGCGACGCCGAGGCCTGCCATCAAGCTGCGTGCGCCCGACCGGTCTGACCGCATCGAAATGCCTGCACTCGCGCAAGGCCCGGCGGTGCAGTTCGACGTTGCCTCTATCAAACCCATATCAGCATCGGAGCGTCGGTCCTTCCTGTCCAGTGCCGCGGAACTTGGCGAATTCGTTCGCGCCGCGCGTCTTCAGCAGCGAATGACCCAAAGTGAGCTTGCAGAGAAGGCCGGGACCGGACGGCGCTTCATCTCAGAACTGGAGGCTGGCAAGCCGACTGCAGAGCTTGAGCGCGTGTTCCACGTTTGCAATGCCTTGGGTGTGCGTTTGCTGGCGGCTGAGCACGATGCGCGCTGACAGGCTTGCCGTATGGATGGACGGCCACCCTTTGCCGGCTGGGCAACTAATTCGTTCTGAAGAGGGTGGAACCAGCTTCCAATATGATGGCGCCTATATCGAGACGCAGGGATTGCCATTGTCGCTTGCTTTGCCGCTGCAAGAGCAGGGATTTAACGACGTCAGAACGCGGGCTTTCTTTGCCAATCTCCTGCCCGAAAATAATCAGTTGCAGCGGATCATGGAGCGCGAGGGGCTCGAGCTTACCGATGTGGTCGGCCTGCTCCATTACATGGGTGCCGATTGTCCTGGCGCAATATCTTGTCTGCCGGGCGGGGATCCGCCAGTGAAGGCACCAGGCCACCTCGACCAGGATTACGAGCCGATCGAGGAGCGTGAACTCTCGCGTATCGTGCGCAGTCTTGCCGACACGCGACGGTTGCCTTCGGAAGTCAGAGACCCTTCGCCAGTAGCCGGCGTTCAAAGTAAAATTGCCCTCACCCTGTTACCGGACGGCACATTCGCTCTTCCCCGAGCGGGTGTCAGGGTGCCGACGACGCACATTCTCAAAGTGCCAGAGCGGCGGCATGGGCGAGAAGCTCGGCTTGAGGAAGCCTCGGCGCTTCTCGCTGATGCGCTGGATCTGAACGTCAGCGTTCCAGTCGCCATGAAATTTGATGGCGTTGATGCCCTGCTGATCGAACGATTTGACCGACATGTCGAGAATGGCATCGTTTCGCGCATACATCAGGAGGATTTTGCGCAGGCGCTAGGGCTTCCTTCGGAACTAAAATATCAGCGTAATGGTAAACCTGGCCGTTGGTTCGACACCGACGCGGCTATTTGGGTGCTCAACCAAACCGCCGATCCTGACGCAGCCAGGTTGGAATTTCTCCTAGCGACGCTTTTCAACCTGTGTGTTGGCAACACCGACAACCATGCCAAGAACCACGCCCTGCTCTACGCGAAGGGCGGGACGCCCTATTTTGCACCGCTTTATGACCTGCTCCCCATTCGGATCGACGATCGATATAATCACCAGCTCGCCTATAATGTTGGCGCTGCTGAATTTTTCGACGATATGACCAGCGAAGATCTGACATCGTTCATTGCGCAATGTGGCGTCGAAGATGTCAGCGAGTTCGTCGAAAAGCTTGCCAGGCCGATGTTGGAAAAACTCGAAGCGGCAACTCCGATCTTGCGCTCTCAAAATCAGAAAAACTTCGACGATCTGATCGGGAGAGAGATGGGGCGACTATCGGAACTCCTGAATGCTGCCGTCGCTATCCGTGAACGCGACACCTTCCTGACCAGAGGAGGTGGTTGGGGAACAGTGAGCTGAGTACGTGATCGTAGGAGAGCCGTTGACTGATCTTAGTTGGCGCGTCAGCGAATGTCCGCCTTCCAACACAAGTAAATCGCATTCGAACGCCGACAATCGGCGTAGCAGCCTTTTCCGTCCTCGACCCAGTCTGTGTGGAAACGTCTTCGTTGACATGATTGATAAATATTGGCCGTGCTGAGTTTTGCACGGCGTTGTCTTAGCCGGCGATGGCATTCAGCAGGTTACGGCTTCCCATGATGTTGAGGACGCGAGTGAGGTTATAGGCGAGGACGTGGAGGGCCATTTCAGTAGAAACGCGTGGCTTGGTTCTGGTGAGGAAATGTGTGTATCCCATTCGCGACTTGAGGGTGCCAAAGGGATGCTCGACGGTCTGGCGCCGGATGCGCATGGCGTCCGGATTGGCATCGAGCCGGTGCTGCATCGCCTCGATCATATCTTCATGCTCCCATCGGGAGACACGCCGCTCCTTGCCAGGTGTGCAGCGCGATTTGATCGTGCAGGTTTGGCAGGTGCTGGCCCAGTATCGATTTATCTTTAGACCACTTTCCTCACTCTGGAGGCGGTTTTTCAGCAGTTCGCCTGCGGGACAGCGATATACATCCTGCTCGGGCACGTAGACAAAATCCGGCTTGCCAAAGCGACCTTCATATCTGGCTCTTGAGGTCAGTGGTTTTGGCAGGGTGACCGTGACGCCAGCCTGTTCGCTGGCGAGGATCTGCTCGCTCGAGAAATAGCCACGATCTGCCACTACATCGAGCCGATCCACACCCAGGACCATCTTGGTCGTTGTCGCCATGCCGCTCAGTTGAGCCCGGTCGCTACCCACATTCGTCACTTCATGGGCAACGATGATGTGGTGCTCTGTATCGACCGCGACCTGGACGTTATACCCCACCATTCCGGTCCCACGACCGCTTGTCGCCATGGACCGAGCGTCAGGATCAGTCAGTGAAATCTGCTGATCCGGCGCAGCCAGCATCTGCGCCTCCAGCCCGTCGAGACGTTTCATCTCCTCCTCAAGCCTGGCAATCTTCTCCTTCAGGCGATCCGTTTTTGAGGCCAGGACGTCTGTCGGCTCCTGCCGGTCCGCCGTGTCCAGTTGCGAGAGATAGCGTGCAACGCTTTCTTCGATCTGCTCCCGACGCCGCGCCAGCTTGGCTGTGGTGAAGTTGCGGTCGCGATTATTGACCGCTTTGAACTTGCTGCCGTCAATGGCAACGCTGCCACTCGTGAGCAGGGCCATCTCCCGGCAGAGAAGGACAAAACGGCCACAAACCTGGCGGATCGCAACACCATTATCCCGCCGGAAGTCGGCAATCGTCTTGTGATCGGGTACAAGCCGGCCCACCAGCCACATCAGCTCGACATTGCGGTCAGCCTCCCGCTCCAGGCGTCGGCTCGACTGAACCCGATTGAGATATCCGTAGATGTAAAGCTTGAGGAGGACCGACGGGTGATACGAAGGCCGCCCTGTCGCAGCAGGCTGCGCACCGTCAAATCCAAGCCCCAAAAGATCGAGCGCATCTACAAACGCGTCGATCACTCGAACCGGATTATCATCCCCGATCCAATCATCTACGCAGGGCGGAAATAACGTCGTCTGCTTGCGATCAGCACCAGAAATGAAGCGACCCATATGATCCCCCAAACCGTTAGAGCATCATACCATATCTGCAGCGTTTTCACACAGTCTGGACCGGATGTCGCCATCCAGCCGCTATTTTTCCGTTCCTAGGTGCGGTCCGTCCGCTATTGGAATTGCTCCCCTCGTACCTGCCTGTGAAAAGGCCGGCTTCCAGGGGCCTGCGATAGCGACAGGTGGTGCGCCTATTTCCACGCGGAGTTTCAATGTTCGGCGATACGTGCTACAAGCATTTCGCTGAACGTTGACTCTGACGGGTATCGGGCCGCTACGGCTCTCCCTTTGTCCACTATTGCCCTCATGAAGCCGGGATGTGCGAATGGTCGCGCGTCCGAATGAATGATGGGACAAGGACAGGCTTCGTAATCGCCAAGCAGAAAATTTCCATGACGCAGACGCCGCGCACCACTGCGAAGCGACAACATGGAAATCGCCATCGACACCCGCGTCTGGGTTCTCCCTGTCCAACGGCTAGCGTCCGTCCGATATTCTGGACTGGCTACGCCATAATATCATGTGGCCGGGACGACCATTTCAATACGCACATAGAACAGGACATTTTCCAACAACATGAAAAGATACAAAGAGCCAGGCTTTCAGGAGCGCATCGGTGCCGCCGCGCGTGCTCGTACAGGGGCACTCGATCAACTGCGGGCCAAGCCGCCGGTGGATGAGGCTGCCGCGGCCGCCCGCCTGGCCAGTCGGCTCGCCAAGGAAGCAGCCAAGCGAGAAAAGCGGCAGCATGACTTGCTTGCCGCCAAGGCGCTCAAGCATGCGAAGGCGCAGGACGCGGCCGCAGCAGCAGTGAAGCAAAAGCCAGTGCTGACCGAAGCCGAGCGCAAGGCAGCGCGCGATGCGCGCTATCTTGCACGTAAGAAGCGGGCGTCGTCGTGACGGCTCGCGGCGCATCATATGGGCTGCAGGCCCGACTGGCGCGCCGCGGCTCAATCCCGCCCATCATTTCCGGGCAACAGCCCAATTGACGCGGCATGACGCCGCAAGGACCAACTTCATGAAAAACATATCCAAGGCCAGCAAAGGCGCGAGCCTGCTGCCACTGGGCAACCCGTCGCATCTGCCGGTGCCCCCTACCCTGTCCAGCAGCGAACTGAAGCGGATCGTTGCCGCTGTGCTGGGCTGACTTTTTCTACCGGCGGAGCATTCGCATCGCCGGCCTGCTGTCCCTCAACCAGGAGCGCATATGTCCCGTGCAAACGTTAAGCCCTTTCTGATCAACACCGACGAGGACGGGCATTTCCGGCTCACAGTGCGGGAGACGCGCTATAATTCGCAAGGCTATCCGCTGGTGACATCCCGGTTGCAGGCGGAACTCTTCAAGACTGCGACAGCCGCCCGCAATTTCGCGCGCGATGTCTTCCAAGCCGAACCCGGACAATATGCGACCAAATGATCGGTGAGGGCGCGTGCCGAATTTTCCCAGTCCGTGCTGGCTCGGTGCGGAAGGGGACCGAATGTGATTGGACTATCCGCTTTCCGGCAGGGCCGGCATCCACGAAGGACGCGAGCCATGCTGGCCACATCTGATACACATACGCCTGTCGAACTGCTCGATACGGCGGAGCTTCCCGATGGCGGCTTGTTGCGGCTGTGGAAACGCGGCACGGATTACTCAATCCGCTTCGGCGAGGAGGAACTGATGGGCAATCAGGTCCGCCATTCCGAGGAGGCGCTCGCAACGTTGGCATGCCGGCGACTGACCGATCCTGAAAGCCGAATTCTGATCGGCGGTCTTGGGATGGGATTTACACTTGGCGCTGCCTTGGCGATCCTACCGCCAAAGGCCCGGGTTACTGTCGCAGAACTGGTGCCAAGGATCGTGACCTGGGCCAATGGCCCGCTGGCGCATCTGTTCCACGATCATCTCGCCGATCCCCGGTTGTCGCTCGAAATGGAGGATGTGCATGATGTGATAGAGCGGGCAGAAGCCGGGTTCGATGCAATCCTGCTGGATGTCGACAATGGCCCTGATGGCCTGATCCATCTGGCCAACGAACGTCTCTATTCCAACTGGGGGCTGCGCGCAGCTCATGCCGCGCTCAAACCTGGCGGCATACTTGCCATCTGGTCGGCCTATGCCGACGACGCCTTCGTCGATCGACTAGACAGCATCGGGTTCGATGTCGAGGAGGTGAGTATCCCGGCCTTTGCCGGCGGGGAGCATGTCATCCATAAGATCTGGTTGGCGGGCAAATGTGAAGGCGGCTGAAAGCGAACGGCTAGTTTCAGGATCGATGATCGCGTCGAATTGACGATAGTGGGCGGCATCACAGCGAGCGATATCCGACGTCGACCATTTGCCGTCGTTCAGCCATAAAAATCCGGCACCCAGGTGCGGTCCGTCCGCTAACTGGCAGCACGCGACCAACATAGATCGTTTGCAGTAACGATTTAAGGTCGGCTCACGTCAAAACCGGACCGCTGCCTGAACTTAAAAAATGACGCACTGCCTCGGCCGTTCGGCGCACCAATTTACAATCCGTAAAACTCCTCCCACGGAGGGCGAAACCCGCGCCTCACGGGTCGCAGGTGCTGGCTCCCACATTCGATCCTGACGAAATAACGGATGCAGCGATAAGCGTACCGATCGCTGCGCTCAGTGTCTCGGCGCCATAGGGTTTTGACAATACAGAAAGATGCGCCGCTCCTCCCCCAACAAGCTGATCACTATGCCCTGTCGCAAGGAGGACCGGCAGCCCAGGCGCCAGAATGTACAGTTGTCGTGCAAGATCGATGCCGCTCAGTCCCGGCATAACGATATCTGTGAAGACGAGATCGAACGATTGCTCCTGGATAAGCACAAGTGCTTCAGTCGCGTTACTTGCGCACACCGTCTGACACCCCATATCGTCTAACAATTGCTCCGCGAATTGGAGAACTTGAATATTATCTTCGACAAGAAGGACTTTGATCCCCGGTGGTATTGAGGCAAGTTCGCCTTTCTGCTGGATCGCCGCCGGCGTCTTGTCGACCTTGGGAAGGATGATGGTAAGCGTGGTGCCCGATCCGACGCGTGAACTTATCCGGGCGATGCCGCCTGCTTGAGCCGCAAAGCCATGGATCTGGGATAATCCCAGTCCTGTTCCCTCGCCGATCGGTTTAGTTGTGAAGAACGGTTCGAAGACGCGGGCGAGTGTTTCCTCCGACATACCAGTGCCGCTATCGGTAATGTCGATGGCCACCGCGGCTTGCCTTTCGTAGACGGCGTCCCGGGTTTCTATGAGGAGGTCTCCACCCCCCGGCATCGCATCGCGGGCATTTACGGCAGCGTTCAGGACGGCAGTTTCCAGTTCAGTCGGGTCCACTTCCACGCGCGCGTTCTTCGCCGATGCCTTCACCGACAGGGCGATGCCGCTCCCGAGGGACCGGGATAGAATTTCAGCCCAGGCATCGAGATGGATATTGAGGTCGATAACCTCGGGACGGATGGCGCGGCGCCGACTGAATGCGAGAAGGTGACCGGTAAGGGTGGAAGCCCGCTCAACGGTTGCTGCTATGTTGTCGATATAGCGCGCCCGCTTCTCCTCCGGCAGATCGACTTTTCGGAGCATTTCGGCCGCCCCGCCTATGACTGTCAGCAGATTGTTGAAGTCATGGGCCACCCCGCCAGTCAGTTCGCCAATGGCCTGCAGCTTTTGCGCCTGAAGCAGCGCGCTGCGGGTTTCTTCCAGCTCCTCCTGTGCCTGGCGTTTGTCGGTCGCGTCACGGGTGATCTTAGCGAAGCCGACATGCTTTCCCTCTTCGTCATAAATCGGATCGACCAGCACAATTGCCCAAAACAGCGTGCCGTCCTTGCGAACGCGCCAGGCCTCTGTCTCATATTTTCCCTCCGCGAGGGCCGTCGCCAACGCTCGTTCGGGTGCCCCCGCGTCCCGGTCATCCTGCGTGTAGAAAATGGAGAAATGTTTGCCCACGACCTCGTCGGAACCATAGCCCTTGATCGCTGCGGCCCCGGTGTTCCAATTGGTGATGATACCGTCGGTATCCAGCATGTAGATCGCGCAATCCTTGACCCCTTGGACGAGGAGCCGAAAGCGCTGTTCCGCCTGAAAGAGAGCGAGTTCTCTTTCACGGCGTTCGGTGATGTCGCGGCTGATCTTTGCAAAGCCGATCAGTTCTCCGGCATCGTTCCTGATGGGATCGATAACGGAATTGGCGAAAAAACGGCTGCCATCCTTCCTGATCCGCCAGCCTTCAGCTTCGAAACGCCCCTCTTGCGCTGCGACGCGCAAGGCAGTTTCCGGTAGACCGGAATCGCGATCCTCCTGGGTGAAGAAGCAGGAAAAATGCCGCCCTACGATTTCGTCAGCAGTATAGCCCTTGGCTCTCTGCGCGCCGCTATTCCATGTCGTGATCCGGCCTTCCGGATCCAGCATATAAAGCGCGTAGTCCATAACCGCGTCGACGAGCAGCTTGAATTTTGCTTCGGCTTCGTCGGGCATATCAGAATTCGTCACGCGACATCCTCAACAAGCCCCCGGCTTGCACCCCGGACTTAAGTCCATATCGAATCTTGACAGGTTGGCAAGGCCATTCAGAACCGCCTTGCTTTAGGTTAAAGGCCCGCTTCTACAGCGATCCTGATCGCCTCGGTCGAAGTCTGCACACCCAAGCGATGCACCAATGCGCCGCGATGCATCTTGATGGTTTTGATGGAAAGGCCAAGGTTCTTTGCGATCTCGGCGTGGCGCATGCCGCGCGCCATATGCTCGAGAACCTTCAACTGCTGGGGGGTTAAGACAGCTAACCTTGCCTTGGCGGTTCCGGCATCTTGAACTTCGCCATCAACCTTCAATTGGGTTCCTATGAAAAAAGTGAGAAGCCCAGCCTTGTCATAGACAGGCGCAATCATGACGGCATTATGGAAAGCCTGACCATCTTTTCGGTAGTTGACTAAGGTAACGAATGCCGGTCGGCCCGCATTGATAGCCTGGCGCAAGAGCGCCCGCGATTTTGGGCAGGTTGCAGCCCCGGAGAGCAAACGGCAGTTTTGGCCGATGACATCCGACTCAGCATAGCCGCTCAGCCGTTCGAAAGCTTCGTTGACAGCGATGATGACATTTTCGGCTCTTGCATCCGTTACGATAGTAGCAAGGGGCGAGTGTCGGCTCGACCGTATCAACTCGTCGCGCAGTCGTTGCCCCTGCAAAACGGATTGCGCAGGTTTCGTCATCTGATCAGAGGGCGTCGTCATCCGGTGCGCTCACGAAAACGCCACATGATGGTAACCGCATCCGTCAATAGTCTCGATAGGCAAGAGCATTCCGATCCGAATAGGAGCTAGGCGGGCGGGCCGCACTTTCGGCGGCCTTCATATCACATAGCGAACAACAGAGCCATTATGTCCACGCTCAATATAGTCCTCGGCTTCGAGCAGCTTCCCAACGATCCAAGCACCATGCTCGCCGGCATTCTCGGCGATCTTGTGAGCGGAGGCGCGGAGCGCGCAGCGGATGATGTTGAGCCCGACTGCTGGTCGTCGTTGGCCGCCTTGATGCCATCCCGCGCCTTGAGCGCGCGCAGCAACGAGATGCCTCCGCCGGGCAGGATGGCCTTTTCGACCGCGGCGCGGGTGGCATGCAGCGCATTATTGGCCAAATCCTTCTTCTCCTTGACCTCGACCTCGGCCGCGTCGCCGGCGCGGATCACCGCTATGCCACCGGCGAGCTTGGCAAGCCCCTCTTGGAGCTTCCCTCGGTCATAGTTGGAGGTCGTCGCATCGATCTGCTGGCGGATCTGCGCAACGCGTGCGTCTATATCGCCCTTGGTGCCGACGTCGTCGATGACAGTGGCGTTGCCCTTGTCGATAGTGACCTTCTTGGCCCGGCAAGCATGTGAATCATTACGTTATCGAGCTTGGCGCCAAGGTCCTCGCTGGCGACGTTGCCTCCGGTGATTATGGAGATATCTTCGAGCATCGCCTTGCGGCGATCGCCGAAGCCCGGAGCCTTTACTGCTGCGATCTTTAGTCCGCACCGCAGCTTGTTCACAACCACGGTCGCCAGAGCCTCGCCCTCGACACCCGCGCAAGACCTTTCGCGACTGCGCGGTGGCGTGCTTCGATCGTCCCGCTAGCGATATCGCAGGAACCGCAAGATGCTGAGCGGCATTGATCCCTCTATGGATAATGAGCATGCACCTTGGCCTTCGCAACTCTGGATCGTCCGTCATGGACAAAGTGCTGGGAATGTCGCCCGCGACGCAGCGCATGAAGCTGCGCTCGATCGTATCGCGCTGGAGGGCAGGGACGTCGATGTCCCGCTCAGTGCCTTGGGCGAGGCGCAGGCGAGAGCGCTTGGTCGTTGGTTCGCCCATGGCGGGATGGGCCAGCTACCCGATGTGATCCTCTCCTCACCCTATCGCCGGGCCGTGGAGACGGCCAAGCTGTTCAGGGGGGAGGGCGGCGCTGCGATGGAGGAGCCAGTTTGCATTGACGAGCGGTTGCGCGAGAAGGAGTTCGGCATCCTTGACGGGCTAACGACGGGTGGGGTCGCGAAGCTTGAGCCGCAGCAAGCCGCCTTCCGCCAGACGCTTGGGAAATTCTATCACCGCCCGCCCGGTGGCGAGAGCTGGTGCGATGTCATCTTCCGCCTCCGGGCTTTGATGGACACGGTGTCCCTCCATTATTCGGGGCAGAGGGTCATCATCTTCGCGCATCAGGTAGTCGTCCTCTGCCTGCGCTACATCATCGAAAATATGGATGAAGCCCAGATTCTGGATATCGACCGAAACGGGGACGTCGCCAACTGCTCGGTCACAGAATATCGTTTCGATCCGCAAGCGGGGCGGCGCGGCAATCTGGTCCTTCAGCGCTATAATGACGTGGCGCCGGGAGATACTCAGGCTGTGCCAATGACCGACGCCCCGGATTTACCTGCTGTTGCTCGGGGATGATCCAAATAATACCTCTCGACGCTACGTGGTGCGCGTCCCACGGGCTTCCGCAAATCGATAGCGATTGCGACAAGAATAGCAGAGGGCGTGTTCTGCTGGTTGGCGGTGGGCGCTTTGTTCCGGGATCCCTTGCGCTAACGGGCGAAGCCGTCTTACGCGCGGGCGCTGGCAAATTGCAAATGGCCACCGTCGATGCGGTCGCGTCGGCCTTGGGCGTGCTGGTTCCAGAAGCCGCCATGATCGGTCTGCCGATGCGCGAGGACGGAGAGATCGCACAGGATGGCGTTGGCGTACTGGCCGATTTGGTACCGCAATGCGATCTCCTGCTTGTCGGACCTGGCATGAGTGCAACCGCGGAGACAGGCCTGTTCGTGCGCGGCCTCCTGGCGCTGTCCCCCCCTGCGATGCTGCTTGATGCTGCGGCGCTGACCTGCACTAGTCTAACTGAACTCGCGAACGCCGCAAGGAAACTCCCGCTTATTTTGACGCCGCATTATGGCGAGATGGCCCGACTGATCGGACGCGATCCGCAGGCCGTCGCCGCAGATCCCGCACATATGGTCTGCCAAATCGTGGAACAGACAGGTGCCTACATAGCGCTCAAGGGACCTGAAACCTGGATCGGCGGCCCTGGTACGCCAATCATCCGCTTTACGGGAGGCTGTCCGGGGCTCGGTGTTGGTGGATCGGGCGATGTACTTGCAGGCATCGTTGGCGGCCTGCTCGCTCGTGGAGCTGCGCCCATTGTGGCCTTAGGCTGGGGCGTTGCGCTGCACGGGGCGGCCGGTCAGCTGGCAGCGGCCGAGATCGGCGAAATCGGCTTCCTCGCACGCGAATTGCTGCCCTTGGTTCCTCGCCTGATGGAAACATTGGGACAGCCGTTGTCTGCCCAAGGAAATGGCTTCATCTGTAAACGCTGATATAAACCTTACTTGTCATTGACCGCCCCATGGAAAGTCGGTTCGGTCCTATCGCGTCGTGTCGACGTTTCCTCTCATATCAAAAGCGGAGAGGGTGATGCGCATACTTCGCGACAACGGACTGACGATTGTCCTTCTCGGTTTGTTTGCCGGAAGCATCATCGGCCAGTGGATAGCGGGCTGGAATGTCGAGATGGAAGAAGCGCACCGGCATGGGCAAGCCGTACTTTCGCTCGGGGCATATACCGTCAGCCCGGAATTCCTATCCAGTGTGTTCGAAAATTGGGAAAGTGAATTTCTTCAGATGGCCGCTTATGTAGTCCTGACGGCAGTTCTAGTTCAACGGGGATCTGCCGAATCGAAGGATCCTGATGCCCCGCCTCGCGACACTGATATCCAGGAGAGCAAGCCGGGGGCTCCGGCTATCCTGAACTGGGGATCATTCTGGCGGGCTCTATATGCGCGATCCTTGGGGCTCGTCTTGGGCCTTCTTTTTTTCCTATCCTTCATCATTCACTGGACGCAAAGCGCGCGTGTTGCCGCCCAGGAAGCTATCGCTCACTGTGAGGCGACATTTACGGAGGCCGGCGCATTGCCTCAATAGAATCGTTCCCCAAGGCATGGCCGTTGCCTCATCAAGAATGCTCCCGAGGATGTCGATGGTGGAGCAAGCAAATGAGGAAGGTCAGCATGACGACGCGCGACGACATAATTGCAGCAACTGGCGAGCGGTATCGAAACGGCGATCGCGCGACGCGGGGGAAGATCCTTGATGTGTTCACGGCCATTACTGGCTTTCACCGTAAGCACGCGGCGCGCATCCTGCGCGCTACAGGGCGGCGTGAGCGGGGCGCGCCAAGACCGGAACTGCGTCTCTATAACGACGAGATGGACAGCGCGCTGGTGACGCTGTGGGAGGCTTCTGACCGGGTCTGCGGGAAGCGGTTACACGCAATGCTGCCGCTGCTTGTCGAGGCCATGGAACGCCACGGACACATGACCCTGCTGCCAGCCATCCGAGCTGGGATCCTCACCATGAGTGCGGCGACGATCGATCGCCGTCTGGCGCCGTTTCGCGAAGGGGCCAAGCGCCGGCGACGGGCACCACCGTCGGCTGCGGTGAAGGCGGCAGTCCCGGTCCGCACCTTCGCAGATTGGGGTGACCCGTTACCTGGGTTCTTTGAGGCCGACTTGGTGGCCCATTCGGGTCCGTCTGCAGATGGAAGATTTGTCCAGACCCTGACTCTTACGGACATTGCCAGCGGGTGGACCGAGACGATGCCGATTCCGTTCCGCGAGCAAGAGCTTCTGGTGCAGGCACTGGTCAAACTGCAGCGATCACTTCCGATGCCGATCCTCGGGCTGGATACTGACAACGACACGGTCTTCATGAACGAAAGTATTCAGGGCTGGTGTGCAGTTCATAATATAACGTTCACTCGTTCTCGCCCGTATCACAAAAATGACCAGGCGTGGGTAGAGCAGAAGAACGGATCGGTGGTCAGGAAGCTGGTTGGCTATCGGCGATATGAAGGGCTCGAAGCGCTCCAAATTCTTGAGCAGCTCTATACCGCATCGCGCCTGTTTGTGAACTTGCTTCAACCATCATTCAAACTGATCTCAAAGGAGCGCCATGGCGCCAAGGTAATCAAGCGCTACGATAAACCGGTCACGCCCTGTCAGCGTCTCCTTGCGAATGCCCGAGTCAGCAATGCTATCAAGACACGGTTGTCGACCATGCAGGCGAGCCTGGATCCCATCGATTTGCTCGCACGCATGCGTCATTGTCAGCAGCAATTGCTCAATCTTTCACGGGAAGAGCAGGTTGAGGGGGTGATCCAGCCGGACGCGCGGCTTGGAGACTTTCTGGCCAGCCTCAAAGATGCCTGGCAGTTCGGCACCGTGAAGGAACCGGCGCGCCCACTACGTACTTGGAGGACGCGCGCCGATCCCTTCGCGGCGACGGCAACCGAGGTGACCGCCCTGTTTGAAAACGCCATGGGGCGAACGTCTCGTGATTTGTTCGAAACGCTTTGCGCGGACCATCCCGGCCTGTACCTCCCGGGTCAATTAAGGACTTTCGAACGACAGCGCAAACGGTGGCGAGCAGCGAAGGCCGACGCACTGATCCTCGGGGCCTCTGCAGTGGCGGCTGAATAGTGGCGCAAAGGGCGCTCCATCCATTGCCTGTTCGCGTGCCGCTTCGCTACGCTACGCAACCCGCGAACAGGCAATGGATGGAAAGATCTGGCCCAATCGGCTATGGGAACCATTCTGATGAGGCAACGGTCATGCCACTCGGCAACATTCCTCCGTGAGGCAACACGACCGGCCATGATAAATGTCGCCGCGCACGCTCACGGAGAAATACTGTTAGGCACCATAGCCTACCTGTCAGATGCCCAGCTATGGTTCGAATCATTCCAGAATTGGCAAAGCGAATTTTTGTCGACCGCAGTGCTCGTTCTTCTGTCGATCTTCCTTCGCCAGCGTGAATCGCCGGAATCCAAAGGCGTAGCCGCGCCGCACAGCCAGACAGGGGAACAACGGTCAGATGCCGGACCAGCATGAGCGGGGTCCTTGCGACGGCATGCCGCCGCCAGGCATGGCTATTGCTGAGCTGCCGCCCTGCGTGTTTATCGGCGGCGCAAGGGGATTGGGATCCTTATCCTCACCCTTTTCTACGTTTTCCTGAACCTCCGTCTCGTCAGGCACGTCGTCGGTCGTTTGCGTATCGGTAGTTGCCACAAAAGCGCTCCTAGAATTGGCCGGGAATTAACGGCGCGTCATCGGCATAGCATGCTGGTGACGTTGGCGTTCGACCGGCGCGGCTTCAGCTCTTCAAACTCGCGACCGCCTTTGTTGCGAGTCGTTCGCGGGGAACCACGTGTCTCATGCAGAATTTCACGGCTACTTCACTACCAAGGAGGACGACGATGGCAGAGCCCCAGTTCACCGATGCGATCGCTTTGCTGAAGGCAGACCATAGAAAGGTCGAAGACCTATTCGAGACATTCGAGAAAGCCACTTCCGCCAGCCGGAAGCGGGCCTTGGCGCAGGAAATCTGCGTCGAACTCAAAGTTCACACATTGATCGAGGAGGAGATCTTCTATCCTGCCTTCCGTGGTCTGATCGAGGATCACACGCTCGACGAAGCATATGTCGAGCATGATGGCGCGAAGGTCCTGATCAACGATATCGAGGCAGGCTCGCCTAACGACGATTTCTATGACGCCAAGGTCAAGGTTCTCTCTGAAGAAATCAAACATCATGTCCATGAAGAGGAAATGCCGTCGGAGGGGATGTTTGCCCAATGTCGCAAAACCGACGTCGATTTAGTCGCACTGCGCGATAAAATGGCCGCCCGGAAGACGGAACTTCTTACCCTGGCCAAGACGTCAGGACTACCGGCGGCTAAACCGACCGCCGTCAATCTTCTCACGGCATAGTTGATTCTGTCGTACCCCGGCGGCGCTTATGCCGCCGGATTTTTGAATTTAAATTGAACGAGTGCTCCGATTGTTCGAGGAGCCATGATCGCAACCTTTCCTGTGCTGAAAGCCTGAACGCCCGCCACGGTTTCAGGCTCCCTCGCTCCGATGGTTCAGAGCGTCCCGGCTTGGGCCAAAAGTTATTCCGACCCATGCCGTCATTCAAGCGCGGATTTTCGATCACCAGCAGCGGACGGGCAGCTATTCCGGTGACTCCCGACCCAACCAAGGCGTTCATTTCTTACGAAAGGAATGTTGGGCTCAAACAGAAACCGCCGTCCGAGCCTCATGAAATTGCCAATCGGCGGTCGCCCCTTTACCAGTCAAGAAGCTGCAATGGCGGCATGTTCGATCGCGTGCATTGAGGCGGTGAAAGCGGATACCGCAGCGCAAACTTGCTCTGATCATAGGGCAGCCCATGCCCGGCATCTGGAATGATTTCGAACCACATCAATGGATTAAGCCGTTGCAGTTCACAGGCAGTGTCGATTGAAACGATGCCCCGGCTGGCGAGCAGTAGTAGAACAGGAATGCGGATGCCTTGAACTAGCTTCCGCAAATCTGGATTCGGCGGAGTGACTACTTCGAAGGCATTGGGGCTGGTTTGAAACCTTGCATCCACTAGATATTCGATCAATTCCGGTGCGCGATCGCTGATGCTCAGCTGCGACATCGCTGTTGTAAACCTCGCGCTGCCATTCCGGACTGATGAACGTGGGATCGACAAGCGCTACCGCCTTGATGGCCGTTCCAAGATGACTAGCGACAACCGCAGCGGTGCCCCCCCCCCATCGAGTGCCCAACGAAAATTGGAGCATTCAAGTCCAGTTGCTCAACGAGCCCGATGACATCGCCGGCCAAATCGCTGTATAGGTATCCGTTTGGAGGAGAGCTGGATCCGCCATGGCCTCGAGCATCGGGCAGGATGATATCGTGGTCGGCGAGTGCGCGTGCGAGGGGCAACAGACATGCTCCGCTCCCCATCAGCCCATGAAGCGCAATGAGGGGAGGCTTGTCTCCGCCAGATCGACGATATTGGATGTTGATCCCGTGAACCCCGCAAGTGCCTGTGTACCAAGCTGAATTTTCTTCAGATTCACTCATGCAAGCAATGATGGTGGACTGGCGTTCGCCGCGCAATGACCAGTTACGCCACAGCGCCCTCTGCCAACAAATTATCCAGCCGCTCAGCTTCCAAATCCGTGCTGAAAACCTGCTTTTCCATTCCGGAAACAAGCGTGTCGGCGAATAAAGAATAGTTTCGAAGGCATCCCCACGCTACGCAGAAGGGTTGGTAAGGCCTATAATTGCTCGCCCATCAAGAGTTCTCAACTATCGCCATCGACCCGGTAATGGATGGGCTTGAAACTTCCTCCGTTGGATGCAAATGCAGAGCAGGCGGTCAGCCCGATCACCAGATCCATCCTGGCGCGGAAGCGGATATGGTCGCCCGCTTTGCTGAGGGGTGGCAAAACGGACAATTTGCCCGTCTCGCTATCGATCGGAACATTCATAAAGCAGTTGAAGGCGACGGGGATTCGATCGGCAGCCACCCCATAGGGTTCAAGAGTCTCAGCCAAATTACCGAAGCAACCGCGATGCACTGGCTCGTCTGGATAAAAATGGAGAAAAGTATCGACGGAGCAGGGCGTCAGCAGGAAATCATGAACGCCGACCATATCGTCGATGATCTCCAGCATGACCCGCGATCTGTTCGAATATAAAGCATGGCCGGTGGTCAGGCGTATGGTTTCGGCATAGTCCAACGTGCGACCTGATGAGATGACTTCATCGAGATCCTGAGCGTTGAATGCCAGCAGATCGGCGACCTGCATTCCCTGCGGATCGATCACGGTCAGTATCTGCCCTTCGGTCAGGCGGAAAGCGGTGCCGCTGCGCGGCGGAATTTCATTTACCTGATCCGGCATCACGCAGACGGTCCTCTATCGTCCGCCTCGGCATCGGGCTCATCCTTCGCCCCGTGATAGGCGAATGGACACACCCAGTCTTCGCCCACCTTGCGCCCGCTATATTGGCGCGCTTCGCTCGACTCGCCATGGCGCGCGAGCATCGGATTGCGACTTCCAGCCAGGGCTTCATCACGCAGCAGGATCTTTTCGCGCATCGTCTCGTACCGCCCCGCTGCACGCAGTTGTTCGAACTGGTCGTGCAAATTGAATATGATCGTCGGCTTTTCGAACCGGCGCGCAACCCTGCTGGCATGAGGGTGCAGCCCGACCACGAAGAAGGCTTCGCCGCCGAAACTGAGCGAGAAATGCGGATTGGCAGGGTCGCTGCTCACTGCGCTATCATAGTCATGACCGCGCCACACATCTTTGTCGGAAAGAGATTGCAGCCGTGACCACAGGGCATGCTCGAAAGTCTCTTCACTCAATTCATCCGGCCCGTCGAATACCACCGCAAAGCTGCGATAAAGGCCGGGGTCTGTCCTATAGTCAGCAGCAAAGCGTGACAGCGCATCATGAATGCGCACATCATCCCACGCACTGTCGATCGCCTTGCAGGCGAGGACGCAGAGCGTACCTTTAGCCAAAGCCGCCTTAGCCCCTACGCAGGGGAAGGACGGCGCTGAAACATGTCTGGCCAAGGCGGCTTCGCTCTCCGATTGAGAAGCGTGCTGCCATGGGAACATCGGGGTCATAGGAGCAGGCATGAACAGAACTACGCCAGGTGGCCAACGTTGTTCCCCCTCATTGCGCCAGTTTAAGACGGTTCCCTTGAGAGCGTGGATGATGTAAATCCAGATCAATGCAATTGTAGCGATCGTTTCTCGTCCGCGAGACGGCAATAAAGTATAATCGCCACAGCCCACTGATTTGCTGCCATTGAACGGATAAGTCGGAGCATTGACGCGAACCGACTCATGAGGCACTTCCCTTACGGCAGCCGATAAAAATTGGCGCTGGAGAGGATGCCCATGAGCCGAGTTCAAGCAAATTCCGGTAAGATTTTTCACAAATTGCTTCGGGACTGTCTGTCCGAAGAAAGGCAACCCACGGCAGAAGAAGTGGAACTGATCGCAGGGGAAATCTGGAGAAGCAGTCACGGCTGCATTTCGGGCCAACCCTGGTCCGACGTGGAAAGCGGGAGCGATGCCCACCGACAAATGATCAATGCGTCCAACGCTGCATTGGGATCGCATCGCCATCAACTCGATGCATCCAATGACGGGGATCGTTCGCTCAGCGCCGTTTCTGCGGCTTAACTATTGGCGCGGTTGAAGGGGCGTGGCTGCACCAGCGCGCCGCCCTGCTTTTCCGGGCGGATGTAGATGGAGGTAAGTTCGGGTACGGCTGCCTTCATCTCCGCCTCCATCGCCTCTATCAGGCTTTCCGCTTCGCCCATCGGCAGATCATCGGCAAAATCTGCACTGATCGCCACGAAAACCGCGTCAGGCGCCGTGTGGATGGTGCGAACATGATTGACTGCCGTCACCTGCGGCCGGGCCTCCAATATGCGCCGCACGATAGCGATGATGGCCTTGTCCGCGCTCTCGCCGATCAGCAGACCCTTGGCCTCCCTTGCCAGTAGCACCGCGACGGTCGCAAGGATAAGGCCGATCGCGATGGACGCGGCACCATCGATGCGCGGATCGGCATAATGATGGCTCGCCCAAACGCCGATGCCCGCAACGAGCAGGCCCACCAGAGCTGCGCTATCCTCGAACAGCACGATAAATCCGGCAGGATCCTTGGATCGGCGGATCGACTGCCACCAGCCGCTCGCGCCCCGCGTGCCGTTGAATTCCCGGACCGCGATGGCCCAACTCGTGCCCTCCAGCACCATCGCGATCCCCAGCACCGCATAGTTGACCGTGGGATCGCGCAACGGCTCAGGACTGGCGATATGGCGCCAGCCCTCGTAGATGGAGACGCCTGCCCCGACCGCAAAGATCAGGATCGCTACGACGAACGCCCAGAAATAGAGTTCGCGGCCATAGCCGAAGGGATGCGCGGCGTCGGGCGGCCGATCCGCCTTCGCCTGCCCATAGAGCAACAACAACTGATTGCCGCTGTCGACCAGCGAATGCACGCCCTCGGTCAGCATCGACGAGGAACCGGTGATCGCCGCAGCCACGAACTTGGCGATCGCGATACCCACATTCGCCAACAGGGCACCGTAAAGGACGATATTGGCCCGAAAACCTCTGCCTGCCACCGACCGTCAGCTTGGATAGGGGCTGGACTGGAGCAGTCCAGCGAGATGCGCGGCGTTGCCTGCGACCATCTTCGCCGTCTTCGTCACCATCTCCGGCGTGTCCTTCAAATCTTTAAAGTCGACCGATCCCAATGTCTCTCCCACCCAATAGCAAGCCGCGACCGCCGGAATCGTCCAGCCAACATCGTTCAAGGCCTGAAAAAGCTGAGCGGAAGAGAAATGCGCGCCGTCCTCATTCCCCACGATGGCTGCGACGGCGACCTTGCCATAGCTGAGCATCCTGCTCCCATCGTCGGTTTCGGACAAAAAGGCGTCCATCCGTTCCAGCACGCGCTTGGCCACGCTGCTGATCTGGCCCATCCAGATGGGACCGCCGAAAATCACTATGTCGTGATCCAGTATCTTCGCCCGCAGCGCCGGCCAGTCGTCACCCTCGCCCTCGTCGGAAGTGACGCCGGGCCTGATGTCCAGCGCTGCCACCCGCACCGTCTCGGTAAGGGTCACTTGCCTTTCGGCAAATGCCTGCTGCAACACCGCGATCATCGCATCGGTCGATGAAGCGTCGCCCGCGTCGGGCTTGAGCGTGCAATTAAGAGCCAGAGCCTTGAGCAGCATCGCATATCTCCGGTTAACATGGATCGGTATGATTGCGGTGAACGCTTTGGCGACCCGTCTGTTCTCCTGTCACGAGGAGAAAGTGATGAGCGACACCCAGAAGATGATCCATGAGGACGCCCTGCCTGGCCATGAAAGCAGGCTGGAACCCAAGCCCGAGTGGCAACCGCGCTACCCCGGATCGGGGCGTCTGGCGGGCAAGGTCGCCATCATCACCGGCGCGGACAGCGGCATCGGTCGGGCCGTCGCGGCGCTCTATGCGCGAGAGGGCGCCGACGTCGCGATCGTCTATCTGCTGGAGGATGACGACGCCGCAGAAACGAAACGCATCGTCGAGGCAGAGGGGCAGCGCGCTATCACCATCCGCACCGACATTGGCGAGAAAGCCCATTGCGATGCGGTGGTCGCCCAAACGCTGGAGGCCTTCGGGCGGATCGATATCCTCGTCAACAATGCGGGCGAGCAGCATCCCGACAAGGACATCACCAACATCAGCGAGGACCAGCTTCGCCGCACCTTCCAGACCAATATCTTCGCCATGTTCTTCCTGACGCAGGCGGCGCGGCCGCATCTGAAGGCCGGGGCCACCATCATCAACTGCACCAGCGTCACCATGTATCAGGGTAGCAGCGAGCTGCTCGACTATAGTTCGACCAAGGGCGCGATCACGGCCTTCACCCGATCACTATCGGAAAATCTGGTTGGCGAGGGCATTCGCGTCAATGCTGTCGCGCCCGGCCCGATCTGGACGCCGCTCAATCCCTGCGGCGGCGCCAGTCGTGAAAAGCTGGAGCATTTTGGCGAAGGCACGCCGATGGGTAGGCCCGGCCAGCCCAATGAGGTTGCGCCGTCCTTCCTGTTCCTGGCCTGTGACGACGCCAGCTACATGTCGGGACAGGTGCTGCATCCCAATGGCGGGACGATCGTGAACGGCTGAGGCTGTACGCAAGTTCAGCGCAATCAGGAAAGGGACGCCATGCCATCGACCCACCAATCACCCCATGACTCAGTGAAGGGCAGGAGGTTGACCATGCAACAGCAGATATCCGTCATCACCTTGGCATCGGTGATCTCGCACGATCGAAACGCTTCTACATGCAAGGCTTCGGATGGACGCCGGTTTCGAGAATGAGGAGATCGCCTTCTATCAGATGAACGGTTTCGTGTTCGGAACATGGTTGAGGAGCAAGCTGGCCGAAGATATGGCACTCGATAATCTACAGCGTCCCAGCAGCTTCGCGCTGGCGCATAATTTCGACTCGCCGGATGAGGCCGATGCCGCGATCGCGGAGCTGCTTGCCGCCGGGGGCAAGCTGCTCCGAAAGGCCGATGCGCCGCCCCATGGCGGCTATCGCGGCTATGTTGCCGATCCCGATGGCAATGGCTGGGAGATCGCGCACAATCCCGCCTGGCAGATCGACGACAAAGGCCTTGTGACTTTTGGGGTTTAGAACATTTTCCAAGGGTCGGCATGGCCGAGACCTTAATAAGGTGGCCTAGGATCAGAAATTGATCCCTTTGAAGCCCAACGCGTTATCCCCGAACGGCAAGGGGAATGAAGATAATGGCGCGAGCATCATGAGGCGGCTACCAATCCTGCTGTGCATCGCGGTATCGGCCTGCAACGCCCTGCCGCGTGATCCTGCGGACACATCGGCACGGATCGAATCGACCAGATATTTTACGGTCGGCTCGGTCGATCCATCCGCGCGGGATGCGCCGGAAACAGCCCGACTTCTGCGCCAGATCGAACAGCGAACAGGCGCCCGGCCGCTCTGGACCGAAGGTTCGGGCGAAACCTTATTGGGGCAGCTTGATGCCGGTACGCTCGACCTCGCCATAGGCCGCTTCGCCAAAACCAGCCCGTGGCAGGCCGAAGTGGCGTTCGGCCCCGCTTTATCGGTATCCGGCAAGGAGAATGAGCGGATCGAATTGAAAACAGCAATGCGGAACGGTGAGAACCGCTGGATCATGACCGTAGAGCGCGCCAGCCGCGCCATATCGACGGAGGCGCGCGCCCAATGAGCGAAACCAGCCTGCCGGACGAGCTGTCCGAACCGTTGGAAAAAGCCATCCGGCTCGAATACTGGAACATTTTCTGGACGCTCACGGTGATCGTCGTCATGGGACTGGTGCTGGGCCAGAGCCAGACGATGAAGACAGCATGGGTCGAGGACACTCTGGGCCTCGTGCCGCCTGTCATGTTCCTGATCGCCGCGCATCTGGAGCGCAGCGCTAGCCGTTCGCATCGCTTCCCCTTTGCGTTCGAGCGGGTCAATGGGCTGGGGTTCTTCGTCGCTGCTGTCGCACTGACGGCGGTCGGCGCTCTGCTGCTCTATAATGCGCTGGTCGCGCTGGCGAGTACCGAACATGCGACGGTAGGGTCGATCGTCATCTCGGGTCAGGATATCTGGCTCGGCTGGCTCATGGTTGCGGCGCAGCTTTATTCGTTGATCCCGCCCTTCTTCATCGGCCGCAAGGAACTGCCTCTTGCGGAGGAACTGAACGACAAGCTGCTGCATACCGACGCGCTGATGAACAAGGCAAACTGGCTGACCGGCGCCGCGGGCCTTGCTGGCGTCATCGGTCTGGGGCTTGGCTGGTGGTGGGCCGATGCGCTGGCGGCGGCAATCATATCTGTCGATGTCATCAACGATGGGTTCAAGGCGTTGCGGTCATCCACAGCGGAACTGGTCGATGGCTTTCCACGCGCCCTCTCCAGCGCGGCGCTGTCGGATGACGCCGAGCAGGTGCGGCAAAAATTGCTGGCGGAGTTTCCGGGCGCGGCCATACGCTTGCGCGAAACCGGCCGGTTGATCCGTGCGGAGGTGCATGACACCCATGCTCCGCAGTCATGTCGGCATCCCCGCCACTATTGGCCAGGCCGCAAGGAGCGCGCCTGGCGCCTCGCACAGGTCAGCTTCATCCCGCCGGTAAAGGCGCGCGACGAAGGGGCGTAGACGCAGCTAGTACAGGAAATGCCAGCCCAAGATTCTACAGGCGCGGCTGATCATGCATCCAAAGGATTGGGAAGAATTCGTCGGATCCCACTTCCGCATCGCAATCCGTCGTCGCGCGTTATGATGTGCATGGCTGGCAGCTTCTCTCTGATTCCTCATTTCATCGCTCTGTCGATCGCCTACGGGCTGGCCGTGCCGATCGGCTGGAACCGGGAGGTAGAAGAACGAAGCGCCGGGATCAGAACCTTTCCCCTGGTCGCCGTTGCCAGTTGCGGCTTCGTCCAGGCCGTCGAAAACACGATGGCTCATGATCCAGCGGCCATTGCCCGCGTTCTCGAGGGTGTGATCGCAGGCATCGGCTTTTTGGGCGGTGGCGCCATATTGCAGGGCAAGAATACGGTTAAAGGGACCGCGACCGCTGCCAGCCTCTGGGTCACTGGCGCCATCGGCGTTGCGGTAGGTCTCGGCAGTTACGACGTTGCGGTCGTCCTTACCATTTTCACGCTGCTAACGTTCTGGATACTGGCGCCGCTTAAACCCCAATCCAACGAAGGCGGCGATGGTAGCGCCAAAGATTGATGCAGCTAGATCGTCATCAGCGCCGCTGCCCGAAAATCCCCAATTTGGCACACTTCGTCATCGACCCTTTGCCGCCATTCAGCCGGCGATTTTCGATCGCCGAGTGCGGACCGGCAGCTATCGCGACCGCTGTCGACCAGAGCACGAACCCGCTCCGCGGGAGGGTCGCTTGGGGTGACGTAGCGTAGTATTGGTGAGGCTTTCGGTGGGGCGGCGTCGCCCGCCGACGGTGGAGTTCCTTCAACGGAGAGGAACTTACCATGGATGCTATCACGACCGCTGCCCCGACCCATTCGCTGCGTGAGCGGATGCTGCAGGACATGACGATGCGTGGCTTCGGGGCGCACACGCAGAATGACTATATCCGACATGTCCGGAACTTCGCCGCGTTTCTCGGCCGCCCCCCGGACACGGCCACGGTGGAAGACCTTCGGCGTTTTCAGGTTGACCAGCACGAGCGCGCCGTTGGTCCAGCTACGATCAATGGCGCGGTATCGGCACTGCGGTTCCTCTTCGGGATAACCCTCAGGCGGCCGGAGATGGCCCTAGCGCTGGTCGTCGTTCGCTTCACACCCAAACTGCGGGTGGTTTTGAGCGTCGAGGAGACAGCGCGGCTGCTCGAGGCTGCGCCAGGCATCAAGTACAAGGCGGCCCTCAGCGTGGCCTATGGCGCGGGCCTGCGGGTTTCGGAGGTTGCCCACCTCAAGGTCGATGACATCGACAGCACCCGGATGATGATCCGCGTCGAGCAGGGCAAGGGACGCAAGGACCGCAACGCCATGCTCTCACCGCACCTGCTGGACTTGCTCCGTCAATGGTGGCGCGAAGGCAAGCGGCGCGGAGTGATGCTACCTCATGGCTGGCTGTTCCCCGGCCGCAGCGGCACAGATCCGGTCTCGGCTCGCCAGTTGCACCGCGTCGTGCAGGAAGCGGCCGAGCGCGCCGAGATCCACAAGCGGGTAAGCCCGCATACATTGCGCCACTCGTTTGCCACTCACCTGCTCGAGCAAGGCGTCGATATCCGGGTCATCCAGGTGCTGCTGGGACACGTGAACATCAACACGACCGGCATCTATACCCAGGTCTCGAGCAAGACGATGCGGGCGGTGGCCAGCCCGCTCGACCAGATCGTGGCCGTGATGGAAGGCAGGGCACCTCCCGGTTGAGCCGGTGCGCACCTCACTCGAGGTCGCCGATATCTTCCGGAGCAGCGGGCCGGCCTATCGCGCGGCCCATGCCGGGCATCTCAGCCTCGGCCAGCTCAAGGTCATGACGGCCATCGAGAACTGCCGCACCGCCGCGCTGGGCGGTCACGTCGAGGCCTGCGACGACTGCGGGCACTGGCGGGTCGCCTACAACTCGTGTCGCAACCGGCACTGCCCCAAGTGCCAAGGCGCCGCCGCGCGCACCTGGCTGGCCGCGCGCGAGGCCGACCTGTTGCCGGTTGGCTACTTCCACGTCGTGTTCACCCTGCCTAACGAGGTCGCAGACATCGCCTTCCAGAACAAGGCGGTGGTCTATGACCTGCTGTTCCGCGCAGCCGCGGACACGATGCTGATCATCGCCGCCGATCCCAGGCACCTTGGCGCGCGGATCGGCATCACCGCCGTGCTGCACACCTGGGGATCGGCACTGACCCACCATCCGCACGTGCACATGATCGTGCCTGGCGGTGGCATCGCGCGCGACGGCACGCGCTGGATCTCGTCGCGCCCCGCATTCCTGCTGCCGGTGCGTGTGCTTGGCGCCTTGTTCCGCCGTCTGTTCCTCACTCGCCTGTTGGCATTGTTCGATGCCGGCAAGCTGGTCTTCTTCAGCACCTTGGCTGGCCTCGAGATACGCAAGGCCTTCCTGCGGCATCTCTCGCCGATCCGGAAGAAGCGCTGGGTGGTCTATGCCAAGCCGCCCTTCGCCGGGCCGCAGGCGGTACTGGCCTATCTCTCGCGCTACACGCACCGGGTTGCCATCTCGAACCGGCGGCTCCTCGGCTTCGACGAGACCGGCGTGACGTTCCGCTACAAGGACTATCGCCGCCCTGCTGCTGAACGCCAGCAGGTCATGACGCTGGCGACCGACGAGTTCGTCCGCCGCTTCCTGATCCACGTTCTGCCGCGCGGCTTCCACCGCATCCGGCATTACGGCCTGCTCGCCAGTTCGACCCACAACGACACCATGGCGCTGGCCCGCAGCCTGCTGGGCGTTGCTGTACCGGTCGAGGAGCCCGAACCCGACGAACCTCCCGACCATCGCCCACCATGCCCATGTTGCGGCGGGCACATGACCATCATCGAGGCCTTCGCCCGCTGGTGCCAGCCCCGCGCGCCACCATCATCGGCATCGCCAATCCGGGGGAATGCGCCATGATGCGGCATGGCTCAGACTGCACGACGGTCACGCCCATGGCGGCCTGGCCGATGACCCAGTGTATGCCCATTCCGCAATCGAGCCCAGCGCAGGGCACACCGACCAGCAAAACCGCCACCGTCGGCACTCTGACGCCGCACAAAGTCACGTTGATCCGGCCAGAACCAACACTTCCGGATCGGCATCGCTTACCCGTCCAAACCACCCCTAAGCCGCTTTACCCATAGACCAGCGCATGGGGCCCGCGGGTTCCTGCACTGGAGGCTTTCGTACGCAAGCGCCCGAAACCCTTCACACAATACGTCGTTCGCCGATCGGGCTTCAAGCGGCAGATTTTGCTAAAACCTGCCATATCCACCTCAGGAACATGTTCGAGACCCGCTGACAAACCGGCCAGTCTGGTGAACTACCTCTGATGACGTCTGGTCTCAGGTTGTCGTTGCAAAGGCTGTCTTGAGTTCATCAGGGGTGTCACCGGCGGCGCGGCGCCAAGCTGCCGTCCTGAGCTTGATCGGGCCGAACAGCCGCTCGAACTTTGCCTGCCCTGCCTCGCTCAGGCAGATGCGCTGTCCTTCAGCCCGAAACTCATCATCCCCCTGAGATTGATGGAGGCCGTCACGCCACCAGATCGTCCATGCCATGAGGAGCCCAGCCGAATCGACAAATCGATGGATGGATTCAGGCGCGGGCGACCATCCAAGGGAATGAGCGGTGTGCGGGCACAAGATGAGGAGCTCCTCCGGCAGCCGGTCTTTTCGCCGGGAGCGAAAGCAGGCAATTCGGGCCGGATGGGCCTTTTCGCGGGAATATGCGATGCAGGGGCTTCCGAGCCAGGTGACGTGCGGCAAAGTCCGTACAGTTGCGAGAAGTTGGTTTTCATCGACACCATCCAGGCTGATGGCCCGATAGGTCTCCACAGATGAATCCCTGCGTATCTCTCTTCCCGAGACCTTGCGGATCTCGGCAAGGACCGCCAAGGGAGGGGAGGAAACAAGCTCCTCGTCGACAGAATGGACCCATGCCTCGCGCTCCTTCTCCCAGAGGTTCGCCTTGGGACGGATCATCAATGCATCCGATGGTCGAGGCGATGGATGAAGTGGCAAGGGGTGTCTGGCGTCAGCGTATAGGCGGTAGAGCAACTTGGTTCGGGTTCGCGCGTTCAAGCGGCCAGCGTGGTGCAGTTCAGCTGCCACGGTGCGCATTGCCCGGAATACCGCCGTTACATGTGGAAATTGATATCCAAGTCTCAACTGGAGACGCGTTAGGCCCTTCTCCAATTCAACACAGCCGGCATGGCCGAAGCGGGCAACTCCTCCCCATGAATGAATGAACGTTCCGAGCCGTCGACGGACGTGTTCTACCGTGACGCCGCCGGCCTCGGCGACAGCCGCGCATTCGCTGGTCCAATTTTGCGTCCATCCGAGCGGCTCGTCGAGAAACATGCCGCGCGTGTGAGGATGGACCTCCACCCTGCCTTCGCCGGGGTCTATCGGAGGCAAGGCCAGTTGATAGAACGACGGCAAGACCTTTGGCTTGATCGAGATGGGCAGCCCCCATCTGTCTGCCAGAAGCTCTGCGGCGGAGATCAGCGCAATGTCATCGCGGCCCGCGATGTCATCCAGCCGGCTTGAAAAATGCGTTCGGATGCTCGGGTGGTCCACTGTCCGGGCCAGCAGATCGGCGGCAGCCAGAGCCGTGCTCTCCTCGCCCAGCAGACGATCCGCGAGCCGCAAAACGGCGCTTGCGCCACCCGTGTCCAGCAGATCGCCTGCGCCCCGCATCGCAGAGTCGTTCAGGAGTGCCGCACCCAGGGTGATGGCGCTGAAAAATACCTCGGCCAGCAGGTCGTCGTCATCGGCAGAACCTGCCGGGGCCGGCGTTTGCTCCAGTCTGGTGAGGAGAGCGCCTTGATTGAAATCACGTGACAGACGCAGCTGTGCCTCGAGATGCGCCCACATATCAGGCCATGAAAGATTGGAAAAGATGAGCGGGAAAATACGATCGATGGAACATAGGATGTTCGAAACACCATATCTACGGCCAGCGAGGTAACGGAAAAAATCTTGCCGGGCCTCCTCCTGCGCGCCGTCGATGCCGAGAAGCCTGCGCGCTTCATGGCGCTGGATTGTCCGCCGCTCCGACGGCCAGGCCCAACCGTCGTCTTGTGCGATCTGAGTTACGGCCAGGCACCGCTCGGCAGCATCGAGATGACCGGCGGCTTTAGCAACGCGCGCTGCAGCCAGGGCGACCTCTGGCTCGTCCATGAAACCCGGTTCAGCATTGGCGAATTCCTCGACTTCACCCCAGCTCGAAGATGCAATGACGCGGCTGATCGCAACTCTCAGGTTCCAGCTCGGCCTGTAATCCTCTGGCTCTGCGAAGTGCTCAGGCATGCCCTTTCGGGTTTCCGGCTGGTAGTTGCGCTCTTTGTCGATCGCTTCTCTCGCCTGCCCCAGCGTGAGAACTGCGTTGTGAAGGTTGTTGCGCGGATCGGCTCCATCGGAGCCTTCCGAAGGTTCGATCGAGGCCAGATGCGCCAGTCTGGCCCGCGCCAAGGCTCCTTGTCCACGCTGAGCGCAGGCCTTTTCCAAAGCGTGCATGAGGCCGAGGCGCTGGGGGGGATGGGCCATCGTCTCTATGGCTTGCGCCGCTACATCTTCAAACTCGGCAACCGTTTCGAGATCGACAGCGAGAATGAGATCAGTGAGGAAAGCCCCCGTTTCAACGATGCTGCCGTGAGGCTCCCCGTACCAAGGCAGGCAGAGCGCTGACCAGGCTGCCAGCGCCTCGCGCGCGCGGGCAGGATGCCGCGATACAAAGCCGCGCAAGGTAGCATCCACTGCGCCATCCCAGCCTACCGAGCCTTCCGTCATCGACCAGTGAAAACCGATGGCGGCGGTCTTCACGTCGGCTGTCGCCACCTCGAAGAGCAACTGGCGCACCATCCGTCGAGCCATGTCGTAGCCCTCGGTTTCCTGGAGGCCTTCGACAAAATGCAGGATCGTCGTCGCACGCTGGCTATGGCGAGCCGGATCGGCCCGGTTGGCGAGGCCGAGCATCATTGCCCAGAAGTCGTATTGGGCATCCTTCTTTGCCGGCTGAAAAGCCCCGAATGCGCGCTCCCGCAGTCCTGCAATCAAGTGGCGGGCGCGTTCCGTGCGACCAATGTCAGCGAAGTCAGCCGCAAAATGCGCCAGCTCTTCGACCTCACTGCGTGGATCCGAGCACTCGACGCCCGCAAGCGCCTGCTCGAGACTTTGCGCAGCTGCACCCACGTTGGCATCCAGATGGAAGCGACGCATCGCGCTCGCGCGCAAAAAAGCCGGCCAATATTTGAAGACTGCGTCTTCCTCGACCAGCCGGGCGACAAGATCGGTGATGGCCGAGCCTGGAAGATCCGCAAGTTCGGCCAGATCAAACAGTAGATCAAGGAGGATCAAGGCAAGTTTTGGCAAGCGATGGAACGCGCCTGGGTCATCATCGGTGTCGTGACGCGCACCAGCCAAGAAAGTCAGCGCGGCCATCGCGGCACGCTGGAAGTCGGTCGCGGATAAAGGCTTGCCTGCCCGGATGTCACCGATGGCGTTGGAGACTGCCAAGATATGATTTTGAAGTCCCTTGAGCAGGCGGCTCGCGGGCTCGGTGGGCTGCTGGAATGGCACGCCGAGCGTGGTGCGGGTGATGATGCCGGCGGAGAGCGTCCGGCACGCCTCTTCCAATTGCTCGGAGTTGAAGGCAGCAAGATTTCCTGGGCCTCGAAGCGGGGCATGCTGCAAAAAGCGCTCGGCGAGGTCTTTCTTGCCAAGCCGCGCGCAAAGGGTAGCGCCTGGAAGCATCCATGAAGCGTCAAGCTGGGAAAATTCCGGATCGGTGCTCGCAAGTTCAAGAAGTTCAAGGGTCCGGGCTTCATCCCCGAGAAGGTCAGCACCATGGGCCCCTTCGATCGCCGTGGCGACACGCGCCGGGCCATCCACTAGCCAGAATTTGCACAGGGCATCTAGATCCCGACCAGGGTCTGCAAGGATTATCGCCTGGGCAACCGTCTGTCCGGCCAGGTCCTTGAATTCATCTTTGAACGCCGCGTCAGCGCGTTCATTGATCTGGGCAAGCTCGGCCTGAATCTGCTCGTCATCGAGGAAAATGATTGCCCGCTTGGCCCAATCGGCGAGCCTTTCTTCAAAGGCATCCGTGGAACCCATCTGATAACGGGTGTCGGGGTCACGAAACGGGCTGTTGTCCTCGAAGAGCGCCCTAGCTTCGTCAATTCGGTTCTCTTTGAGAAGCGCATCAACCAGCAGCCATTGCTGGCCTTCCTCATAATTGTTGTCGAGCTCTGCCTTCGCGGCGTCGATGTCGCCCATGGCGATGTAAGCCGCGATGAGCGTCGATGCGCTCTCCATCACCGAAGAACGCCTTTCAATCTCGTCTTCCGCCAGCAACAACTCGAAGAGCTTGGTTGGTTCCTGTCGGTCTGCAAGCAGGTTGTAGCCGTCGCAGATGTCGTCCACCACACGGCGTTCATCGCGCCCGTCGAGGTACTGTCCGACGAAATAATCCCTGGTCGCAAGGTCGAGAGCAACACCGGCATTTCCGGCAAGGACTGCATAGCGGAAGCCCAGCCAGCGCTGAGGGCTGTCCGGAGCTGCCTGGCTGACAAGTGCGCCCAGACGGCGGTAAATCACCGGTGGGGAGAACTCAGGGTCCGGTTTGCCGAAACGTTCGATGGGCTTGCGCTGGATAAACAGCCGGAAGCTGTTGTGGAACACCGACCATCCCTTGCCGCCGGTGTTGAGAAGATGGCGGGTGACCTGAAGGGTCGCTTCGACGGCGGCATCGTTGGTCTCCTCGGCCAGCAGTTCCGGCTCTATAGGGCCCTGCGCGTAAGCGATCAGCGCGAGGACTCTTTTCACGAGAAGAGGGTCCGGCGCCTTTTCGATCCAGCGCCAGGTCGATTGATAGACGGCCTCGAGATCACCACCTTCGCCAAAATCGCCGTCAAGAAGGAGCTGCTGGTCGGCGGGCTCGCTCAGCAACAGGCGCTCAATGAGATAGCGCGTCACCAGAGGGTGGCCGCCGCCGACCCTGTAAATTTCTGAGCGGTCAATGTCTGGATCAAGCCCGGCCGCTTGCGCCATGGCTTCTACCGCGACTTCTGTCAGCGGGGCAATATCGATCCTGCGGTCCGTGGATGCCGCCTGCTGCTCGACCGCGCCTGGCATGCCCGGCAAATCAAGTCGCTGGGAACCCAGGATGAAAAGGACACCGTCGGGGATAGATTGCGGCAAAGGCAGGGCGCTGAGCAGCGAATGCGCCGGAAATTCCTCACGGGGGATGTGATCGAGCCCGTCAACAATGATGATGGTGCGGGTCTTTTCTCGCGCAAACCTTTCGCCGGCCTTTGCCACGAGCGCTTCAAAATGCTCGCGCCTAGCATGGAGCGAGTCGTCCTTGAGCCGCAATGCTGGAAGTCCTGATTCTAGCAGCTGGGTGGTGAGATCATGATAAAACGCTTCGGCCTCACCGCGACCCTGTCCCTGCGCAGTGCCGGGAACGAAGGCGAGATAACGAACGACTTCGGCGCCTTCTACCTTCCCCAACTCCCGTGCCAAAAGCGTCGATTTCCCCGCGCCAGGCGCACCGATCAAGCTGATATAACCTTGCGAGGTCTTCGAGATGGCCTTGGAGAGGCGCGTTCCTGACACGCTGTTGCGCTGAACCCAGGCCCCGACGGGAAATCGATGCTGGAACCTCATTGAAAACCGATCAGGCCATCCGGCTTCCTGGAGCAATTCCTCCCGGGACCAGAGGTCCTTGTCTGGATTGTCGGCCACGAGCGTGCCGATCGCTCGGGAAAGCTCCTCGATCTGATTTTCGCGCGTCTTGTCATGACTGGGCTCGAAGCGCGATGAGGCTTCTGCCCCGCAGATGAGCTCAAACTGGAGCCAGAAGGCCTCGAAATCCTTGTCGGCCAGGCCACTGGCCGTGACCAGATCGTCCATCACGCCCTGCCAGCGGGTCGCACGCCATTCCAGCAGTGACCGGCGTGGCGATTTCTTCCACTCATCCACAAACTCCGCGGTCGTCGATGACTTGTCATCTTTGACCAATTTATCGTTGGGCGAGGGAATATCGTTGGTGAAATATTTAATGCGGACCGGCATGCTGGCATGTCTGGCCGCAAGTGCACCATAAGAACCGACGAGGTTCGCAATTTCCGAGCCCTTGCCAAGAAGCAGTCCGGTTATGCCGAAAAACGCGGGCTGGAGAGATTTTTTGAATTGATGGGCTTGGATTTCATGTCTTAGCCCTAGGATGAGATCATCCACATCCCCCGCTCCGCGGTCGGCCAGTCCGATCCAGCGCAGCTTTCTCTCGACGAGCGCGTCATAGGCCAATCTGGCAGAGGCCCGATCCTGATGAACATAGCCTCGACGCGCTGCACGCTCACCTTCCGCTGGCGGCCTGGATGGAGATGCTGGTTTGGTGCCCTTGGTCATGCCGTTCACCTTGCAAGCATGCATCAGCATCGGCAAGGCAGGTTCGGCGCACTAGCGCAACTTGTCCTCCAATAAAGAGCGTACCTAAGGGAATTCGGACGTTGAGCCGACGATCAGAAAGGGACGTTTTTCAGAATCTTGGCGGAGGAAATGAGATGATTCTCGGTTGTTTGGTCGCGGGTAGCATAGGGTTTGAGATGCCCTGGCATCTGCGGATTTGATATCCTCACAACAGCTATAGTCGGCTCCAAGTATGTTCGTCCAAGTTGCGAGGCGGTCTTTGCAGACCGACCCAAGATGCTTATCGGCCATGATGAGGCAAGGTCGAAGGGACGCGAGTTAGACCTTAGGATCCGTAAAAGTCATCTTCATCGCGATCATCTCGGATTTGCATGATCTCGCGTTCGGGCTTGAAGGGGGGGAGTTCGGCCTTGTAATAATCTTCAAGCGACAGCATGGCAGCGCCTACATCAGACAAGGAAACCTGCAGAACGTGCATAGCAACTTCGTAGGCGCCTTCTTCCTCGCTAATGTACTGGTAAAGTTTCCATTCGAGCCATGGGAAAAAGACAGCCATGTAGTAGTCAATTGAGTATCCCGGCATCCATGCTTGGACCTCCATCCCGACCTCGCCATCCGGATCCTCCCCGAAAACGATAGACGTACCGCGATAATTCAGCGTTTTATTGACCCAGTCCTCAATGGCCATGAAGCCTATTTCATGCTCCGCAAATTCCTGAATTAAGGGCAAATCCAGTGCGAGCCTGAAACGCTTCTGGCTCGCCAGGTCCGAGGCAACGCCGGCGTGAATGAAATGCTCATGCTCAGCATCAAGGGTCTGGTCGGCCGGGATAGCAATAGCCCATCGGCCACCTGTGCCCTCTTCGATCAGGTGCCGTTCGATGCGCTGCCACAGCGTCAATCCGGTTTCAGGATTATGGAGGATGAGAAAGACTGGAAGCGAGTGATTAGCCCAATATTCACGGTGCCGTTCTTCACCGTAAAAAACAAAATCATTGCCTCGCTTGCGAAAATATGAGGCTCCAGATTTGATTTGCAGTGCGATCAGTTTCCCGCTTGCCGTGTTATCGCGGCTTATTTTCTCGGCCTGAGCATCGATGCCGTAGTCACTTGTAGGCTGCTCCCGAAAGGCCCAATTCAACTTTGTGAAAATCCCGGCAACGGCATGAATGCCCGCGCGGTCAGTCTGATCTGTCGTCTTTGTCATTTTGAGTCTCCGCAGGTTTATTCAGAATAGATGAATCGATCACCCGCGAAGGAAATTGTCCATCTGCCTAAGACGGCTTTTGAACTTTGAGGTGCCCCCGGCAGCCGGTTAGATCCCAGAAACGTGATCAACGCATAAATACGTCCCAGACCGCTTCGTTCTGTGGGAATCCAGAATGCGCCTTGGCCTGGGTAGCGAGCGCCGCCGGGATTTCCGTTTAGTTGCGATCGCAGAGTTTTAGCGCGAGGCTGCGCCAAACGGAACGGCTCATTTACACTGAGCAGATCGGTGTCAAACGTCGACTTTTCTCGGTCTCTTTGCAAGAAACCTGCCTGTCTTCCAACGCCAGAGCCTCACGTTCAGTACAGCAAGGGGATCCAGCCCTCGGATGTCGGGTTCTGGCAAAGCTGGACGTTCGAATTGCTTCGCCGGAACGTCGGGAATGTCCCACTTGCCGCCTACCGATGTCGACCCATTCTTGCCGTTTAGCTGGAAAATTTCGATGCCCAGCTGCGGTCCGTCCGCTTTCTCGGCAGGTCGCGACCACAGCACGAACCCGCTCCGCGGGAGGGTCGCTTGGGGTGACGTAGCGTAGTATTGGTGAGGCTTTCGGTGGGGCGGCGTCGCCCGCCGACGGTGGAGTTCCTTCAACGGAGAGGAACTTACCATGGATGCTATCACGACCGCTGCCCCGACCCATTCGCTGCGTGAGCGGATGCTGCAGGACATGACGATGCGTGGCTTCGGGGCGCACACGCAGAATGACTATATCCGACATGTCCGGAACTTCGCCGCGTTTCTCGGCCGCCCCCCGGACACGGCCACGGTGGAAGACCTTCGGCGTTTTCAGGTTGACCAGCACGAGCGCGCCGTTGGTCCAGCTACGATCAATGGCGCGGTATCGGCACTGCGGTTCCTCTTCGGGATAACCCTCAGGCGGCCGGAGATGGCCCTAGCGCTGGTCGTCGTTCGCTTCACACCCAAACTGCGGGTGGTTTTGAGCGTCGAGGAGACAGCGCGGCTGCTCGAGGCTGCGCCAGGCATCAAGTACAAGGCGGCCCTCAGCGTGGCCTATGGCGCGGGCCTGCGGGTTTCGGAGGTTGCCCACCTCAAGGTCGATGACATCGACAGCACCCGGATGATGATCCGCGTCGAGCAGGGCAAGGGACGCAAGGACCGCAACGCCATGCTCTCACCGCACCTGCTGGACTTGCTCCGTCAATGGTGGCGCGAAGGCAAGCGGCGCGGAGTGATGCTACCTCATGGCTGGCTGTTCCCCGGCCGCAGCGGCACAGATCCGGTCTCGGCTCGCCAGTTGCACCGCGTCGTGCAGGAAGCGGCCGAGCGCGCCGAGATCCACAAGCGGGTAAGCCCGCATACATTGCGCCACTCGTTTGCCACTCACCTGCTCGAGCAAGGCGTCGATATCCGGGTCATCCAGGTGCTGCTGGGACACGTGAACATCAACACGACCGGCATCTATACCCAGGTCTCGAGCAAGACGATGCGGGCGGTGGCCAGCCCGCTCGACCAGATCGTGGCCGTGATGGAAGGCAGGGCACCTCCCGGTTGAGCCGGTGCGCACCTCACTCGAGGTCGCCGATATCTTCCGGAGCAGCGGGCCGGCCTATCGCGCGGCCCATGCCGGGCATCTCAGCCTCGGCCAGCTCAAGGTCATGACGGCCATCGAGAACTGCCGCACCGCCGCGCTGGGCGGTCACGTCGAGGCCTGCGACGACTGCGGGCACTGGCGGGTCGCCTACAACTCGTGTCGCAACCGGCACTGCCCCAAGTGCCAAGGCGCCGCCGCGCGCACCTGGCTGGCCGCGCGCGAGGCCGACCTGTTGCCGGTTGGCTACTTCCACGTCGTGTTCACCCTGCCTAACGAGGTCGCAGACATCGCCTTCCAGAACAAGGCGGTGGTCTATGACCTGCTGTTCCGCGCAGCCGCGGACACGATGCTGATCATCGCCGCCGATCCCAGGCACCTTGGCGCGCGGATCGGCATCACCGCCGTGCTGCACACCTGGGGATCGGCACTGACCCACCATCCGCACGTGCACATGATCGTGCCTGGCGGTGGCATCGCGCGCGACGGCACGCGCTGGATCTCGTCGCGCCCCGCATTCCTGCTGCCGGTGCGTGTGCTTGGCGCCTTGTTCCGCCGTCTGTTCCTCACTCGCCTGTTGGCATTGTTCGATGCCGGCAAGCTGGTCTTCTTCAGCACCTTGGCTGGCCTCGAGATACGCAAGGCCTTCCTGCGGCATCTCTCGCCGATCCGGAAGAAGCGCTGGGTGGTCTATGCCAAGCCGCCCTTCGCCGGGCCGCAGGCGGTACTGGCCTATCTCTCGCGCTACACGCACCGGGTTGCCATCTCGAACCGGCGGCTCCTCGGCTTCGACGAGACCGGCGTGACGTTCCGCTACAAGGACTATCGCCGCCCTGCTGCTGAACGCCAGCAGGTCATGACGCTGGCGACCGACGAGTTCGTCCGCCGCTTCCTGATCCACGTTCTGCCGCGCGGCTTCCACCGCATCCGGCATTACGGCCTGCTCGCCAGTTCGACCCACAACGACACCATGGCGCTGGCCCGCAGCCTGCTGGGCGTTGCTGTACCGGTCGAGGAGCCCGAACCCGACGAACCTCCCGACCATCGCCCACCATGCCCATGTTGCGGCGGGCACATGACCATCATCGAGGCCTTCGCCCGCTGGTGCCAGCCCCGCGCGCCACCATCATCGGCATCGCCAATCCGGGGGAATGCGCCATGATGCGGCATGGCTCAGACTGCACGACGGTCACGCCCATGGCGGCCTGGCCGATGACCCAGTGTATGCCCATTCCGCAATCGAGCCCAGCGCAGGGCACACCGACCAGCAAAACCGCCACCGTCGGCACTCTGACGCCGCACAAAGTCACGTTGATCCGGCCAGAACCAACACTTCCGGATCGGCATCGCTTACCCGTCCAAACCACCCCTAAGCCGCTTTACCCATAGACCAGCGCATGGGGCCCGCGGGTTCCTGCACTGGAGGCTTTCGTACGCAAGCGCCCGAAACCCTTCACAGACCCAGTCGTTTAGAGGTGGCAACGCGAATGTCTGCTCACCTCGAAACCCGCCATTTAAGTAGCCAACAGTACCAAACCCACCGTTAGATGAATTTCTAAAAGCCGGAAGACCTGTGATTAGCTGGGCTCGGCGCTATTCAATGCGTCAAGCTGTTGGCAAGCCGCCCGTCAAATTATCGGTAGTAGCTGCTGACAATAGAGAATTCCCAGCCTCAATCAAGATGCTCCGCAGTCATCTTGATAAATTCCGAAGATCGAACCTCTCCCAATCCAAGCGAACGAGCAACAAGGTGGCGATGCAATTAGCGCTTGAACCGCTGGTACTTCGTAACGATGGCTCCGCGATACTTAGCGCACTCATACCCTTGAAAGTTGAAGCATGCCGCCAACCTTATCGAAGCCGAATTTCCTGCGTCGATGATGCATACAGTTCGCCCTTCCGGTCGGACAGTGTCGAACCAGTTGAACAGAGCGCGCATTGCCTCACGTCCATATCCGAGACCCTGGGCCTTCCCAGCAAACAACCAAGCCGCCTCAGGGCTTACGTCAAAATCGGCCCCCAAACCTCTCTGGAAATCGGCCAGCCCAACCTCGCCGATCATCGAGCCGCTGCCGCGTTCGAAGACGGCAAACATGCCATACCCCAAAAGGCTCCAGTGGCCTGCGTAGCGTTGAAGCCGATGCCACGCATCTTCCCGAGATGCGGGAAGACCGCGAATGAATTCTCCGACGAGAGGGTCCCGGTACAGGCTAAACTGCTCATCGAGATCGCCGACATTGTGCGGGCGCAAAAGGAGACGGTCTGTCGTGATACCGGGGTGTTGTTCCACAATCTCTAATCATCGTCCTGAGTGAAAGGAAAGGAAGTAGAAAACGGTCTGCTGATCGGACGTATTCTAGCTTGCACTGCCCCAAAGGCTAAGGGGAAGCTCGATCCGCCCGTCGCGATAGCGAACCGACGGGGTAAGGTCCGATCGGATGAAGCTGGGTCCATCCAAATCGACAAAGTCGCAATATTGCCCGAGAATGTAAGCCGGGGCAGCCGCGAGGCTCGATCCCGCCATGTTTCCGACCATCGTGCGAAGCCCAAGAACGCGGGCGCGTTCCCGAAGCTCGAGCGCCTCGGTGAGACCGCCACATTTGTCCAGCTTGATATTCGCCACCTGGAAGCGTCCCACCAGTTGATCGACCTCCTGGATATCCAGCAGGCTCTCGTCGGCTGCAAGGGGGATCCCAAGGCGGATAAACTCCAGCCCCGCTTCCTTCCCGCGCGGGACCGGCTGCTCTACCAGTTTCACTTTGGCCTCGTGTAGAACCGGCGCGAGATCGGATAAGCGGTCTACGCTATAGCCCTGGTTTGCATCGACCATGAACCAGGCATCCGGACGGCGGTTATGCACCAGCCTGATCCTTTCGGAATCAGCCTGGAGATTACCGTCGAGCTTGAGCTTGATAGCCCGCGCATCGGCATAGGAATCGAGTTGCTCCAGCATATGGGCGGGGTCATCGGCCGACAGCGTAAAGGTCGTGAGAAGGGACTGGATGTCTCTCAACCCCGCCCGCCTCCATGCCGTTATCCCTGACGTTGCAGCCTCGATGTCCCACAAAGCGGCATCCAGGGCATTTCGCGCGCCGCCGGCAGGAAGGTGCGCGCGCAATGAAGCGCGGTCGATCCCGTCACTTAACAGAGGTCTTGCCTGCTCAAGCTGGGCGCAGATATTCTCTACCGTGTCCCCGGTGTAATAGACACCGCTGGCCTCGCCCCTGCCAACAGCCACCCCGTCGGTCAGCTGCAGGCGGACTGCCGGGATGCCTTCGAATATGTGCCCGGCGATCCGCAGCGGCTTTTTGAACGGCATGGGATCAACGGAATATGTGAACGTCAGGGGCTTCATGCCGTCACCGCTACAGTCCCGCCAAGCTTGGCGCCGCGCATGGCGATCCCAAAGAACAGCGCGCTCAGGATGGCTCCAGGAACACAGATGCCCGCGATTGCGAGACCTAGTTTGGCTTCGCCGCCTAGCGCGGAGCTGAGCAAGGCAATTGCGGTGGGCGCGGTTGCTGCGCCGAACACCGCCGAAACGAAGACGTTGGCGCCCAGGGCAAGGCCACGAATTTCATTAGGCACGTTCAAGGTGATCGCGATCACACCGACGGTGGCATTGAATGCTCCCACCAGCATGCTGCCGGCCAGAAGGATCCCAAAAGTGACGATGGTCGGGGCAACACCGAAGAGAGACAAGGGCGCTGTGAGAATGGCCGCAGCGATCGCCGGCAGAAGCACGCCGGCGCGACCAGCACGCCTACGCCCAAATTCTGCGAGCTGTCCGCCTAGCAATGCTCCCACAATGCCGCCGGCGAAAGTCACCGCGCTCAACCAGCCTGCGAACTGGCCGGGAGTCTGATGATAGCTCCGGATCAGGACCGGGGTCGCCCAGACTGCAGCCGCCTGGAAGGTCATCGTGCTGAACAGCATCGCGGCCAGCAAAGGCCCCAGGAATGATCGGTGCTGCCACAGTTCCAACAGGGCCGTCTTCAAATTTCTGCTGCGCTGCTCCTGCTCCTGCCGTGCTGGTTCGGAGATAAGGCCTGTTCCCAGAAGAAGCGGGAGAGCAAGTGCGGCGGCCGCAAGATAAAGGGTTCTCCAAGGCACCAGGCCTCCCATCAAATCGGGTCTTCCGGCGTGCAACTGGGTGAGCGCATCAAAGATCAGGCCACCCGCCAATATGCCGAATGCCTGCCCGCTTGCTTGACCTACCGCAAAGAGGCTTGTTGCCACCGAGCGCCGCTCAGGGGGATAAAGGTCCGAAATGATGGACAGGGCGGAAGGGATCAGCAGGGCATACACAAACCCCAGGGCAATCCGGCTTAACATCAGTGTGGTAACCGAGCCAGCCAGCGCCGTCGCCCCCATCGAGACCATCCAGATGATGAGGCCCAGCTTGAGCAGGGTAACCCGATTGGCCCGATCGATCGCACGGCCGAGGGGGAGCGAAGCCAACCCAAACGCCAAGCCGAATGCGGTGCCCTGAAGCAGCCCGATCTCGACATCTGTAAGCGCCATATCATGCTTCATCGGCTCGATGAGCAAGGTGGTGAGTGTCACGTCCATGGAAAGGAAAAAGCCAAGGACGCTGAGAACCACGATGGCCAGGCGAGCCGCCCTGTGTGGCGGGTATGACGCGGCGGGACTGTTCGTCATGAAAGGTCCTGTCGAGCAAAGTGCAGCCGAACCGTGCGTCCGGTGGTCAGAAGGAAGCCATCCTCGACGATCTCCAGCGTCCCCCCGGTTGATCCGGGCTCAGGCGGAGTGATCTTCCAAAGTTTGGGGCCAAGCGGGTGCAAATGATAATGTGTTCCCCCCGCCGGTCCTCTGAGATCGACCCGCCAGGACGATTGGTCGTCCTCATAGATGTTGGCCGACAATCCCGCCGACCGTGCAACGAAAATTCCTTGCAAAGCTGAAGGGTCGCCTGCTGCGGAAGCATGGACCAGGCTCAAGCGATCCGTATGTCCGAATTCCACGGCCTCAAGTCCCGGAGCGCCGCCGTCATCGACGAGCCGCAGGCGCAGGTCGCTGGGAAGTATTGCGATACTCATCGTCCCATCCGCAAGGCGCTTGGCAGGAAGCGTCATGCCTGCAACCGAAATGGCCTGCTGATCACCGATACCGACCAGTGAATAGACTTGCCCCGTCGCCGATGAATAGAACGTGCCGTCGTGCACTTGGCCCCCCACATCTTCTTCGAGCGGAGGAAGGTCGGGAATACACCGGTCGATGATGGCGTCGACCAGACCATAAAGGTCGAGTGCGCTGCGGCCGTTCGTCATGATGATGATGTCGAGATCATGCTCAAGGACCTTGAGCATCTGGCTCGAACCACCAATGACCCCGCCGGCATGATGCACCGTCGCCAGCCCACGATGCGCGGTCATGTTGAGGCCAAGTCCATAACCATGCGTCGTCAACGGGGTGCGCATCTCCTGCCAGGTCTCTTGGGTGCCCACGATCGGGTCGCTCATATGATTGAGCCACCGCAGCATGTCATCGACGGTCGAAACGATGCCCCCTTCGCCGCCGATCGGGGCGCCGAACACCCCCCGGCTCCAGCCCCCATCAGGGCGCGGAAGGTGCAGAGTTGCGCTATTGGGCAAGAGTGCTGTGTCGAGCGGGCGCAGGAGGGTGTCGTGCATGCCAAGCGGCTGAAGGATGCGCGCCTGCAGGAAATCGGCGAAACCTTGGCCGCTCAAACGCTCGATGATCTCGGTGAGCAGCACGTACCCGCCGTTGTTATAGTTCCAGATATGACCGGCAGGCGCATTGACGCTATCGAGCCCGGCGAGCAGCTTGAGCTGAAAGTCGCCGGAGACGGCAATGCCGGGCCCGGCAGATTGCAGGAGCAAATCCAGACTGTCGCGCATCCCGCTGGTGTGCGCCATCAGCTGGCGAACAGTCATTGGCGCGGCCCATTCCGGGAGTTCCGGAAGATAGGTTCGAGGGGACGCATCCAGGTCGAGCTTGCCTTCTTCGCAAAGAAGCATGGCCGCCAGAACGCAGAAATGCTTGCTGGTGGATCCTATGCGCATGCGAATGGATGGAGAGAGCGCCACGGGCAGTTCAATGCTCGCCATGCCAAAGCCGCGTCGATACCCTGGTTTGCCGCCTAGAGCGACGCCAACCGCGAAACCGGGCGCATCGGTGCGATCGAAGGGTGCGAACAGCGCATCGAGCGCTGCCACATCGATATGTGCAGAGTGCGGAATGGGATTTCTCCTGAAGCTTGGAGTGCTCAGAAATGGGAGTTGAGGCTGATGCCTATCGTCCTGGGTTGCATCATGGTCACCTGCGCGGGACCGCCGGCGGACGACAGGACGGTCGCTGCTGACAGCTGGGCACGCTCATCTGTTATATTGCGCGCGAAAAGCTGAACCTCGAAGCGTCCGACGTCCAACCCGGCGCGCAGATCGATCGCCACATAGTCGGGAAGCTCATACTGGGGCACACCCAGATTCCCGTCGAACGACGCGGACCGATCAGAAACAAAACGCAGGGTGGATCCGAGGCGTGGACGAAGCTTCATACCTGCCGGAGCCCGGTAGTCGGCATTGAGCGTCGCCGTGTAGCGGGGGACATTGGGGAGGCGATCCCCTTTGACAGCGCCAAGGTCCACGCTGTCCTCGGACAACCTGGCATGCTGGTATGCGAATGCGCCCGCGACCGTGAATTGCGGTGAGGGACGGGCGGTCAATGTAAGTTCGCCGCCGGTTATCTTGGCACCGCCGGCGTTAGCGATCACTGAAACCCCGCCTGCGGCGGTAGTGACCTGGATGTCCTTCCAGTTGATATGGTAAGCTGAGAGGTCGATGCCGAAGGTCCGGTCGGCCGTTTCAGCCTTGAACCCGGCTTCGTAGCTGTCGAGGGAATCAGAGGCAAAGAGCGCCGGGGCAAGCGGTGTTCCCGTGACCGGATCATTGACGACATAATTTGGCCCGCCGGGCCTATAGCCGGTGGCAAACCGCAGATATGCAGTGGTGTTCGGGCTGAACTTGTAGCGCGCGTTGGCGAGATAGGTGACGACGTCATCTTTCGACCGAACCTGCGGTGTCGAGCCAATCAACAGGCCGCTGCCGATCTGTTCGAACTTCTGGCGATTTTCTGCCCACCTGATCCCCCCCGACAGGTCGAACCGATCGGTGAGGTGCACAGTCAGATTTCCGAAAGCGGCAATTTCCTCATAGGTGCTTGGAATGGAGACGTCGGCCAAAGATATGGGGGAAACCACCCCTTCGTCTTCATAGGGCACGATGACCTGCGCATTGCCGGACTTCTCGTGCGTGTAGAAACCACCGATCATCCAATTCAAAAGCTTCTCGCCAGTGGATGCGAGGCGAACCTCCTGCGTGAATTTCTTGGTAGTCCGGCGCTGATCGACCGCAACCGCTTCAAAGGGCAGACTAAAGGAGGCGAGGACCGGGATGTAGAGCGCCGAGCCGTCCTGACGGTAGCTGTTGTGGATTGTCTGATAGCTGCTGATCGACGTCAGGGACGCCGGCCCCAGATCATAGTTGATGATTCCGCTCACGAGGCGAAAGCGCTGATCGAAGGGTTCATCGACGAGTCGGCGCTGGTCGAGTGAACCATCAACCGGCTTCCCGGCAAGCGTGAAGTCAGCCGAGGCCCCGCCGCCCCTGTGGATGTTCTGGAGAAAGCCCGAGAGCCGAACCGTTAGATCTTCGGTTGGCGTGAACTGGAGGTCGGCCCGCCCGCCATAGACCCTGGACCTGTTCACATCGTCCCTCCCGGCGGCGAGGTTGTCGATGAAGCCGCCGTCATGGGAGTAGTAGCCACTGGCGCGCAGCCCGACTTTGCTGGGGACAATCGGAAGGTTCACACCTGCCGAGCCGCTGTAGCTTGTCCCTCCCCTGTGCGTGTCTGAAAGACTGGCATTGGCAGAGCCACTGAAATCACCCGCGTCCGGTTCAATCGTAACATATTTAAGCAGACCGCCCATCGTGCTGGCGCCGTAGAGCGTACCCTGTGGCCCACGAAGAACCTCGATGCGTTGCATATCGAACAGACCCGCATCAAGCGCGAGAGACGAAGCATTGGCGAAGGCGCTGCTGGACCCGAAGGGTACGTCGTCCACATAAATGCCGACCGTGGGACCGATGTCGTTGCCCGCTGTCACGCCGCGAAGTGTCAGCTGTGTCTGCCCCGGGCCTGCCGTCGAGAATGTGAGAGCTGGCACGGCATTGGCAAAGTCGCGGAACTGCACGGCATTGAGGCGGCTGAGGTCGGCAGCCGATATCGCAGTCACGGATTGCGGTGCATCCAGCAGGCGTTCGCTACGCTTTTGCGCGGTAACGACGATCTGGGATCCGTCTGAACCTTCATCCTGAGCTTGTGCCGGATGCGTGAGAAAACCAAGGAGGCCCGTGATAGCGGCCGTGGTCGTCAGTAGTCGGGCATTGCGCATGGGAACCCCCTGTCCTATCGATGCCCTTTCGCATCAATAGAAAGAGAACGTTCCGTCTTTTTGGATTCGTGTCAAGAGATTGTCATTGAGGTTTTGACGGAATAAAGAACAAGTGTACTTTTTGAGGATCTTATGCCAAAGCGTGATGCCCAGCATATGAGCGCCCAGCGCGAGCGCATCCTTCGTGGAACGATCGCGTGCATCTCGCGCAAGGGGGTTGAGGGCATGTCCCTCGCCGACATCCGAAAGGAATGCGCGCTCAGCACCGGTGCGATCTACACCCATTTCAGCAACAAGGAGGAGATCGTTGCCGAGGCGCTTCGCTATGGTCTCGTCTCGGGCAGCAGCTTTCCGGAGGATTGGCTGTCGTTCAAACGGATGATCGTCAATCTTGATGACCAGCTGGGTTTCGACATCGCCACTGTGGTGAAAACCCGGCTTCATCTGCGCGCTGAATGTGCCAACCCTGGCCGATTACACGATCTTTATAAGCCCATCCTGGAAGAGGCGCTGGAAACGCTCTGTGCATTGCTGACGCAGCTGGAAGCCAAAGGTGAGATCACTCTCAAGGCGCCGGCCCGGCAGACTGCCTTGGCGATAAGCAGCTTCATCGATGGCATGCTCTGGACAGCATTGGCAATGGATCGTCCGCTGTCGGCTTTGACGCCGGAACTGGCTGCAGGAATCGACAACTTCGTTGAGCCGAAGAAAGCTGCCGCCGCCGCGCCGCATGTGAACGACTAAAGGTTCTCTGGTCGAAAGCGCTCAGTGAAAGCAAGTTCTTCGCCTGCGACCATGAAGGTGCCGTTGCCGCGATAATGGAGCGTTCTTGGCGCCTCCACATCGGCAACATGGGCTTTCACGACCTCCCAGATGAAGAAACCGTAGTTGGAGACCATGGCATCGTCGTAGAGTCGGCATTCGAAGCTCGCATAGCAATCATCCAAGAGGGGAGCGGCAACAACCTCACCGCGCCGCTGGGTCAGGCCCGTCGCCTCGAACTTGTCGCCGTCACACGCATGCCGGTTTCCGATTTCCACTACCTGGTCGGCGATTTCCGCCGTCGGCACGTTGATGACACATTCTCCCGCCCTGCGGATCAGTTCTCTGCTTTCATTACCTTCCCAGATGTAGCAGCCAACCAGGGCAGGCGAGAATTGCAGCATGGTGTGCCAGCCCAATGTCATGATGTTGGAACGGGAACCGTGATGCGAGGTGATCAGGACAATGGGGCCAGTCTCAAGGTGCTGGCGCACCGCGTGCAGCGGGAAGTCTCGTTTCGAATACGTCACGATAGAATTCCTGTTCTTTAGCGGTAAGACAGGCGGATGGGGCATTCTGGCACCATCCGCCTGACAGACTTAGCCGATGGCGACGCTCATCCCGCCGTCAGCCATAACCACGGAACCGACGATGAAGCTCGCTCGATCGGAAGCAAGAAACGCCACGATCTCCGCGATTTCCTTCGGATCGGCAGCACGGCCGATTGGCGCATTCTGCCCATGCTCAGCCAGGAATTCACGGCCGTCATCGCGGAAATGATTGAGCAGGTTGGTCACAACGTCGCCCACGCCGATCGCGTTGACGCGGATGTTGTGCTCGATCGCTTCCAGCGCCTGGGTCCGGGTCATCTGGGCAATGGCCCCCTTCGAGGCGGTGTAGGCCGCGATTCCCGGGAAAGCGAAGTAAGACGCATAGGAAGCGATGTTCACAATCGCGCCCGAACCATTCTTCATCATCGCCTTCTGGGCTTCGCGCGAATGCAGGAAGGCACCCGTGACGTTCGTCTGCATCTGCCATTCCCACTCTTCGCGGGAAAGATCGACCAGGTTCTTGTAAAGAATGCGGCCTGCGTTGTTGACGAGGATGTCGAGCTTGCCGAACGTATCGACCGCAAGCGACACTGCCTGCTCGGCAACACCATCGACGGTGATGTCGGCCACCAGGGCAACAAGGCTGTCGCGTTCAAGATCCTTCACGGCGGGGTCGATATCTTCTGCAACGACCTTGGCGCCGCGCGAATGCAGCAGTTCCGCGATTGCACGGCCGATACCGCTGGCTGCACCCGTGACGATGGCAACCTTGCCCTCAACTTCATTCACAGTGGTCACGATGTTGGTCATGATTAAACTCCATCCGGGATCGCAGGGATTATGCCGGATTTGACGATCCCTTGATCAATCCGGCTCCGTCAGAAGACGTGAACTGGATATGTCACCTGGCGCCCGCTGCTTCTCTCGGAGCCTTGCGAAAACTGTCGTAGTTTTGCTTAAATATAGATGCGCCTCATCGAATTGGCCGATGGAGCCGCCCTCGATCCCTGCGGATCAGATGCACGCCTCTTGCGCCCAAGCGTAAGCGGTCAAAATCCCCCACATGACCTTGAGAGCGGGGCTGTAATTTGAACGATCAGGCGGCGCTTGCGATGCTGCTGAGTTCGAACGAGGTGTTCGCGGCGTTGGTATTGGTCCAGCAGTAGGGCAACAGATCGTCGATCGGATCGGTATCCGCGCGGGTGATGATCCGGGTAAGGACATCGCAGAGATAGGCGTAGGGGTTGATGTCCAGCATCTTGCAGGTTTCGACCAGCGAGGAGATCGCTGCCCAGTTTTCAGCGCCGAGTTGGTGGCCGGTGAAGAGTGCATTTTTTCTTTGGAGAGTCACCGGCCTGACGGCCCGTTCGGCGGCGTTATTGTCGATCTCGATCCTGCCGTCGTCGAGGAACCGGGTAAAGCCCGCCCAGCGCTTGAGCGCATATTTCATCGCATCGCTCGTTGCCGATCCAGCCATCATGCGCGGTGCGGTGGCGGCGAACCAGGCATGGAGCTTGTCGACCAGTGGACGGGTTTGCTCCTGCCTGACGGCAAGGCGTTCATCGGCCGTGCGCCCCCGGATTTCCTTCTCGATGCGATAGATTTCGGCAATGCGCTGCAAGGCGTCCTGCGCGACCGGGGCATCGCTGCCTGCATCGACGAAGCCGCGTCGCAGGTGAGCCCAACAAAAGGACTTCGTGACGCCGGCGTCGGCGCCATCGTCCTTGCCGAACTGGTCATAAGCCTGCCAGGCATCGACCTGTAGGATGCCCTGGTATGACCCCAGCAACTGCCTGGCCCACATTTTTCCGCGTCCCGGCATATAGGTATAGAGCGCCAGAGGCGGATCCACGCCGCCATGAGCGCGATCGTCGCACACTATGACCCACATGTAGCCGGTTTTCGTCTTGCCCGTTCCCGGCGCCAGCACCTTGACCGTAGTTTCGTCGACGAACAGGCGGGCACGGGCAAGCGCATCGGCGCGCATCCTGTCGGTGATGGGCATCAGCGCAGCGATGCCACGACCAACCCAGTTCGCCATAGTGGCGCGGCTGATCTCGATGCCTTGCCGGGCGAAGATCTTCGATTGCCGATAGAGCGGCAGGTGATCGCAATATTTATTGATCAGAACATCGGCGATCAGCGCTTCGGTCGGCAAGCCGCCCGGCACTACATGCGCCGGGGCCGACGCCTGGCGAACGCCGTCGCTGCAGCAGCGGCAGGCATAGCGGGGTCGGATCGTCACCATCACACGATGCTGGGCCGGGATGATGTCGAGCCTTTCGGACCGGTCCTCACCGATCTTGTGTAGCGCCCCGCCACAGGCACATTCCAGGCTTTCGGGCTCGATCACTGTCTCGAAGCGCGGCAGATGCGCTGGCAGTGATGCGCGCTCGGCATCCGGAGCCCGTCGACGACGCGGCCTGAGGCCATAACGTTCGGCCTCCTCGGCGGCCTTGTCCTGCAAGCCATCGGCTTCGCCAAGGGCGACGCCCTGATCTTCCAGCGTCAATGCCAGTTGATCGACCGGGAGCTTTTCCGAACGCTTGCCGAAGGTCGAGCGGTTGATCAGCTTGAGGATATGTTCGAGCCGCGCCGCGCGAGCGCGCTCGGCCAGCACCATCGCCTTGAGCTGCTCCACATTATCGGGAAGCTCGTCATATCCAACCTCCGGGCTGGTCTCGAGAGGGGGTTCGGGATGCGCCGCCACGCCCGTATTCTAGCCGGTTTCGCACGGCTGGGAACACCCCTGCGCCAGACAGAATCAGGTGTGCGATCTACTGTGCATGAAGTGGTTTTGGCACGCGCGGCACATGCATGCGCGACCAGTCCAGCCCCTCGAACAACGCCGAAGCCTGGGCCGCCGACAGCTTCATCACGCCGTCTCCCGGTCGGGGCCAGCGGAACTTCCCATCCTGCAACCGCTTCGTCACGAGTACGAGCCCGGTGCCATCCCATAGCAGGAGTTTTATCCTGTCTGCTCGGCGTGCCCGGAAGACAAAAAGCATGCCAGAGAATGGGTCGAGCTGCAGTTCCTGCTGCACCAGTGATGCGAGGCCTACCATGCCCTTCCTGAAGTCCACAGGTTGCGTCGCGACAAGCACCTTCAACGGCCCGGGCGGGATGATCATGTGGTCACCCGCGCGGCCAGAAGCACCCGCTCGATATGGTCGGCATCGACGTGCGACGGGATGCGGATCGACAGCCCGCGGGTCTCGATGACGATCTCACCGCCACTCCTCGGGCTCGCGGGCAACGATGGCACTGCAGGCGCCGGTGGCCCAGAAGATAGCGACGGTACGGGAGGTGCCGGCGGGCCTTCGATCACTGCGGGAACAAAGCCCATCCCCTCGGCCCGCTCTCGGAAACGCCCTCGCCAGTTATAAAGCTGTTGCGGGAGCATGCCATGACGCCGCGCCACTTCGGCCACATTCGCTCCCTGCTTGAAACTCTCCTCTATGATCCGCGCCTTCGCCGCCGGCGTCCATCCACGGTTGCCATTCGACAAGGGAATGACATCAAGACGCTCGGCCTTGCCTGCCCTCCCACCCCTTTCAGTTTCGAAATTGGTTTCGAAATCACCACTCATCGCCACCTCGCATATGCAAGGCTCAACACCTACCAAATCGCCAAATCATGAAAATGTGGGGGATTTTGACCGCTTACGCCTCTTGCGCCCAAGCGTAGGTCCGCGAGACTGGGAATGGCAGTTGGCCATATGGTGCCGGGAAATGATGCATTTTGAAGCGGGTGTGCAGAGGTGGCCGGGGGAGCTAGGCTTGCCGATACGAGCGAGGTGAAACCCCGGTCTCTTTCCGAAAGACCTGCGCGAAGTGGCTCGGGCTTGAATAGCCGACCTCCATTCCGATCGAGATGATGGCTTGATCGGTTTCCCTAAGAAGCTGCCTGGCGCGCCCGACCCTCAATCGGATGAAATATTGCGAGGGTGCAAGGCCAGTAGCCAGCTTGAATTGGCGACTGAAGTGGGCGATGCTCATGCCCGCAACGTCAGCGTAGCGGGCAAGGTCGAACTCTTCACTGAGAGACTGTTCCATAAGCTCAGTAACGCGTCTCAGACGGTAGGCCGGCAGCGCGTTACGCCGCGTGGTGTTGTCTCTTGTTTCGTCACGATAGTGCTGCACAAGACGAATCGCGAGTGCTTGCGCAACGCTTTCCAGATATAATGGACTTGGTTCTGAGGCTTCGCCGATCTCTTCTTCAATCAAGTCGATGAAGCGGCCGATTTGCTCGTCGCGGGCTCCAGAAACCTCAGACAAAAGGGGGCGCTTTTTAGTTCCGAGCACATCGGCCCCAGCCTGCTCCATCAAAGGCAAACCAAGATAAAGGTGCATCACTTCGAAAGTGCCGTCATCAAGTGAACTCCACCGTAGCTCGTAAGGAGCATCAGAGTCTGTGATGAAAAAGTCGCCGGCGGCCACATGAGCAGAGGTCCATTCTCCCCCCAATTCCCGCTCCTCAACAACCGCCGATCCTTTCAGTATCCAGACTATGAGGGGCTCTGCGACTGCGGGTACGAGAAACTCGTCCTGCTCCCGTTCCCGCACAAAAATCTGCGCGATCACCGATCGCATGAAGCGATCACTGCCGTTCGCGACAAGGCGTCCTCGAATATGCTTGTCCAGCGTTTCAGCCGCCGTTCGCTCAGTCATGCCCTAATCATCCTCGCGCCTTTTTTCGAAAGGGACTGCCGATGCCGTTCTGGGAATTCGGCAACGGAGGCTTCTTTCAAGGCAATGAGCATAACGCGCACCGCAGCATTGGTAAAAGCAAGGGCGCGCCATCCTTCTGACGTTTTCCAGACCAGGAACTCGAAGCAATCGGCTGCCGTATGAACGATACTGCTCAACGGGCGAAAGAAAACGGAGGAGCAGTGCTCCTCCGTTTCCGCTTCATTTACCCCATTCAGGTCCGCCGTCAGTGCAAGTCTGCCCGCCATCGACGGCCAAGGTTGCGCCTGTGATCCACAAGGCTTCGTCACTGGCAAGGAAGGCAACGGCGGCGGCGACTTCCTCGGGCGTCCCGGCCCTGCGCAGCGGGATGCGCTCCCAGGCCTTCTCGAGGAGGGCTTCATCATCCATGATTTCGTCGACCATGCCCGTGATGGTCAAACCGGGGCAGACAGTATTGGCGCGCACCCCGAACTTGCCATTATCACAGGCCAGCGAGCGGGTCAGGTTTGCAACCGCAGCTTTTGCTGCGTTGTAGCCTGCATGGCTCCATCCCCCTCCCAGCGACGAGACCGAACCAATGTTGATGATAACGCCTTTCGAATCCCGAAGATGCGGAAGGGCAGCTCTGGCGGTATAGAACACACTGTCCAGATCGGAACCCATGCAACGACGCCAGTCTTCGTCACTGGTTTCGTCGACCGTCCCCACCAGGTTCATGCCTGCCGCGTTGACCAGCACATCCAGGCGGCCGAACGTGTCGTGCGCAAATCGTATGAGGCTGTCGCACTCGGACCGATTGGAAACGTCGGCCGCAAAACCTACCACTTGCCCCCTGGGCATACCGGCTATCGCGGTGTCGAGGCGTTCTTGGTTGCGGCCAGAGATCAATACCTTTGCACCCTCCGTCGCGAGACGAAGAGCAATCGCTGCGCCGATGCCGGATCCACCACCCGTGACAACGGCGACCTTGTCATCAAATCGAGCCATTTAAGGTCTCCTTCAAAACGGAATTGTGTCAGGACGAAGGGAAATCGGCCCCCCGTGCAACCCCTTCCCAGGCGGTAAACTCGGCTTTCATTTGGTCGACCTTTTCATAGGCGACTTCGACCGCCTCATTTCCGAGCAGGAGCCTGTGGGGAGGCGCTTCATGCGTGACGGCTTTCAGGATCGCAGCCGCTGCGCGCGCGGGATCGCCGGCCTGTTTGCCGACTGACTGGTGATAAGCTTCTCTTGCTGCTCCCGCAGTAGGCGCATAATCGTCGATGGTCTGTGTGACCTCCGATGATCCGCCAGCCCACTCTGTTCGAAAGCCGCTCGGCTCTACCGTCATAACGGAAATGCCAAGCGGTTCGACCTCGCGCCGCAGAGTTTCGGAAAGGCCTTCAAGAGCAAACTTGCTGGCACTGTAATATCCGACTGCGGTAAAGCCGGCCAAGCCGCCAATGGACGTCAGATTGACGATGAAGCCGCTGCGCCTCTGACGCATAGAGGGCAGCACAGCGTGGATCATATTGGCTGATCCGAAGAAATTCACGTCCATCAGGTTCCGCGCTGCTTTCTCCTCAGTCTCTTCGACGGCGCCGAAATAGCCGATGCCGGCATTATTCATTAGCACGTCGATCCGCCCGAAATGGTCCAGACCGGCTTTGACAGCTTTATCGCATTGCACGCGATCGGTGACATCGAGCGGGAGGATCAGAGCATCGCCGCGATCCGCTAGATCATCGACCGACTTCGTTTTGCGAGCCGTGACAATGACGCTGTGGCCTTGGTCGAGCAAATGTTCGGCAAGCGCGCGGCCAAAGCCGGTCGAGCAGCCGGTAACCAGCCACACAAGCTTTGATTGTTCAGTCATATAGGGTCTCCTACGAATGAAGTCAGGGGGCTGACGAGCGCGGAACGAAGGATCGAATTTCCACATCCCGCTCGCAAAGCTCGGGCACCAACGGCATGAAGTCCGCGATATACGGTGCATTCATGTGGGCCTCGAAGTCGGCGGGTGTGCGCCAGTCCTCGTGAATGAACCAGTTCTGAGGATCATCCTCGGACTGGTAGATTTCATAACGGATGCAACCTGGCTCCCGCCGTGTTGGCTCAACCAGAGCCAAGAGACGTTCGCCAAGCTCATCAACCGCGCCCTCCTTCGCCCGGAAGAAGGCTGCATTGGTGAGTTGGGTCATCGTACCTTTCCTTCTGATCAGGCAAATTGCCCGACACAAGAATGTCAAAAAGGAACGTTCGGTTTCTATCTGAATTGCCAACAAGGCTTTTTAGGAGGAACCGCATAATCGGGCTCATCCGATCGTGTGAATATCGCATTTGTGTGGCGCAGCTAACAAGCACGTTTGGCAAGTGGGTGATTATTCAACACCATGCAGCCGCCTAGATCGTGTGCAGCAAAGCGGCTGATGCCGCAGCCTTTATGGAGGTTTGAATGGCTCACAAAACCTGGCTCATTACTGGCATTTCGCGAGGCTTGGGTCTCGCGCTCGCCACTGCCGCACTGGACCGCGGCGATGTGGTCGTCGGCACGACCCGCGATGGCCGCTCGCCCCCTATGGCCTCCTCCGATCGCCTCCACGTGCTTCCCTTGGTGATGGGCGATTTGACCCGGGTAGAGCAGGCATTCAGCGAGGCTGCCGCGCTCGCCGGCCCGATTGATGTCCTCGTCAACAACGCAGGATTTGGGCTGCTGGGCTCGATCGAAACTGCAGCGCAGTCGGAGATCGACCAGATTTTCAACGTCAATGTGTATGCGCCACTTGCCTTAATTCGAGGGGCTCTTCCCCTCATGAGGGCACGGACCCGCGGCCATATCATCAACATCTCGTCGGTTGCCGCGATCGCCCCGGCTCCAGGGTCGGGGATCTACTCCGCCACAAAGGCTGCGCTTTCGGCCGTGTCAGTCAGCCTCGCCCAGGAGGTTGCGCCGATGGGCATCTGGGTCACCAACGTGTCACCCGGATCTTTCCGGACCGAGTTCCTTTCCGAACAATCGGTTCGGCGCACGGAGCGGAACGTCGATGATTATGCGGCAACAAGCGGCAGGGCTGTCACCGGGCTCCTGAACAAGGATGGCAAGCAAATCGGCGATCCTCGAAAAGCCGCAGAGGCCATTCTTGCCGCCGTCGATGCCGATGAGCCGCCGCTTGATCTCGTCCTGGGATCCGACGCCATCGCACGCACGCGGGCGCGCCTCGATCGGTTCGAGGACGACCTGCGTCAGTGGGACGACGTTTCCACCTCCACGGATTTTGCAAACTGATTTGCCCTTAGAAAGGAGAAACTCAATGTCGGAACATACCAATCTTGCGCAAATGAGAGCGAAGCCCGGACAGAGCGAGGCCTTGGGCGCTGCCCTTCAGAACCTCGTTGCTCCATCACGCGATGAACCCGGATGCATCATCTATCAGGTGCACCAGAGCACTGAGGATCCCACTCTCTGGATGGTCTACGAAGTGTGGCGTTCCGTCGATGATCTCGCCCACCACTTCACCCTTCCTCACATGCAGGCCTTTGTCGCCAGCGTGCCCGAACTGGTCGACGGCGATCTCGACCTTAAGTCCTTCAGTCGCGTCGGTCCGACGGCCTGATCCAGAGACAGGAGTTTATGACATGCACAATGTTGCGGGAAAAATCGTCCTGATCACCGGCGCCAGCAGCGGCATTGGCGAGGCAACGGCGCGCCTTTTGGCCGAAAATGGCGCCAGCGTGGTCCTTGGTGCGCGCCGAACCGATCGGTTGGAGAAACTCGTCGGGGAGATCAGGGCTGCTGGCGGCGCGGCACAGGCGATCGAGCTGGATGTCACCGACCGCGCCAGCGCCGAAAACTTCGCCAGGACCGCTCTCGACACGCACGGTCGCATCGATGTGATCGTCAATAACGCCGGCGTCATGCCGCTGTCCCCGATGGCCTCCCTGAAGGTCGATGAGTGGGACCGCATGGTCGACGTCAACATCAAGGGCGTGCTGTACGGCATTGCGGCCGTGCTTCCAGCCATGAACGCGCAAGGGTCGGGCCATATCATCAATGTCGCTTCGATCGGTGGGCTGACAGTCACACCAACTGCTGCCGTGTACTGTGCCACCAAATTCGCGGTGCGTGCGATCTCCGAAGGCCTGCGCCAAGAGAATGACAAGATCCGCGTCACGATCGTTTCGCCCGGCGTGGTGGAATCCGAGTTGGCCGACAGCATCTCCGACAAAAAGGGTCGCGAGGAGATGAAGGCTTTTCGCGCAATAGCGCTCAAGCCGGAAGCGATTGCCCGCTCCATCCAGTTCGCCATTTCGCAGCCGGATGACGTCGACACGACGGAGATGGTCGTGCGGCCCACGGCAGCGCCCTATTGAACCGGCAGGTGGGCGGGTTAAACCCCGCCCGCCAGGCTACAAACCGGATCCACGTGAGGCATAATGACGCAGCAACACAAATATGTCGGAATGTGGGTGACGAAAGACGGTTACATCCGCCACGAGCTTCTACCCAATGGCCGCTATGACGAAGCCCGTGGCAAGAAAAAGAGCGCCTACCAGGGCCGATACGAGGTCTCCGGCGATCATATCGATTATTGGGATGACACCGGGTTTACCGCTGATGGCGATTTCAAGGATGACGTCCTCTACCATGCGGGCATGATCCTTTATCGGGAATAGGGTCCAGGGCTTACTCCCTCGCCTTCATGCGTATGAAATCGATGAAAGCGCGCAGCGCCGGGGCCATCTGGCGCTGCTTGGGGTAGCAAAGGAAGTAGCCCGGATAATAGGCGCAATAAGGCGCCAGCATCGGGACGAGCTCGCCGCTGGCGACAAGATCGTCCGCTTCCCGGTTCGTCGCAAAGGCGATCCCCACATGATCGAGACAGGCGCGCATCATCATCGCCCGATCGGTGGCGATCAATGAGCCGCTGACAGCCAGCTCGAACCACTCGCCGTCGCGATTGAACTCCCAGTTGTAGGGAAGAGGCCGTCCGGCCCAGCGCCAGCGAATGCAATTATGGCCGAGCAGGTCCTCGGGTTTTTCAGGCATCGTGCGCCCTTCGAGGTAGCGGGCCGTTGCGACAGGGAACTGGCGCAATTCCCCGCCGAGCTGCACGGCAACCATATCCCGTTCGACAACTTCTCCTGGCCTCAGAGCGATATCCCAACCGCCCGCCACTATGTCCACGGTGGCATCGTCGACCGTAACATCAAGGAGAATCTCCGGGTATTTCTCGTAGAATTCGCCCAGAATAGGCTCGATATGGGCGCTCGCGGCGACCCGAGCGGCATGTACTCTTACCGTACCGGCAGCGCTGTCGCGGAAATGCGATGCGTTCGCCAGAGCGGCCGCAATCTCATCCATCGCCGGGCGGAGGCGCTGCAGGAGCGCATCGCCGGCAGGCGTCAGGGCAACGCTTCGGGTCGTCCGGTTGAAAAGCCGAAGCGATAGACGTTCCTCCAGGTTTCGGATCGTCTGACTCAGTGAGGACGGGGTAATCCCGAGCTGTTCAGCGGCTCGTGAGAAGCTGGCATGTTCGGCTACGGAAACGAAGGCGCGAAGTTGCGCAAACTCGCTGCCCTGAACCGTCGGTGTCATCGTGTACCTCACTCAGCTTTCCGTGACATTATGCTGGCTGCACGAATAAACCAAGCGACTTGGGGCAGCTTTATACGGGTCAGAAGATGTAAACTGGCGGCGATGCGCCATCACATTTTGGGGTCTGGCTAACAAAGCTGTGTCTCCATGCTGGGATTAATCGAGCATCTCGACCCGCTAAACTGCTTCTCAGTCATCACCATCGAGGCACGGTCTTATGCAATCCCACGCCCAGATACCTTGGCCCGCTGCGTCTCTGAGCTCAGACCCGGTGCAGCCACTTTCGCGCCTGGAGCGGCAGGTGGTGCTGCTTTCGCTGGACGACCCTCGTTCCAGCCTTCGGCAGCCTTCAAAGTGGGAAGCGCGATGGAGAAAGCTCTTCGGCATCCAGACTGCAAATCCGTTGGCCGATCCTCGCCTTGAAGCGCTGCGCCGCTTCGCGGTGTTGATGCGCATCGATGGATATTCCATGCCTCAGCAGGAGTACGGCAAATTGACCGAGGCGGGCTTCGATGAACTGATAGCAGATGAGATCTACTTGTTGACCTCACCGCGTCCGCCCATCGCAACCCCGCCTCTGGTCGCTGACCGATGCCTTTCAATAGCTGTCTGATCCCTTCAGGGGATGAGGACGGGGTTTGGCCCAACCGTTCTGTCAGCGATCGCCTGGTGCGCAGCTGCGGCGTCCTTCAGAGGATAGCGATCCAATTGGATCTCTCCGAATGTGCCATCTCTCCAATGGGCGAAAATCTCGTCGGCCGCCGCTTCCAGGGTAGCGCCTTTTACGGCCGACGCGGCACTGGCATGCTCGACACGAATTTGGCGAGACGCCACCAGCCTCTCGTCGAATCCCGCAGGCCCTGAAGCCGCACCGATCGTAAAGATCGAGCCTCCCTCCCGAACCGCCTTGAGAGTGGCATCGGCGGTCGCGCGACCCACAAAATCATAGACTACATCGACGCCATCCGGGGCGAGTGCCCGGATTTCCGACGCGAGATCGGGGTTTTCGGATGAGAGGCGATGGCCGATATCTTCGGGAAGTCGCTCCAGCTTGGCCGCAGAGCCGACTGCGATGACGGTCGCCCCGAGCTTCTTTGCCCAGCGCGCCACCAGCGATCCCACGCCCCCGGTCGCGCCCTGAACAAGTACAACATCACCGGCCTTGACCTGATGCAGCTTTCGCACAGCGAGCCAGGCGGTTACCCCCTTGGTCAACAGGCCCGCGGCAAGCTGCGTCGGAACGTCTTGCGGCAGCGTCACCAGCGGCGCGGTTTCCATGATCCGCTCTTGAGCATAGGCGCCAGGGGCGAAGAAATATGCAACTCGGTCCCCTGGCTGAAAACCGCCGACGTCAGCGCCGACCTCGATAACTTCGCCGGCACCTTCGACACCGTTCACGAATGGCAAGGCTACGCCAAAAGTGCCGCTGCGAAACATCGTGTCGAGAAAGTTCACGCCGATCGCGTCATGCCTGATCTTGACTTCGCCGGCACCGGGCGCCCCCACCGTTTCCTGTTCCAGAACCAGCACTGCGGGGCCGCCGACGGCGTGCATACGGACAACATCAGACATGGCTTGGCTCTCCTGCGGTCAGCGGCGCGATCACGCCGATCTGCTGCAGAACCGAATAGAGGTTGGCGACACCCCAGTGCTCGGTGATCTTGCCATCGACGACCCTCATGGCGTCCACCGTCTCGAAGCTGACGCGCGTTCCGGTCTCGGCATGACCCAGGAAGTTCCCCTGATGGGTGCCGTGATATGTCTTGAAGGTGGTGACGATGTCGCCATCGACCTTCTGCCATTGAATCTCCGGCTTGAAGTCGGGGAACGCTTCACGCAGGCGCTTGTAGAGGACAAGCACGCCGGCTTTGTCCCGGGTGCCTCCGGGCTGCGGGGTGTGATCGTAGAAGTCGTCGGAGAACAGTTCGTCGAACAGGTCGAAGTCGCCTCCTCCCTGAACTTCTTCCGTGTTGCGGCGGACCACCAATTTGGCGGCTTCGCTAATTTCGTTCATGTCATATCTCCTGTGTATCAGATTTCAAATCCGCCGATGGTCATGCCGCCATCGACCACCAGCAGCTGTCCGATGACATAGCTTGCGGCATCCGAAGCCAACCATATCGCAGCCTCGGCAATCTCTTTGGGGTCCGCACCCCGTTTCGCCGGAATGGCTGTGCGAGCGAGCTCAGCGAAGCGGGGATTTTGGTGGCTGTTCGCGACAACCATCGGTGTCTCGGTCCAGCCTGGCGCAATGGCATTGATCCGGATGCCGCGAGCGGCATTTTCCATAGCCGCTACACGGGTAAGTCCGTGCACGCCGTGCTTTGAAGCTGCATACGCACTCATCCCACCCGGGCCCGTTACGGCGGCAACGGAGGCGGTGTTGACGATCGCCCCGCCCCCACTCTGCAGCATCGCCGGAATCTGGAATTTCATGCCCAGGAAGACGCTGCGCAGATTTACCGCCAGAACACGGTCGAAGTCGTCGACCGGATAGTCCTCGATACGATGGGTTTCGCCGGTGATGCCAGCATTGTTGAAGGCGATATCGAGACGACCCGCCGATCCAAGTACATAATCGGTGAAACGCTCGACGTCGCTCTCTCGGGAGACGTCGACCTCCGACAGGCTAAAGCGAAAGCCCTCCGATGTAACAAGCTCGCTTGTCTGCTGCAGCCCTGCCGTATCCCGGTCAGCGCCAAAAACCCAGGCGCCTGCTTTCGCGAAACCGAGCGCCGCTTCTCTCCCGATGCCTGAACCGGCTCCGGTTACAATCACGACTTTGTTGTGCAGGTCTACCATCGGAGGTCTCCCGTGTTACGGATTAGCCGAAGAGTTTGGCTGCGGTCTTCGCCACGATTTCGCCCTGGTGACGGGCACCGTCGAGTTCGATCTGCGAAGGCTGACGCGAGCCATCACCGCCGGCGATCGTGGTGGCGCCATAGGGCGCGCCGCCAACGATCTCGTCCATGCTCATCTGGCCGCCATGGCTGTAGGGCAGGCCTACGATGGTCATCCCGAAGTGCAGCAGGTTGGTAATGATCGAGAACAGCGTCGTCTCGTTGCCGCCATGCTGGGTCGCCGACGAGGTGAACGCCGCACCCACTTTGCCGTTCAGCGCGCCGCGCGCCCACAGGCCGCCTGCCTGGTCGAGGAATGCCGCCAGCTGGCTCGACATGCGCCCGAAGCGCGTGCCCGTGCCCACGATGATCGCATCGTAGTCCGCAAGCTCGGCAACGGTTGCGACCGGCGCGTCCTGCTCCAGCTTGAAATGCGCACCGTGCGCAATGTCTTCGGGCACCGTTTCGGGAACGCGCTTGACGTCCACCGTCGCACCGGCGGAGCGGGCACCTTCAGCGATGGCATGCGCCATCGTCTCGATGTGGCCGTAGGAGGAGTAATAAAGAACGAGAACCTTAGCCATTGTGATGATCCTTGAGAGAGGATGGAGAGGGGAGTGACTGTGTGGGATCGTTCTGCCAGCCAAAGATCGATCCGAAAATCCGAATACGATCGACAGCTACCATCGATAAAATCGACAAGCAGGTCGCTTCGACACGTGTGTACGCGACCATGCAGATGCCCCCTTTTTCATCGCTGCCACGAATACAACGAAGAAAAGGGAACGTTCCGTCTTTTTGTACTGGTGTCAAGTCAGCTTGTTAGCGGTCAAATTACCGCAAGCAGGCCCCCATCAACCTGAAGGGCGATACCGGACACATAGCTTGAGAGATCAGAGCCCAGGAACGCTACGGCGTCACCGATCTCGGATGGCTGACCGAGCCGACGCAGAGGCGTGCGCTGGCGGAAGCCTTCGCTGGCAGCGGCAATGTCGGGCGTGCTGCGCAGCAATTCGGTGTCGATCGTGCCAGGGGCGATGGCATTGACGCGGATTCCATCCGGGCCGAGCGCGTCGGCAAGGGCCTTTGCCATCAGCACGACACCGCCCTTGCTGGTCGAATAGGCCACGGTGATGCCGGCGCCGACGAGACCGCCCATGCTGGCCATCAAGACGATGCTACCGGCTTTGCTCCCTGCCTTCATCTGACGCGCAGCCGCCTGTGCGCCGAACAGCGTGCCATCAAGGTTGATGGACATGAGGCGGCGGTAATCATCCTCGGACACTTCCGCGCCATCGGAGCGAAGCGATATGCCGGCGTTCAGCACCATGACATCCACGCCGCCAAACTGATCGGCGGCAGCGACCAGCTGATCATTGTCGTCTTTCTTCGAGACGTCGGCCCGAACGAACAGCGCAGCTACGCCAAGCGCCTCGATCTCCTGCGTAGTGAGAGTTCCGCCCTCACGGGGCGCCTCGACGATGTCGGACACGATCACGGCCTTGGCGCCATGTTTGGCCGCCGAGATGGCGATGGCGCGGCCGATGCCGCTTGCAGCACCGGTGACGACGACAGTCTTGCCTTCAAGAATATTGGACATGGAAATTCTCCTTGGCGCAATCGCGCCTGTAAGTGGATGATCAGCCCTGTTTGATGAGGCTGTGGACCATGAGCGCCCCGCCGAACTGCTGCAGGCGGCCGCCTTCATCGATGCGGCCAAGGTTGATGGCGGCGTATCCCAGAGCTTCGATCAGTTGCGCAGCCGTTGCCGATGCGTCGGGATCGTTGCTGGAATGAAAGATGGTACGCTTACCCGTCGCAGAACCGGGCTCCTGGGCGAGGACCGCTGCTGGCAGCGTGTTGAAGGCCTTCACGACGGCCGCGCCGGGCAGCGCCTGCGCCACGATGTCGCTCGACAGGCGCCCGCCAAGATCAGCGGGCGAGAAGTCGGTGAAGTTGATCGCGTTGGTAGCATCGATCACCACTTTGCCCGTCCAGTCCGCCGCAGCTGCCGCGACGGCGTCGATGGCGGAGAATGGCACCGCCAATATGATGGTATCGGCCTGCAGCGCGTCGGAAAGCTCGGCAGGGCGAACATACGATCCGAGCTCCCCTGCCAGGGCGGCAAGGGACCCGCTTCCGCGGGTGTTGGCGATCAGGACAGGCGTGTTGGTACGAGCGAACTGACGGGCCAGCGCAGTGCCGATCGCGCCCGAACCGATGATCGAATAGGTCATGATGAAAATCCTTTTGAAACGGTGAAGAGAAGGGTCAGGCGGCGCGTGGCGCCGCGGCGGGAAGAGGGATGAATTCGGGGTCGCCAGGCACGATCGGGAACCTGCCTGAGCGCCAGTCATCGGCAGCCTGCTCGATGCGATCGAGGCGGCTTGAGACGAAGTTCCAGTAGATGTGGCGTTCGCCTGCGAGCGGCTCGCCGCCGAGCACCATCAATCGGGCGTTCGACACGCCGTGAAGGACGATCTCGGAGCCCGGCTTCAGGACGATCAGCTGGTCCTTGACGAAGCGGCCTTGCTGACCGCCGACTTCGATTTCTCCCTCGACGACGTAGACCGCACGTTCGACGTGATCGGAATCCAGCTTGAAGCGCTTCCCGGCTTGCAGCTGCAGATCCGCATAGAGCGTCTCGGAAAAGATCGGCGTCGGCGACTTCGCGCCCCCCAGGCTCCCGGCGAGAAGGCTCACCCGAACACCGTCGTCGGTGAGCACCGGAATATCGGCGGCTTCGATATGGGCGAAGCCAGGGTCGGTTTCTTCGAGCTCCAGCGGCAACGCCAGCCAGGTCTGGAAACCGAACATACGCGCTTCGCGATCACGGAAGCCTTGTCCGCTACGCTCGGAGTGGACGATCCCGCGTCCAGCGGTCATCAGGTTGACCTCGCCGGGCTGGATCGTCTGGAAATAGCCTTCGCTATCCCGGTGATCGAGCTCACCCTCTATCAGGTAGGTAAGCGTGGCGAGGCCGATATGCGGATGCGGCCGCGTATCGACGCCTTCGCCGGACCGGAAAACGGCAGGTCCGAAAGCATCGAAGAATGCGAACGGTCCAACCATCCGGCGCTGGGCCGAAGGGAGAGCCCGGCGCACATCGAAGCCGCCGAGATCGCGCACTGCCGGCAGTATCACCTGCTCGACGAGTGCCGGGTTTGCTTGGAAAGTCATGTCTTGTTCCTTCATCGTCGGCGGTAAGCCAGTGGCGATGTCGGAGATTTATGCGTTTCATTCGGTCTAAAAAACCGGCATACGCTCGGTGATTAGGTTCGAGGAATTCGATATGATAAGTGAGCCGGGCACGCCCACGCTTGACCAGCTGAAAGTCTTCCTGACGGTTGTAGACGTCGGGAGCTTTGCCGGCGCTGCGCGGCAGCTCAATCGCGCTTCCTCGGTAGTGAGCTACTCGATCTCCAACCTGGAGGCGCAACTCGGCCTGACTCTGTTCGACCGGGAAACGACGCGTAAGCCTCAACTGACCGAAGCGGGCCGCATGGTGCTTGCCGAGGCCAGAAGGGTTGCCGGTGGTATCGACAGCCTGCGAGCGAAATCCAAGGGTATGCTGCAGGGCCTGGAGTCAGAGCTTCACATCGTGCTCGACACCTTGTTGCCCGAGGAACGGGTAGTGGATGCCCTCACGAGTTTCCGCGAACAGTTCCCGACCGTAACGCTTCATCTTTATGTCGAATCACTGGGTTCGGTAACAAGACTGGTAATGGACCGGATCGCCAACATCGGGGTGGCTGGGCCGCTGGTCAGTGTAGATGGCATCGAAAAAGAGGGGATCGGCAGCGTGCGCATGATCCCCGTGGCCGCACCGAGCCATCCCTTGGCGATTGCAGAAGAGAACCTGCCCGGCGCAGGTCGCGAACATGTCCAGCTGGTCCTTACCGACCGATCGGCGCTGACCAAGGGACGCGACATTGCTGTGGTCGGCACCAGCACCTGGCGCCTTGCGGACCTCAGTTCCAAGCACATGCTTCTCAAGGCCGGGATCGGGTGGGGAAATATGCCCGAGCCGATGATCGCGGAAGATATATTGACCGGTAGGCTGGTGAAGCTGGATATGCCTGACAGCATCGGCGGCGACTATGTCATGGATGCGATTTACCGGACAGACAGCCCCCCCGGTCCTGCAGGGCGATGGCTGATACAACGGTTCAAGGAACAGGCATCTCATTGATGCTCTCGGATTGCAGGTCCAGCTACCATCCGGCGCCAGGAACGAACGCGGCAGGGTCTTCAGCGGAGTGATCTTTGATTGCTGGCGGCGAGGCCCGAAAAGCACGCCTTTGGGGCCTCGCGATCTGGATGCGACCTAACCGAGTTGGAGCAGGCGATCGAAGCCCATGATGCGGAACACCCGTTCGGTCTGGGCCTGCGCGACGCTGTTCACCGGCTCCGCGCCGTAATCGGAATAATCGACGGTCGTTCGCATGGGCTTGCTGCCACGCGGGAGGGAAAGCACCCGAGCGATCTCGTCCGCCACACCTTGCACGGGCGCGTCGCAGCCATTCCGGAACAGGTTCCGCAACCCAGGTTCATATCGGTTGAATTCTTCCTGGAGCTTGTCGTACCCGCCCGCCGCCTCTTCATCCGCCGGGAAGACGGCGGTCGCGAAGTGGGAGGTTCCATCCATGAATACGCCGGGCATGACGATGACCGTCTCGATGCCGAGCGGGCCCACTTCATAGGCCGTGGCCTCTGCGACGGCATCCATCGCGTATTTGCCAGCCACGTAGGGCATCATGAACGGGGAAACGATCCTGGTGATGCCGCTGCCGACATAGAGCAGGACGCCGGAACCTTGCTTGCGCATGTGTGGGAGTGCCGCTCGGTTCAGGCGATGAGCACCGACTGCATTGGTGTTGAGGCTGTCGGCAAGTTGCTCGGCCGTAAAACCTTCCGCCATGCCGATGAAGAGGTGGGCTGCATTGTGGATCACGACGTCAAGAGTGCTGTGGTCCGCAACGACCTGTTCGACAGCGGCGTTGCAGGGTTCCTGGCTGTGAATGTCGAGATCGACGACCCTTACATATCCGCCGCACTCTTTGGCGAAAGCCTCCAGAGCCTCACGCCGCGCGCTGCTGCGTCCGTGTGGGTCGCGAACACCAGCATAAACGGCATAACCTTCTCTGATCAGGGTTTGAGCCGTCAGAAGTCCCATTCCTGAACCGGATCCGGAGATGAGAACAGTCTTCTTCATTTTCGAACACTCCTCGAATTTCATGACGCGCCGCCTCACAGAGCCGGGGCTTTGCACGTGCTGTTGATGGCGATTGGTCAGAGCGCGGACGCGGTCGGGCGGACGATCATCTCGGTCGTATCCACGTCCCCCGGCTGCTCGACGGCGAAGCGAATTGCCCTGGCGATCGCAAACGGGCTGATGGCGACCTTGCGGTATTCCTTCATTTCCTCACGGCCCTTGGGGTCGGAGATCGAGTCCGCCAGTTCGGATTCGGTCACACCTGGGCTGATGACCGTCACGCGGATCTTGTCATTCTCCTGGCGCAGGCCTTCGGAAATCGCCCTGACCGCGAATTTGGTCGCACAATATACCGCCGCCGTTGGAGAGACGACATGACCGCCTGTCGAGGCGATGTTGATCACATGGCCGAAGCCCTGTTCATTCATGGCGGGAAGCACGGCCGCAATGCCGTAGAGCGTTCCCTTGATGTTGACGTCGACCATGCGGTCCCACTCGTCGACCTTCAGCGCGGCCATCGGGGACAGCGGCATGACGCCGGCATTGTTGACGATCACGTCGATCTTGCCGAACCGGACCCGGGCCTCCTCGGCAAATGCAGCCACCTCCGCCTGGCTCGTGACATCCATCGCTTTCGCCATTGCCTTGCCGCCGGCGGCCTCGATCTCCTGCACCAGCTTTTCGAGCCGCTCCACACGGCGCGCGCCCAGCACAACCGTAGCTCCTGCTTCCGCGAGAGTACGCGCGGTCGCTTCGCCGATCCCGCTGCTCGCGCCCGTGATCAGTACGACCTTTCCTTCGAGATTTTGCATCGGATCAATCCTTTCACTTGGTTGGTGAAGCGGATGTATCCCGAGGGACATTCACGGATAATCGCGTGAAAAGCGTCAAGCTTTGTTAGCGGCGCAAGCATAGTCATCCCAACTAGTCGAATTTCTCGATCCTAATCGTCTATCCTATTCGTCTATTTTGATGAGAAGACTGGTGCCATTTGGACGTCAGCAGCGGTCGTGGTGACCGGCTGAACAAGACGAAGGAGACATCCAATGAACACTGCAACCGTCAGCCCCGCCCACACCGTCACGGGCATCGACGCAAACGCCAACGGCGCTTCCTATGCCGCCCTCGCCGGTCGCGTACTTATCGCTCCGCTCTTCCTGCTTTCGGGCCTGTCCAAGGTGGCGGCTCCTGCTGCGACCATCGGCATGATCGGAAGCGTCGGCCTTCCGCTCCCTTCGGTCGGCTTCGGTCTGGCAGTTTTGGTCGAAATCCTCGGCAGCGTCGCTCTGCTCGCGGGTTACCGCACCCGTCTCGTAGCTGCCGTCATGGCGCTGTTCACCCTCGGCGCCGCGCTGGCCTTTCATAGCAACCTCGCCGATCAGAACCAGTTCATCCACTTCTTCAAGAACATCTCGATCATCGGCGGCCTGCTGCAGATCGTGGCCTTCGGAGCCGGTCGCTTCAGCCTGGATGGCAAGGCCGGTCGTTGACTGTCACCTCGGCACGGTCGGAGCCGTGCCGAGCATTCACCATGATGCAGGGACGATGATCATGAAGCGTACAATCACCCTCCTGGCCGCCGCAGCCTCGATCGCGCTTGGCCCCTCGCCCGTCAGCGCCAAAGACCATGATCGCATCGAGAATGTCGTTCTGGTGCATGGCGCGGCGATGGACGGGTCCAGCTGGCGCAAGGTCTACGACATCCTCGTTCGCAAACATTACACCGTATCGGTAGTCCAGCTTCCCCTTTCGAACCTGGATGCCGATATCGCTGCCACCCGCAAGGTCATTGCACGCCAAGATGGTCCGGTGGTGCTGGTCGGGCATTCTTACGGGGGGGCCGTTATTACCGCTGCGGGCACTGATCCAAAGGTGAAATCGCTGGTCTATGTAGCGGCCATTCAGCCGGACACTCGCGAATCCGTAGGCGAACTCAACGCAAGATGGCCGCTGCCTGGCCATGTGCTCATGGTCGATGAGACGTCATTGATTGTCGACCCCGTCATGTTCAAGCATGACGTCGCCGACGACTTGCCCACCGCCGATGCCCATTATCTTGCTGCCTCGCAGCGTCCTACCTCGGTGAGCGTCTTTTCCGCAAAGTTGCCGACCGCAGCATGGCGCGCAAAGCCCAGCTTCGGGATCATCGCGCAGGATGATCGCACGCTTTCACCTGAAATGCTGCGAACTCTTTATCGTCGCTCGCACACGATCACCGTCGAGATCCCGGGCAGTCACCTGATCCAGATTTCGCAACCTCGGAAGGTGGCCGATGTCGTGATCCGGGCGTCGGAAGTCGATTATTAATCTGCCGGTGCGTGTGTTCGCTGCCTGAATTTTGCACTGCCACTATGTGGCTTCGCTAACAAACCTTGGCGCGAACAACACCATTAAGTCCCCCACCGTTGCGCCTATTTTGTCGGCATACCGCCGCGGATGGACATGTCTGTCTTCGGCTACGGAGGATATCATCATGAACAGAAATCAAGAGGTGAGCCATGACGTAGCTTTGAACGTAAAGCCGCTGGAATGGGATCACTGCCCTGTCACCCGCCACCGTTTCGCGCTGGCCTCAAATGACAGGAGGCCACAATGAAATGGATGCCTGTCCTCCTGACGCTGTGCGGTTTCAATGCCGGGCAAGCGACCCAGATTACCTACACTCTTGAATTCATGCTCGCCGAAATCCGCCAATTTGGCGGTCGGTGAAACTGGCTTCCGCTCTGCATAGCAAGAGCTTCGAAGTCCTCCATCAACCCATGTGCCCGGAAGCAACCGCATGTTGGCGGACGAGCTGATGTGCGCCCTCTCTCTAGCAATCAAGCCTGCACATGCAGCATTTTGAAAGGATATAGTCTCATGAACAAGTTCATCATCGCATCCGCCGTTCTGTTCGCTGCCACGGGAGTTTCCGCTGCAGCCTCTGCCGAGACGTTCAACGGCCCCTTTGTCGGCGCGCAGATTGGCTGGAACCACGATGAAGCCGGCACCGTTGGAACGTCTATCGGTCGAGTGAACTCATCCAACGAGCGCGACGCGTTCATCGGTGGCGCATTCGTCGGCTACGACTACAAGATCACGCCGAAGATTGTGATCGGCGCCGAGGCAGGGTTCAGTGTCGGTGCAGATGACGCGGTGTCTGGCGGCGCTGCAGGCAGCGCACTTGTTCTCGATCCGAAATACTCGATCGATGTCAGTGCCCGTGCAGGTTATCTGGTCCGGGAAAACACGCTTGTTTACGTCCGCGGCGGATATTCGAACGTTCGCGCAAATGTGCGGCTGACTGAAGCTTCGGACATTCGCGGCAAGGACAACCGCGATGCTTGGATGGTCGGCGGTGGTGTCGAGCAGGCGATCACGCAGAATATCTCGGCTCGTCTGGAGTATCGTTACTCGGACCTGAGCGAAGGCCGCGGGTCTTGGGATCGCCACCAGGTGCTCCTTGGCGCAGCCTATCGTTTCTGATCTCACTCCGGTTTGTGATGGGTCTGGGGTGGGCTTTAAGCCCACCCCCGTTGACTGCAATCGTCTTGCTTAGAGCTGCCCACGGAGCTCCCAGTTCGCAAGACGATGATCGCATGCGCAAGCGACGGCAATGCGGCTGAAACGTACGCATCCGTTGAGGACCGCGGCTAAGGGCGGTTCGCTGCCGGATTTGGCATCTTATTTGCCGAGGAAGGCCTCGATGCCTTCTTGAGCGAGCACATCGCGGAACGCGGCATCGGCATCTCGGTCGGTGGGAAAGAGATCGTCCCAGACCGTCGAGGTTCCGTGCTGGTTGACGACTTCAAGGGACCAACCACGTTCGGTGGCAAGCCGGACGATGTTGATCGTCAAACGCACGCCTGCCTGTTCCATAGAACGGCAGAGCGGGGATTCGATCAGTTCGGGTTGCGGGCCAAATTCCATGCCGTAATGCTATGAGATCACGGCTCCAGCTTCAACGCTGTTGGCTTCCAATTCCAGGGGAGTAAATCGCCAAGCCGATTGGCTGGATGACCGGCGATGCGGGCGAGGACGTCGGCAAGCCACGCCTGAGGATCTACGTCGTTGAGGCGACAGCTCTGAATGAGTGAGAACATGATGGCGGCGCGCTGACCGCCGCGATCGGAGCCACAAAATAGCCAGGCTTTCCGCCCGAGTGGCACACAGCGCAGCGCCCGTTCCGCTGCGTTGTTTGTCAAACAGACCCTTCCATCGGCGAGGAAATGGGTGAATGCGTCCCAGCGCCGCAGCATATAGTTGATGGCCTTGGTCAGATCATGGTTGCGGGAGAGCTTGGTGAGTTGAGCCTCCAGCCAATCGTGCAACTCGGCCATCAGCGGCGCGCTCAGCTCCTGCCGAACGGCAAGCCGCTCTGCCGCGGTTTTGCCGTTGATGCCTCGCTCAATGTCGAACAGGGCATCAAGCTTCTGCACCGCCTCCAGCGCGATCGGATAGATGGGACCGGCTCGCTCACCACGGCTCTTCTTGCGCGCGGCGCCCTCGACGTCGGCGAGTTCGAAGAACTTCCTACGTGCATGGGCAAAGCATCCCGCCTCCACGATAAGGCCGGGCCGACGATCGGGAGCGTACAGCTCGAAATAGCCCGCATAGGCGTCTGCCTGCAGAATCCCGGACCAGGACGCGAGATGCGCCTGGGGATGTTCGCCGCGCCGATCCCGCGAGTAATAGAATACCACCGCTGGCGGATCGGCGCCGCCGAACGAGCGGTCATCCCGGACATAGTCCCATAATCGGCCAGTATTGGTCTTGCCCTTTGCCATGACCGGCACGGTGGTATCGTCACCATGTACGCGCTCGGCGGCAAACACATGGGCCTCGATCAGCCGGAAGATGGGCATCAAAGCAAAGGAAGCCGCGCCGACCTGATCTGCGAGCGTGGAGACGCTCAGCGGCACGCCTTCGCGGGTGAAACGCTCGGCCTGACGGTTGAGAGGCTGGTGCTGTCCATACTTCTCGAACAGCAGCATGGCGAGGAAGCTTGGGCCGGCCCAGCCACGCGGCACGACATGGAAGGGCGCGGGCGGCTGCGTGATCTTCTCGCAATCTCGGCAGGAGAACTTCTCGCGCACGGTCTGGATGACCTTCCAGGCGCGCGGGATCACCTCCAGCGTCTCGGTCACATCTTCGCCCAGCTTCGACAGGCGCACGCCACCGCAGGACGGGCAAGAACAGGGCGCCGGGATGACGACGCGCTCACGTGGCAAATGGTCAGGGAATGGCTTCCTGACCGGCCTCTTGCGCTCAAAGGCTGTGACGGTCGTTGCCTTTGCTGCGGCGGTCTCGGCGGCAAGATCATCTTCGGCGGCGTCAGCCTCCAGATCTTCGAGCTCAAACTCCATCTGCGCGAGAAGCCGGCGGGTGCGTTCGGCGCTGGGGCCATATTGCTCACGCCTGAGCTTGGCGATCTGCAACTTGTAGTGCGAGATCAAGGCTTCGGTGGCGCTCTCCCGGGCACGGGCATTGGCTAGTTCGGCTTCGGCACTTGTCGCGCGCTGTTCGGCCGCATCGGCGCGTTGCGCACTGAGCAGCACCAGCGCCTTGAGCGCTTCGATATCGTCAGGCAGGGGCGAAACGGCGGCGTCCACAACCCGGATGGAATCACAGAAAACCGCCCGGATGAAGCGGAAAATGCGACCTCGGCAAAAGAAAATCCGTGCCTTATCCCGCGCTCTGCGGACGCCAGCTATATTGCGGGTTCCGCCAGTCCACGCCGTCGAGCAAACAGGCCAGCTGTGAGCTCGTCAGCGACACCACTCCGTCCTTCGCGGAGGGCCAAATGAACTTCCCTCGTTCCAGGCGCTTCGAATAAAGCGACATCCCGAGGCCGTCGTGCCAAATTATCTTCACCAGCGACCCGTTCCGCCCTCGAAAGACCCAGAGATCGCCGGCAAATGGGTCGCGCGAGAAACTTTGCTGCACCATCGCCGCGAGGCTCTGCATCCCGCGGCGCATATCGGTATGGCCCATTGCGATCCACACCCGTGCGCCTGCTGGGATCATCGCAAGGCCTTCAGCGCCGCCGACACCAAGGCAGGTGTGGCCACAGCTGATATGCTCACGCGTCCCTTGCCACCCAGATCCACGATGATCACCGGCATCCCGGCCTGATGCCCGCCTCGCTGTTCGCCATCGTCCACCACCGCCTCGGCGAACTCGGCCAAGGCAGGCGTCTGCCGCAGCCTGCTGCGCCATGTGTAGATCCGCGCTGTGGAAATGTCGTGCCGTCGCGCCACGGCCGAGACGCTGGCTCCTGGCGCAAAGGCTTCCGCCAGAATCTGAAGCCGTTTCTCGTCGCTCCACCGCCGCCGCCGTTCCGGCCCGGTCATCACCGTGATCTGCCCCATCAACCGCTCCTAAGCCTACTCCCGAGAGCATTCTTAAGAGCAGTCCACTACCTCACGACAAGGCGGCGGCCGCCGGATGGATACGCTGAAACCGGACATTCTGACACATTTCTGGAAAGGCGGCATTGTCCCACGATGCGGTGTTCGCTCGCTGCGAAGCCGCCCCTTTGTCGCCATTGAACCGCTGACGTTCGATCTCCAGGTGCAGACAGTCCGTTTACCCTTTCTGTGCGATCAATTGGCCGGCAGGCGATGGTCCGATTTGGAGCGGAGAAGGTGGTATAGCTACCATTCCCGCGATCCCCGGGGAGTCCAAAATCAGCCAGATTTCAGAAGAATGCATACATCGTCGCTCGGCGTCATGATGGTAGTGCGCGATTTGGCCCTGGTAACGCTGACCCGGAAATTCTGCCGGGCCTGAGATAGATCTCCATCGGCTTTATTCTCCCGCACGATCCGATCCGGGTTTGCCTTGATCTCCTTGCCAACCCGCATCGGCCACCCTTCAAAAATAATCACCTCGTCAAACTGCTTTCCCTTGGCCTTGTGCATGTTCATAACGACAACGCCGCTTTCGGGGCGCTGCGCATTGGCGAAGTGATCCTGCACAAACGCGAGTCGCGTGATATCTAGGGCATCTGCGTAACGGCCACGCTCCCGCCAGTTCTGCTCCAGCGTGTTGCGCAGAAGGTTGCCGCGTTCGAGCAGGCGCACGTTGCGTGCATCGTTCGCGATCGCCTGAAGCCGCGGGCAGGCGCCGTCGGCAAGGATAGCGCGGACCGCGATCCAGTCCTTGTCAGGATCGCCGGTCATGACGATCTGCTGGCTCACGGCAAGTACGCCGGCGATCGCGTGGAGGACGCTGTTCGCGTGCGGGGCTTGTGCCGCGGTGATCCGCTGGTTCCATTTCCCTAGCGCGCTCTCCAGCTTAGCAGCCTCGGCCAGATCGCCCTTGCCAGGTCCAGACCCGCCGCGACCGCGAAAATACTGGCATATGAGGTAGACGAGCTGGTCGAGTTCGTCCGCCGCGCGGGTCTGTTGGAGTAGATAGGCGATGACGTCGGCCCCAAGTACCGGGCCCTCCATGTCGATCGACGCGGCGTGAGAGATGGCCGGCACGTTGCCGAACGGATCGCGGAGGACGTCGGAGACCAATCGCATCTTTCGTTTGGTGGGAACGAGGATGGCCAGTGCCCAATCGCGGTTGCCAGTGGCGATCAGCCGCGTGCGGGCCTGGAGCACCTGCGTGACCAGCGCTGCGTAAGCCTGGTTACGGTTGGAAGGAAAGCCGCAGAACGCGATGCCGGCATAGTCCGACTTGCTGAACTTGCCAGTCAGCACCTCGTTGCCGAACAACAGTATGTCCGTGCCCTTACTGCGATGATTGTCCGAGCCGAGCTCAGTGAAAGTCGGGGTGAATGCCGCCTTAAACTGGTCAAGCCGGGCCGGGTCGGCGCCGATAAACTCAAATATGCGCTGCTCGGGATCAGCCAGGGTGATTAATGTGCAACGATCGCCCAGTGCTTTCACCACGCGCCACTGGTCCGCACTCGTATCCTGAAACTCATCGAAGATGATGAACGGGTAAACGATGGCCGTCACCGCGCGCAGCTTGGCCGAACCTTCGAGCAACCGCGCCACGAGATCGGCGAAAAGATCGAAACAAACCTTGCCGTCGGCAAGGGCCAAACGATCTCGCTCGGCCTTCTCGCGGGATCGCTTCTCAGCCAGTGGGCCTTCGTCGAGCTTGTTGTCGGGTCCATACTCACGCCTAATTTCCGCGAGAGCGATTGCTTCGCCAGGCGGCGTTAGGATGGATATCCGGCGCGGCAAGCCAACAAGATAACCGTGCGTTTTGAGCAGTCGCCAGAAAAAGCTGTGATAGGTGTCGACCTCGATCCGGCTCCTTTCGGCAGCGGAAACATCCTTTTCCTCGGCTATGGCTTCGAGGACGCGGGACACTGTCGCCCGTGCGAAACTCAGGAAGAGCACTCGCTGGCCGGGCTTGAGCGTCTCCCGGGCGATCTTCGCGGCTTTCAGGATCGAAACGGTCGTCTTACCAGAGCCGGGCCCGCCGGTGACCAACTGATGGCCATCGGTCGCGAGTACGATATGCTGTTTCGGCGTCAGGTCGACCATGGCAACCGCTGTTAGCCCGGAATCGCAGCAAAGTCCGTACCGGTAACACCATGGCCCGGCATCGGTGGCATGGGCGGCAGTGGCGGGGTTGGTGGTGGATCGCACAGCAGGCGCAATTGCAAACAGGTCTGACGGAACCAAAGTGGGATCTCTTCCTCCGAGCATTGCGCAAGGAAGTCGGCTATGCCCCAATTGCCCTTCGACCATTGAAAATAGTCCATAAGCGCATCGCGCATGTTGACGTTGCCGCCGCTATGCTTCGTCACGAGGTGCGGAGGCCATGTCAGCGTCTGCGAGAACCGGTTCATCGCCTCCACCGTCGTGTTCTTGAGGACGAGATCTTCGATGCCCTTTTCGGGGTGCATGAACAACCTCTCGACCTGGGCTTCGATCGCCTGCTGCGCTGCGGCGGTCTGCAGATCACACAGGGCGAACACCCGCTTGCCGAGCCCCGCATAGAGCATACCGAGATCGGCGATCTGGGTCTCGGTTTTAGCGTTGATGACGGTGATGCCAAGGGCTTCTATCGAACTGTAGTTCGCCGGGTTGAGATCGGAGAGACGACGCGCAACGACCGGAAGCGACGCCGTTTCCGTGTCCCCTTCTGCGATAAGCACGCGCCTGGCCAGCAGACCTTCGCAGAATTTCGTCCGGAGTCCTGGCGATAGCGCTTGTGTTTCACGCTGTCAGGAAGGGTGATCGATGACTGGTTCAACACGCCTTGGTTGGTCCGCGAAAGGATGACGGTCTCGTCCAGGCCGAACTCCTCCAGCACGTAGGGGGAATGCGACGTGATTATCGACTGAGCCGAAAGTTTGCGTAGCTCATGGACAATCCGCTTTTGCGCATACGGAGGAATGGCGGTTTCGACTTCCTCCATGGCAAAGATCACGTTCTGCTTGTCCTCGGCGATCTGAGAGAGAAGCGCCAGGACGAGCATGTTGATTGTGCCCGTACCCTGCCGGTAGAAAGGTGCGGCATAGTCGCCGCTACCGGTGGCGATGAATGCGGTGATAACTTTGCGCAGATGCTCGCGGGTCAGGCTCGATACGCGCAGATGTGGCTTCGCCCCCCATTCGCGCGGCACGTATTTCTTGAGCGAGGCATTGAGGCTTTCGAGAACGCCGCTGATCCCCATTTGGGGGTCGCCGGCAACATCCAAGGCCGAAAGCGCTTCGAGCGTGCCTTCCCATAGCCGGGGCCGGATTTCCTTCAGGCGAAGGATGATGTCGAGGAGGCTGCCATGCTCAAGGCTGAGCGCGCGCGACCCGGTCCGCAGCGAACGGAGGAACAGGAAACCACAATGCTGCTTATCGATCTTCCTAAACTGCGTCGGGGAGTCGTCTTCGGTTAGGCTGCGCGTGAAATAGGTGGCGCCGCTAAAGTCATCCTCGTCCGGTTCATATTGACCGATGAAGGTCACTCGCAGGGCAGCCAGGACGGTCTCCGCATCGATACCGGCTGGATTCGCCTCAGCGAAAAGCGTCCCATCCACCGTGTTGAGCCATTCGATGCTGCCGCCAAAGCGTGCAAGCTGCTCTTCCGACAGATCGGTGATCGTCACTTCGATCTCGATTCGCGGCGCCACCGCTTCCGCCGGCTGAGCGAATGCGCCGTCAACGGGAGCCTCCGCGCCGTCTCCAGGGTCTACGGGAACGGGAATGAGATAGCGCCCTTCGAAAAAGTCGTGCTCATCGACTGGCGGTCGACGCGAGAGCCGGTCAGGCCCCAGGACCAGATCGATGGCCTCGAGAACGGAGGACTTGCCGGTGTTATTGTCACCGATGAGCACTGCGTGCGCGGGGAGGCAAATAGTAGCGGAACTAATGCCGCGAAAGTTGTTGATCGCTACCGAATGAATGCGCATGGCTGCCTTCGAATCCCCCGTGGCCGCGCAAGATGACGTAACGTCGGCCGACTGGAAAGAGAAAGGCGCCTTGTTCCATTCATTCTGGACCAGTTCAGGTGCTTCGTCGCGGCACGTGCGCCAAGATTCCGGCTAGGGCAACACATAGCGATCCGCCGGCATGGCGCTTCGGACCTATTTGCACGGACGCAGCAGCAAGGGCTACCCTGCGTCACGCGTGACTTCGGTCGTTCAGGCCAATCGGCGCCCAGCACTTCCAGCTTGAAGACCCACAACACGTTAGCCGCGCAAGCACTGCTTTTAATCGGCTGTCGATGAACCGCAGGAACCCGACGTCTGATAATGGCGCTCAAGCGTTTTAAGTGAACAGCAGTCCAGCTTGAAAGCGGAAGCACCGACCCTTATGTAAGGTGAACAGCCGCCGCTGTAACCTTGCAACCGACCTAACTGCTACCTTGTAACTGAGAAACCTTAGGCGGCACCAACAACGACTGCTAAGCAGTCGGTGCGTGAGGTTTTGTGGTTATGACAAAGTGGAAGTGGGACGCTCTGGTTGAGATTGCGCGGATTTACGCGAACGGTGGACACCCTATTTTAGGCGGTGTTCTGATCATTTTATTGGCATTTATACCGCTGTTCTTTATGGTCGCGGCAGCATTACTCCGGTGAAAAATCTATGGCTGGGAAGATTCCTCATTGATATTCCCGGTACTACCGAAGCGATATGCTTTCATTTGATTGACGAAAAGCCTGTTCAAAAAGCGGAAAGCGATCATTGGGAGACTGAGAGTGGTGCGTCGCTGCCATCGCTCTCGATATTACGCGGCTAGCATCTCACTCGTGGCTTTCTGCCGCCCGCCCCCTATTTAGGTCGAAAAAATAAAACAATATTTTCAAAGTTTTATGTCGAACGAACGCCGTTCATGTCAGATGTTTCCATACTATAATTGACATTGTCAGATTATGTCATATTAATTCTGACAATGGAGGTGGCGCATGACCGATGGACCATTCCGAAATATGCCGTTGAATGCCCGATGGAAGCGCTACGGGGAAGACTTAGTCAACGATGCGAAAAGCTTAGATGAACGTGTAGCTCGAGCAGGCGATGCCATGCTCGCGAATGTAGATCTCGGCGAAATCGCAATGCTGGTCGCGGCGCTCAGGGAGTACGATAATCGGCTGCAGCTGGATTTCGATCCTCTGGGCTCGATCCAGCGCATTATCGAACAGCACGATGGCGGTTGCTTGACCGACGAGCTTGCGAGAAATCTGATGGCCAATCTGCATAGTCAGACTCCTCTCGCTACCGCCATCGACAATGCGCTGACCGATATAGCTGCGGATTTGATCTCGAGTTCAAAGAACCGGCTGGACGTACACTGCATCGAAGCACGCGAACTCGGTGACATGAAAGCGGCCGAATATCCAACGGCGCTCGCGCGAAATCGCGACACCTTTGCCGCGATTGACGCAGCTAAGATCGCAAATGCTCTGGAAATGGGCGATCGGCGTGCTTTTGCAGTAGGCCTTAAGAAAAAGGTGGGCACGGACGATGGTCCAGACTTCTGAGAATCGTTCCCGCCGCGGCCCTGCCACGATGAACAAACGACTCTTTGTGGCCGAGCACGGCGATGATGCAATCAGTCAACCGCCGATCGGCGCAATTGTCGCGGAAATCGGAACCGAAATCGTTTTCGATCCATCCGGCCTCGATCGCTACAATGTCAAAGGATTCGAGCCTTGCCACTATGACCTCCTTGTAATCTGCGCCGCGATTGAACTGGCAGACAGGCGATGGAAGCGGCCACAAACCTGGAAGCGATCACTCGAACTCTCGATCCCAGTGATCGATCTGAAGCGCTGGAACCGCGGCGATGTCCAGGAAGCACTCAAGGCTACGCTTTCAAAGCTGACCGGAGATAGATGGCACTTCCATTTTCGCGAGGCGAATTCCCATGCGCCAATAGGCAGCAGGCAGCGCCCGCTCGTTTTCGACGAGCGATGGAAATTCGCCATCGCCTATAGCGACGGGCTGGATTCTCGCGCCGTCGCCTCGCTGTGCGACCCCGCCGGAAAAGTGCTGTGCATCCGTGTGTCGGGCAACCGTCAGCGTAGGGCCGATGGAGATAGTCATTTCGACAGGATTCCATTTAAGGTCCGCAGTAGCCGTGGCCGGGAAAGCAGCTTTCGCTCGCGTGGTTTCCAATTCGCGGCAATCACGGCGGTCGCTGCACATCTAGCCAAAATCGAACGGGTGGTCGTTCCCGAAAGCGGACAGGGCGCACTTGGCCCAGCATTTCTGCCTCCCTACGGCGTCTACCGCGATTATCGCAATCATCCCGTTTTCTTCCGACTGATGGAAAAATTTCTAGACCTCTCGCTGGGTAGCGGAGTCCGATTTGAGCAGCCTCGCCTGTGGTCCACCAAGGCTCAGACCCTCAAAGCGTTTCTGGCACTTCCCTCGCGGGATGATGACCATCTCAGAAACACCCGTTCCTGCTGGCAACAACGGAGTATCGTCAATGTCGGCGGCCGCAAACAGTGCGGCCTGTGCGCGGCCTGCCTGCTTCGCCGCATGAGTCTGTACGCAGCCGGCGTAACCGAACACGACGGTGCCTACGTCATTTCCGATCTCGGCACCCCTTCTGCCGCAGAGGCCTTAGCGACCATCGCGAGCGAGGTAGACCGGGAGATCATGATTGAATACGGGACCGCCGGCGTTCGCCACTTCCAGGATTTGGCAGAAATGGCCGTTTGGGACGACGGGAAAATTCGCGTCCATGTATCGGAAGTGGCGACCGCTCTGGGCGAAACGAACAACGAAACGAACAAAAATTTGAGACTATTATTAAAGCAGCATGCCGACGAATGGGTCGCATTCCTCGCTTCCCGGGGCGAGCAAAGCTTCCTTCTAAAGTGGTTGGGAGGCCTCAATGACTGACCTGGTCGAAATCAGCGCGCAGGAACTTGGTCGGCGGCTCCGGCTCGCCCGCGAGACTGCCGGAGTGAAGCAGGAGCGTGCGGCCGAGGCTATCGGCACGTCGAGGCCAACGCTTGTATCGATTGAACAGGGCGTTCGAAAAGTCAGAATTCAAGAAATCCAGAAGCTCGCGCAACTCTATGGCATGTCCGTCAATGCGCTGCTGCGCCGTGAAGCTGTCCATACCAACCTCATACCCCGGTTCCGCAGGCTACGGGAATCCGAAGACGAACATACCCTCCAAGCCATTGGAGTGCTGAACGACCTTATAAAGGCCGATATCGAAATCGAGAATGTCCTCGGTATCCGAAGGAAAACGAATTACCCACCGGAACGGGGCATCGATCAAGGCGATGTCGTCGAACTCGCAGAACGGCACGCCGAGGACCTGCGCAAGTGGCTCGGGCTGGGACCGGGACCTATCGCAGACATTTTCTCGGTCATTGAGCTGGGCCTCGGTATCCGGCTCTATCAGCGCTGCCTGTCTCCCTCGTCGAAGATCGCCGGTCTGTTCACGTACGACGAGGATGTGGGGGCGTGCATTTTCCTGAACGCCAGCCATCCCCTTCCACGGCGTATCCAATCGGCTGCACACGAACTCGGACACTTCATCGGTACGCGCCGCAATCCGGAGGTCCTTGAGGAAAATGAACGCTTTCTCTCCCGCGAAGAGCGCTACGCCAACGCCTTTGGCCGCGCATTTGTCGCTCCAGCCGAGAGCTTTGCAGAGAGTTTTCGCCGCCTGAAGGAGATTACGGGTAAGGTCACCCGCCGACTGATCATTCTACTTGCTCAGGAATACAATATTTCCCGACAGGCATGTGTTCTCCGGCTCGAGGATCTCGGCCTCGCAAATAAGGGAACGTGGGCCTGGTTTCAGGACAACGGGGGCATTACCGAGGACCATGTCCGGGACGTCTTAGGAGAAGCGGGATCTCGCCCCGACCCGGCGAGGACCGATGCGCAGCGCCAAGTGTCCCATCGCCTGAGCCTTATGGCCCACGCTGCGTGGAAACGCGATCTCATGTCAGAAGGCCAACTGGCGGATCTCCTGCGCATCGACAGGTTGGAGTTGCGTGGGATTATCGACCAGATCGAACTTGAAGAGAGCGAGCTCGATGGCGAACTTTGATCCGGGGATCGCGCATGGCACCTCGCTCATCCTCGACACAAGCGTTGTGATCAACCTTCATGCCTCGGGTCATGGGGTGGAAGTCCTTGCGGCGCTTCCCTTCCGCCTGGCCACGCCAGGCATCGTGTCCGATGAACTGGACCGGCAGAGTAGTAAATCTAGCGGAGAGCGCGATTTTCTTGCCCAGGCATGCACGTTGGGCCTCATCGAACGGATCGAAATGACCGACGACGAGTACCAGATGTTCACGCAACTCGTCGTCGTAGCCCCCTCGCTGGATGACGGAGAAGCCGCAACCATCGCAATAGCTCAGTCGCGCGAATTCGTTCCCGTCATCGACGAGCGAAAGGGCCGCGCGAGGGCGCTTACCATAATGGGTCAACAGTCGCCTGCTTGGTCGCTGAACCTCATTCGCCACCCTACGGTCGTCAGCAAACTCGGAGAACACGCCGCGGCCGAGGCACTGTACAATGCATTATACCGAGGACGAATGCGGATCGCGGCTGATCACGCCGATCAAGTGATCTCCGTGATCGGACTTGAACAGGCGCGCAGATGTACATGCTTGCCCGGCTACAAGGAACGTTTTCAGGTTCTGCCAGTCCAATAGGCATCGCGGTCTGAAGCCAGCCTCCCAGCGCGAGTGATCCCCGCACATTGTCGTGACACGTGCTCACCGCGCCAACTTGAAACGCTCAGATTTTTCACATTGGCCAATGCCAGATTTCCGCGAACGGCAGCTTCCGGGAACGTCAACACGCTGGCGGGATGACTCGGATGGGATGGATTGCTGTCACGAGTTTTCCATTCGGCACAACCTCTCGAACGTCCGTTTACTGGGTAGCTGTGCTCCAAAGCGGACCGAGCAAAACGTCCCCATCCTTGCCCTTGTGGAACCGGCCGAAAGGTCCCCGTCCTTGCCTCAAACCAGACTGGTTTTGGCGGCCGCGGCTATCACTAACGGGGCTGAGGAGCGGAGCGCAGACTTCCACCACGGGACAGAATTATGCCTGCGCCACCGTACCGCCGACACATAAACGTCACAATGCCAATCTTTTAGGTTGAAGATCTCCTTCAATCCGGCAAGGTAAACCCGCTGCCGCTGAAAGCGCGGAAGCGGGGCGTCGAAACCTCCTCTATGCAGGCTCGGTCACAGTTTCACTGGGGCCGGGTGGCATGCGCGCATGTCCAGCCGGCGACGGTAAAGGCGCATGCGCCTGTGCATAGCAGGTTTCGAACATCCGGCTTTGGCCGTCGCCCCAAGTGGACATAGGTGCGACGAATGGGCCAGGGCAAAAGCGAAGGTCGAAGTATCGATCTTCAGATTGTGAGCAATGATAACGGCGAGCGGTTCAGCTTCACCGACTTCTATCGACGAGAGCGACCTCGCCTGATGCGCTTCTTCACCCGTCAGCTCGGAAATCCGGCGGATGCCGACGAATTCAGTCAGGAAACCCTCGCCCGCTTCGTGCGAACAGCCCCTCACCCTGCGCTTGGCAGCCCGCGCGCCTATCTGACAAGGATTGCGACCAACCTTCTGCGTGACCATGCCGAACGCGGATCGACACGCCTCGCGCGGCAATCGACGCAGTTGGAGGACGGTTACCATGCGATTTCGACCGACGACCCTCATCGAGACCTGCATTCCCGACAGGAACTGGCACGCTGGACCGCGATCCTCCAGCAGCTTCCGGCCCGCACCCTGGAAATTTTCCTTCTCAATCGGTTAGAAGGCTGTAGCTACCGGCAGATCGCGTCAGATCTTGGAGTCCCGCATTGGGTCGTTCAAAAGCATATGCTCAAGGCCATCAAGCTCATCACGCACCACCGCAGCGCGGACGATGATTGACGGCCGCGCTTCCGTCACGGCCCGGGACCGGCGCGTTGCCCAGAAATGGGTGCTGCGGATGCTTGACGAACCCGAGCGCCATGCACAGGCCCTCGCCGACTGGATCGCGGAGAAGCCGGCGAGATACGATCTCTATCTCGGACTGCTGAGCGATGTGCAGGAAGCCGGAGAGGCCGGCGCATTGCTAGACCTTCCATCTGCGCGTCCGCCGGTCGCGCGACCGTTGTGGACCAGGGCCGTCCCGGCCGTGGCCGCAGCATCGCTTCTATGTGGGCTCATCGCGTCAGCCGCTCTTTTTCAGTTACTCAACGCCCCCGCGCCCCACGTTGCAGACAATGACGAGGTGGCCGCTCCGCTCGTCACGAAGCTTGGAGAAGTGCGATCGCTCAAACTGGCCGATGGCAGCCAGGTCGTCCTCGACACGGACACGGCCATGTCGGTCTCGATGACATCTGCCCGCCGCGAGATCGTGCTCAAGCGCGGCCGCGCAAGATTTGTCGTCGCCCATGACAAGAGCCGGCCATTCTTCGTCCGTGCAGGAGGCCTCGAGGTCCGCGCGACAGGCACGATCTTCGACGTGCTGTACAGGAACAATGTCGCGGTGCATCTGATCGAAGGCGGGGTCGAGGTGCAATTTGCGCCCCAGGGGAAGAGCGCGGGCGGGAAATTGCTGCTGCGACCAGGGCAAATTCTGGCCTTGCGCCGTGGACAAGCCCCTCAATCTGTCGTCATTCCTGCTCGCAGGTCCGACCAGCAGTGGGTGAGCGGCGTGAAGAGTTTCGACAATGTACCGATCCGGGAAGTGATCGTCGAGGCGAACAGCTACAGCGAGACCAAGATCGAACTGGTTCCGCCGAGCCTTGGCGACCGGGAGATATTCGCGGACATCCATATCCGGGATATTGAGCGGGTGGCCGAAGCGATCAGCGGTTTTCTCGATCTCGGCATCGATCGCTCGAAAGAGAAGCGTCTGATCCTGACGGCCCACAAATAATTTTGCTGTCACAGCTTCAATCCCGAACTGCCCCGTCTTTTGAACTGAGCCTCACAAAGGGGCGGTTCGAAAAAGGGGCAGACAATGGGTACGGGAAAGTTCGCGCTTCTGGGGAGCGCCGCGATTTGCCTGGGCATGATGGCGCCGGATGCGTCGGCGCAGGAGATCAGGCACAGCTATGATCTGCCGGCACAGGATCTCGGCGAAGGGTTGCGCGCCATCGCCCGGGCGAGCGACTATCAGCTCGTCGCCGATCCCAAGTCCCTCAAGGGCCGCCGGGCACCAGCCCTCTCGGGAGAATATACGGTCGAGGATGCAGTGGCGGCGCTGCTTGCGCAGTCCGGACTCACCGCCGAGATCAGGGGGCGCACGATCACCCTTCGGGGGCGAGCAGCGCCGTCGCGCGAAGAGGTAGAGGGCGCGGCGGACAATCAGCTTTTCGTAACCGGATCGCGCATCCGGGGCGCCAAGCCCACCTCCCCGGTCATTGCCGCGTCGCGAGAGAAAATTCAGGGATCGGGCTATACGGACCTTGGTTCCTATATGCGCACCATTCCGCAGAATTTCAGCGGCGGGCAAAATCCGGGGGTCATTTCCAGCATCCAGACCGGTTCGGAAAACACCACCTCATCCTCCACGCTCAATCTGCGCGGCCTTGGTGCCGACGCCACGCTGACGCTGCTTAACGGCCATCGGGTCGCCTACGATGCCGTGAGCCAGGGGATCGACATTTCCGCGATACCCCTGGCCGCCATCGAACGTATCGAGATTGTCGCGGACGGCTCGTCGGCCCTTTACGGATCAGACGCGGTAGGCGGCGTCGCCAACATCCTGCTGCGCCGGGACTATGACGGTCTGCTGACGAGCGCGCGCTTGGGCGCGGCCACAGATGGCGGGGATGTCCAGCAGCAATATAGCGCGGTGACCGGCCGCCGCTGGAATGATGGCGGGTTCATGATTGCGGGCGATTTCAGCAAGGCGACCGACGTCACCGCTTCGCAACGCTCCTATATGCGTTCGCGCCAATCCAGCATGACCCTGTTGCCCTCGCAGCGGCAGGTGAGCGCCGTGTTGGCAGGCCATCAGACGCTTGCCGATGTCGTCGAGTTCGAGATCGACGCCCATTATAACCGCCACAAATCGGTCGCGGCCCTCCCCTATAGCGCGACGCTCGATGTGCGGCAGAGCGGCGTTATCAGCCGTCCCGACATTGAAGGCTACTCCATCAGTCCGTCGGCCAAGTTCCGCCTGCCGGCCGGATGGGAAGTCATAGCGCGCGCGACGCGCGCCGTCAGCGACAGCAAGATCACCGCCGAAATCTATTCGGGAGGCAGCGCTTCGGCCGTCAACCACGTCCGCTACAAGAATGATCTCTGGTCCGCCGAATTCAGCGGCGAGGGTCCGCTGTTCGCGCTGCCCGGCGGCGACGCGCGCCTTGCCGTCGGCGCCGGCCTTCGTTCCAACGGTCTGGGAGCGTCGATCAGGCGGATCACCGCGACGGCGACGACCTCCCTCCTCAACTATAGCGATGGTCAGACGGCGACCTTCGCCTATGGTGAACTTTTCCTGCCCCTGGTCGGGGATCGCAACGCGGTTCCCCTCATCCGGTCGCTCCAACTCTCAGGCGCCGTCCGCTATGAGCGCTACGACGAGATAGGCGGGCTCGCGACACCCAAGATCGGCATCAGCTATCAGCCGATCGGCGACCTCACGCTCAAGGGCGCGTGGGGCAAATCGTTCAAGGCGCCGACGCTGAGCCAGCAAAACACCGTCCGGCAGGGCGTGCTCCTCTTCCCCGCTTATTATCTCCCCGCGCCGCCCACTAGCCGGAACGTCCTCCAGATCAGCGGCGGCAGCAAGGATCTGGAGCCGGAAAAGGCAACCACCCTTACCCTCTCTGCGGAACTCAAACCACACAAGGTGCCCGGCCTGCGGCTCGAAGCGAGCTATTTCGATGTCCGCTACAGGAACCGCGTCGTCCGCCCGATCGCCGACAGTTCCCAGGCCTTCAAAGCCGAATATACCGATCTCATCCTTCTCAATCCGACCCTGGAGCAGGTTCTGGCGGCGACGAGCGGCCTCCCTTTGGGCGTCCAGAACCAGACCGGCGGCGTCTACGACCCTGCAAATCTGGCGGCTATCATCTTCAACCAGCTTCAGAACGCCGCGCGCCAACATATCCGTGGCGTCGATGCCTCCGCCTCCTATGAATTTTCTGACGGCGACAATCAGTTCCATCTCGAGGCGAGCGGGAGCTATCTCAAGAGCGATCAGAGGCTGAGCGCGAGCCAGCCGACGATCGTCCGGGCCGGCACAATCTTCAATCCGCCCCACTGGCGGGGCCGGGCCAGTGCCGGCTGGCGGCGCGGAGCCTTCGGCACGACCCTGGCTTATAATTATATCGGCGGCACCGAAGACCGGCGCACGACAACGACCTTCAAGGTCAAGGGCTTTCATTCCGCCGATGCCACGCTGAGCTGGCAGCCGGAGGGGAGCGGCCTCTGGAATGGCTGGTCCTTCCTGCTCTCGGGCCAGAATATCCTCAATGAAAAGCCTTCGGCGATCCGCGCCACCGCCACCAATCCGACCTATGACGCCACCAACTATTCCAGCATCGGGCGCCTCATCAGCTTCACTGTCTCAAAGGCCTGGTAATGCTCATATCCCTTGTCATGGGCATATCCGGGGCAGGTGCGGCCACAGGCCCGGCCGCACCTGCATCACAAGACTGCGCGCATCTCCTGCAGCCGAGCACGTCGCTCACCCGCCCCCGCCCGGTCACTGATCGCGACCTCATCGAGACACTCGACCTGGGACCGAATGCAGCGATGGAATCCGGTCCCTTTTTTACCCTGTCGCCCAGCACCGGAAAGGTCGCGGTCGGTGTCCGGCGCGCCAGTGTCGCGAATGACAGCTATTGCACCGGCATCACCGTCATCGATCGCAAGGGGGCTGCGCGCCTGATCGATGCCGGACCAGGCGTCGCCTTCTTCCGGTTCGAGGATTTCTATGGAACGAATGGATTTTCCTCGGGGATCACCAAGCTGATCACCCCGCGCTGGTCCGCTGACGGCAGGATGCTGGCCTATCTCAAGCTTGTCGGCGGCCGGCTGCAGCTTCGCCTGTGGGATGCCCAGCGCGGTGCCCGGACCATAGGCGCCGACCCGCAGGACATTGCGGATTTCCAGTTCAGCGCTGATGGCGCCATGGTCATCTACAAGGTCCGGGATGAAGCCGCGCAGCTCCTGGCCCTCAAACAGGAATCGCGATCGGGGTTCCACTATGACGATCGCTACTTTCCTTTCGCCTCGACCCGGCCCTTCCCCAAGGGTCGGCCATCCTATCTGTACAAGGCCATCCGCCTCGCCGACGGCACTGTCCGGGCCGCCACCCAGGCCGAGGTCGCATGGCTGGACGGACCGGTTGCGCCCAGCCAACCCGAAGGAGCCGTCCGCCCCAAGACCGTTCGGGATGCCAATGGCGTCGACCATGTCGCGGCAATCAGGGGGGCGAGCGAAATTCGCTGCGGGAGCGAGACCTGCGCGCAGGTCGAAGGGATGCCGTGGCTCTCCGTGAAGGGCGCCGTTCGCTACGTGCGGCGCGAAGGCTGGGCGAGAAGCGAGATGGCCATCTATGAATGGACGATCGGCTCGGCCCAGCCGCGCCGGCTCTACGCGACCTCCGACCTGCTCATCGATTGCACGCCGATCGCGGATGACGTGCTGTGCGGTCGCGAGGGTTCGACCCGGCCCCGCTATCTCGATCGCATCAGCCTTGAAACAGGCAGATCCTCCGCGCTGTTCGATCCCAATCCAGCCTTCGACAAGCTGTCGCTCGGCCGCGTCGAGCGGCTCCAATGGAAGAATGACCGAGGCATAGAATGCTTTGGCGACCTCACCTACCCGCCAGATTATGAGCAAGGCCGCCCATATCCGCTGATCGTCGTCCAATATGAGAGCCGGGGTTTCCTGCGCGGCGGGACGGGCGATGAATATCCCGTCCAGCTCTTCGCCCGCGAAGGCTATCTTGTTCTCACCGTCCAACGGCCACGCTCGCCGCTTTTTGGCCTGGGCCTTTCCTCGATCGAACGGCAGCGGCGCCAGAATGAGGGGTTCGACGAGAGGCGAAGCATCCTGTCAGCCTATGAAACCAAGGTCCGGCAGTTGATCGATGCCGGCATCGCCGATCCCGAGCGGATCGGCATTACCGGCCTCAGCGATGGCTCGACGACCGTTCAATATGCCGCGCTTCACAGCACTCTGTTCAAGGCCGCGGCGGTGAGCGGCTGCTGCTGGGAACCCTCCCAGACATGGGTGCTGGGGTCTTCCCTCCAGGCCAATTATGAGCGGCTGGGTTGGCCCGCATCACCGGATGACAAGCCTCAAATGTGGGCGGACATCTCGCTCACGCGCAACGCCTCCCGCGTCGCCTTCCCGATCCTCATGCAAGCGGCGGACGGCGAATATCTCGTCGCCCTCGAAGCCGTCCGTGCGCTCAAAGCCGCCAGACGCCCGGTCGATCTCTATGTGTTTCCCGACGAGGTCCATATCAAGCGCCATCCCGCTCACCGGGCCGGCATTTATCGGCGAAACCTCTTATGGTTCGATTTCTGGCTGAGAGGCAAGAAACCCAGCGGTCCGGGGCAGGATGCCGATGAAGTGGCGCGATGGGCGGACATGCAGCGGCAATCTCAGGGCACCGCAGCCGACGGTGGAAACGGGGGAGCGAGCGGCCACTGACGGCGCGCCATCGCCCCGCCCTCCCCGACACGCAACCTTGCGGACAATGCTCAAAGGCGCCATATAAATGCTCAAAGGAGCATTGCCATGTCCGAAGTCGAGGTTGGCCGCCGCAAGCCGCAGGGAAAAAACCCACCGCCTTTCGCCTATAAGGCGCTCTATCGGGCGTCGCCCGTCGACCGGATCGGATTCATCAAGAAGGGCGTGGCAGCCCGCGATCTGAAGCGCTTCATCGTCGCGCTGCATGTGGACCAGAAAGTGATGTTCAACGCGCTCAACCTCAAGACCGCAACGGTGAACAAGAAGGCGGCGAACAACCAGCCGCTTTCGACCGAAGACAGCGAACGCGTGCTCGGCCTCGCCAAACTGGTCGGCCAGCTTGAAGACATGGTCGAGGAGTCGGGCGATGCCGAGGGGTTCGATGCACCCGAATGGTTCTCGACCTGGCTGCGGCAGCCGCTTCCCGCTCTTGCCGGCGTGAACCCGATCGACTTGCTCGACACGATGGAAGGCCAGGCGCTGGTCTCCCGCACATTGGCGCAAATCCAGAGCGGCACCTTTGCGTGACGACGAGCTTCTGGAGGATCGCCACTGACACCAAGGCCTATGAGGCCGACGACATGACGGGCGCCGGCGCGAAGATCACGGGCGGCCGCTGGAATGACGTCGGCATCGCTCTTGTCTATGCGGCAAGCAACCGGGCGCTCGCCTGCCTTGAAACCGTCGTCCATCTCAATAGCGGAGGGCTGCCGCTCAACCGCTTTCTTGTCGAAATCGCGGTACCCGACGACATGCTGGCTGCGGCGGAGTTCGCCACGGGTGGAAGTCTGGCGGTCGGTTGGGATGCCGAGCCGGCCGGCAGAGTCAGCATTTCGTTCGGGTCGGCATGGGCGCAGTCCCTGCGCACGGCGTTGATGCTCGTCCCCTCGGTCATCGTGCCCGAGGAGCAGAATCTGCTCATCAATCCCGCGCACCCGGACGCAGGACGGATCACGGCTCGCAAGGTGCGTAAATGGCTCTATGACCCCCGGATGATCCGCAAAGCCTGACGGCACCGGATCGACCGACGGTGGAGAAGATTGCGCCGTGGAGCCCGCGCAGCGCCAGTAGCACCTCACAATCCGCTATCCGCTGCGCCTGCCGTTCCAGTGCGCGATCCAGGCTTCCATATCAAGAAGGGTGAGCAGACGGACATAGGAAAGCCCCATGGCCGGACCACGCCCAAGCGCAGTCTCGATCGCCTGCCTGTCGACCAGCCGCCGGCGGGCGAGTTCGCCATCCAGAAGCCGCTCGCGCACCGCTGCGCTGTTGCGGCTCAGCACCTCCATGGCGAAACCGCCGGGGCTTCCCTTGCGCCGACGATCCCTCACCAGCGGCGGCAGGCGATCATGATAGGCTCGGCGTGCAAGGGCGCGATCGCGCCCGCCCTCGACCATCTTCCAGGTCGGGATAGCGAGCGCCGCCTCCACCACCGGCTGGGACATGAGCGGATTGATCATCGGCATCCCATATTCGCGCAGATAGCCTTCCAGGTGATTCTGGACCCGCAAGAGAAAGGCGACCTGTCCGGCCTTGCCGGGACGGCTACGCTGCTGCTCATAGAGCCAGATGTGCTGAAGCGTGTCAGGCTTCATGTCCGCGATGACGTCCTGCGCCACCGCCTCGATATTTCGGCGCCAGCTATAAGCCTGCCGCATCGGACCGATGGAGCGCGCCGCAGCCCAGATCGCGGAGGGCAGCGGCGTCTCGGTCACCACCGCGATATTGCGCAGGGTCGAAAAGGCCTCAGCTCCGATTCCCCTGGCCCGGAGACAATCGAAAAAGGGCCGGACCGAACTGCTGTTGTAGAAGACATTGTCGCCGCCATTCCCGGTATAAACGGCGTCAGCACCACAACCTGCGGCCCGGCGCATGACGAGGGCGTGATAGGCGACCTCGTGGATCTGTCCGATCGGCTTTGGAAAATGCCGGGCGACCGATCGCGCAAGATCGACATCGGCATGGTCATAATGCGCCTCGAGTAAATCGACGCCGACCGATGACGCCATCACCCGCGCATAGTCCCGCTCGTCACCATTGCGATTTTCGGTCACCAGCGTGACGCACCGGAACGGCGTCCTGGTCCGCGACAGTGCGGTCGCCACGATCGAGGAATCGAGCCCGCCCGACAGGGTCGAGAGAATATCGGACGAGGTGGAAGCCCAGGCAGCGACGCAATGATCGATCGTTCGCCGCAACCGCTCCGCTTCACGTTCGCTGTCCCAGCCCGCGCACTCCTCTACATGTTCCCAGGGCGACCAGAAGGATGACAGCCCGGCGGCACCGGGGGTCAGGGCGACGGATGTTCCCGGCAGCAATTCTTGCACGCCATCGATCGCGGTCGTCGCACTCGGCAAGTCCTTGGCAACCAGATAGCGCGGGATCTGGTCCCAGGCGATGCGGGGCCTCAGGAAGCCCGCATCAACCAGCAAATGCGCGTCCGACGCGATGGCCCAGCCCAAGGGCAATTCCAGAAAATAGCAGGGCATGGCTCCGCCCGGGTCGCGTGCGAGACGGACCACGCCATCCTCGCGGCCAAGCAGGACATAGCCGCCCCAATAGCGCTCCTTGAGAACCGACAGGGCGGATGAGCCCGACAGTTCCTCCAGCGCCAGTCGGTCCTGCGGCGTAACCCGTGACGCGGGACCGTGCCTTGGAAACAGCGTGCCGACGACCACATGCTCTCGGCTGCCAAGCGGCAGGACAAGATCGGGAGGGCTCGCCCAGAGCCGACCTTGGGGCACGCTGCCGCAGGCGGGAAGGCCGGTCCGCTCCGCGATCGCCCGCGGGTCATGGGCAAGGCCGTCCTCGCCCCAACCGAGCAGGATCAGATATCGACCAAGCATCAGATGGCCAGGATCGGTTCGAAGGGGCGGATATGTTCGAGGCGGTCGTTCAAAACCAGGTCATCGGCCTGGACCCAGCAATGCGCGGAAAAGGGCGATGCGCTGACGCCGATGACGAGCTTTGCCCGATATCCGGTCGACAGCAGAACCTCGAAAAATGCAATCGATCGGGGCAGGCATTGCCCGCTGCGCGGGAGCAGCCAGGTGGCCGCGGCGAAGGAGGATGCCAGAGCTGTCCATTCGCGTTGCGAGGCAGTCGCCTTGACGTCCGCCGCGCGCGATCGCCGTTCGATCTGCTCGACGACGGTGCCGAAATCGCAGAAGCGCAGGCGGGCGATGGCGCGGATATGCGCGTACAGGAATGCAAACCGGTATTTCCAACATGCAGCGTCGAGATTGAGCGCCAGCTCGCGCGTCGCGCGCGCGACGGTGACCGGCTGCGGCAAGCCCGCGGCGCCCTCATCCTCGACAAGGATGCCGCCTCCCACCAGCGAAGCCAGCGCCGCCCCTGGAGCCTTGCCCTGGAGCAACCGCTGAAACGCCAGATCCTTTTCGGGTTGCAGCCCGAAATAGCGATCCGCCGCAACGTCAAGGAAGATCGCCCGGTTGCCCGTGACGCAAAAGGAAAGCCCGTCCCTCAACCTGTATCCCATGCTGGCCCTCCGACACTTCACGCCGATGGCAAAAGACGCGCGCCACAGGGACGCGCGTCCTCTTGTCAGTCGTCGGCGATGCCGAGCTGGCGAACCTGGCCTCCGATATTGTCGGAATCGTCCAGCGCCGCGCCCTGGGTTTCGATCGAGGCGACGCCGAAATCGACGACGCTGTCTTCATGCGCGTGGATGTTGCTCATCTTCATCTCCATCATGTCACCGCAACTTTTGCGGCAGGACTGATGCTATGAAAGGATGCGCTTATATCCGAACTTATAAGGTGCCATTCTGACATCTTATAAGCTTGCAATAGTGGGAAGGCTGTGACGTCGATTCCCTGTTCTTCAGGCCTCGAAAACTCAGTCTGCAATCGACGCGAGTAGCATTGTACTGACGATCTGCTCCACCCGCACCAGCCGGCGCTTGTGATATTGGGAAATGGCGGCGCCGGTTTCGCGCCTGTTTCCCGCACAGGCAGAGCTCCACAATATGCGCAATTCCTGTGCCCTTCGGCTGATCACCTCTTCACACAGCCGCAATATGTGAAGACGTTCGCCCACGATGATGATCGCATCGAGATGCTCATCATTGGGCGAACAGGCGCAGATCCGCGTAAAAAGTTCCGCAGTGGCATCCGCAATCCGGACCGAATCAAGCTTGTCGTCATCAAGGAAGGGCGGCGGCGGCCCGATCCGTTCGAATCGCACCATGACCTTGAGGGCCGCGCGCACGATATCGGCATGCCAGCTATAAAGATTATAGGCCCGCACCCGCGTCATGGCCGGCATGGCGAAACCGCCCCCGCCCTGCACCGATACCAGCCGCTCGCCGACGAGGCGATGAAGCGCATCGCGCACCGGCGCGATGCTTGTGCCATATCGTTCCGCCAGGGCCTGCACCACCAGCGGCGCTGCCGGAGGCGGCTCTCCGCTCAGGATCAACTGCTTGAGTTCCCGATAGATGCGGTCGGCGGTGACGGTCTCCGGCGCCATCAAAGGCTCCTCATGCAGAGGGGCCTTGTCCAGCCGATCCGCCACCGCCGCCTTTGGGCTTGAGGAAGGTTCGCAGATGAGGCTTGCGATGAACTCGACTGTAAGCCGTTCCATTTCGAACATGTCGTCGAGGAAGAAATGCCTGGGGACGTGCATATGGTGCTCCAGAAGCATCATGGGAATGAGGAGATGCGCCGACGAAAGCCCGAGGGCATGGGCGCAGGCGATATGATCATCGATCCGGGACTTCGGGTTGCCCGATTCGATTTCCCTGAGCCATCGCACACCGATCCCGACAATGGCGGCGAATTGCTCTTGTGTAATGCGCTGGCGCCTGCGCCGTTCTTCAATGCGGCGACCTGAGATCGACTTGACCTCGGCTAGTATCGACGCCCCTTCGTCAAAGGCGTTGCCTTGAGATGCGCTCATCAGGACCTCGCTGATCGCGTCTCAAAGCACCCATGCACATTCCGATGGTTCAAGTTTTGGGGGAAATACGCTTCCCGTCAAATATTATCGCTACCATTTTGACAGTGGGGCCGCCCAAGACCGGCGGCCAAAGGACCGAGCTCTCGCTCGATCCTGCCGACACCATGTCGCCGACGGGGGACTGCACCCTCTCTTCCCTTCGACGGCAATAGATGGAGCAGCTAGAGCAAATGCCCCTGGCCAACCCCGGCTAGCCTTGCTGGAACAGGGAGGGAAGCCGCCGATATGCCTTGGCCAGGGCCTGTTCCTCGCTCGCCGCCATCACCGCGATGGCGGCCAGGTAAAGCCTGCCGATCGTCGGGCGGACACTGATGTGATCGGAGCGCGCGATGCGCTCGATGATATGGGCGGCGAAGGGCCTCAAATGCGCCGAAGCCCCGACATAATGGTCTTTTTTGCCGGCGAGGCGCTTGCACGAGGGCATTGCGAGCTCTGCGACGAGTTCCTCGGCATTCATGGCGTCGGCAAGGATCAGCGCGACCGAGAGGGTTGCGCCATAGGGAATGAAGTTCCGGGCGATTCTTGCCAGGCGGGAGTGACAGGAGAGGAACAGGTCGGTTCCCTCGTCCGACAACTGTAATCTGTACGTCTTCGAACGATGTCCGGCCATGCCCGCCTTTCCACGATTCGCATGATGTCCCCCTGCTCTGACGGGGAAAATCCGGTCTGGAGCTACGCCGGAGCAAAAAAATCGACAAAAGCGGCACTGAAATGCCGAATTCGGCACTTCAATGCCGGTTTCGGCTTTTCAGTGCCCTACCCGTTGCACCGATCCGGCACGATGGCCCACCACCGGCTCATCCCGACATGGGGTGAGGAGGCGCCTAGATCCGGCTCCGGACAAAGCCTTCCATCGGTCCATGCCGCCACAGGCGAGGCACGCGGCTTCGCCCTGCATCTGGAGACGAATATGATGTCGGCCACTCGACCGGCGATCATGGCTGGACTGCTGCTGTCCGGCATGATCGCGAGCCCATGCGCCCTGGCCCGCCCCAGTGCGCCACCGCCCGCACCCCCCCTCGTCGGTCCATTCAGCATCGCGCAGGCAGAAGGAGAATTTGTCATCCGCGCCGCCCGAAAACCCGCAGCGAGGTCGATGCCGTCGCAACAGATCGGCGCCACCGTGAGAATGGATGCCGACCTCCTCATTCGCCAGGCCCGGCCTATCAAGGAGATAGCGCGATGACCCGTGCGCCCTGCTTGCTTCCATCGCTACTTGCGAGCGTCGTCTTGCTGGCGTCAGGCGTCGCTGCCGCCGCCCCGACACAGGCAACGGAATCGGATCTCAGCGCTGCGGCGCGCGCCGCCGAAGCCAGCTTCCACCAAAGCTTCGCCAATCTCCAGTTCGAAGATTTCGGCCCTGCGCCCGTCAAAGGCCCCTTGTTTCAAGCGAGCGCGGGAGGGCGCATCCTCTATTATGCGCCCGACAGCGAGCATCTCCTGTTCGCCACCATCTATGACAGGAACGGCGTCAACCTGACCGCCCTCGCCCAGGATGCCAACGCGCGGAAAAAGCTCGGCCAGCTCGATCCCACCCAGGCGCTCACCATCGGACCGCCGGGCGCGCCGACCGTCATCGAGTTCACCGATCCCGACTGTCCCTACTGCCGCGCCCTCGACCGCTTCTGGGCAGCGAAGGCGGCCGAAGGAAAGCCGGTGCGACGGCAAATCTACTTTGTGAGCGCTATCCATCCCCAAGCCGCGTCCAAGGCCGAACATATCCTCTGTTCAAAGGACCAAGCTGGTGCCTTGCGCGCCACCTATGCCGGCGAGGCGCCAAAGCCGCTGCTTGCCTGCAAGGAGGGCGCCGTGCGCGTCACCGCCAATGCGCAGGCTGTCAAAGCCATGGGCATCTCAGGGACACCGACGCTCATTCTCGATGGCCGCGTCATTTCCGGCTTCCAGCAGGCCGAGATCGAGGCCTGGCTCGATGAGAAGCAGGCTCCCAAAAAGCCGCCCAGCTGATTTCCCCCACATTTGGCGGGCTCAGGGCGACGGGCGCCAGCGCGCCGACAATCTGAGCAACAGATGCCGGCGAGAGGGCCCCGTTACCAAGGAGCCACCCATCCCTTCGCTGGCCGTCAACGAACATCCGTGTCGGTGCCGGCAGGCATTTTCATGGGGAGGCTCCTTATTGCCTGGAGAAGAGCTCATGCTCAAACTTGCCTCACTGCCTGCCCCCTCCCGGAACCGGATGCGCCGCATCTCTTTTGCTTCGGCCGATGCCCTGGGAACCCTGCTTATCGCGATGACCCTGGCATCGGCCGCCCACGCCTTCCAGGCGCCGGCCGCCGGCGACCTTGGCTACGATATTTACGACATCGTGGTGAACCAGGGGGTGAAGGGGCCGCTCGGCTTCGTGGGCGGCGTCGCCGCCTTCCTGTTCGGGGTCAGCCGCCTCTTTTCCAACATCATGATCGGCATCCCGACCATCGTCGCCGCCGTCTGCCTCATTCGGGCGGATTCCATCCTCCAGACCTTCGGCATGATGGTCTGAGATACGCCTGAAACAGAGACTGGCGCGGATCTCAGGTCCTGGTCCGCGCCGGACACGGGGAGCGAATGGTCGCTCTTCGTAACAATCACGTCTGGTCGTACGTGATGAAGCAAGGGAGAAGGACGTGGACGAGAGACTTCCGCAATTTCTGCACAAGCCGGTCCAGATTCTCTGGTTCGACGCGCAGGAGTTCATCCTTGTGGTGTCCACCATTTTCGTTGCCGTCATCGTCGGCGGATATGTGGGCTGGTCGCTCCTCGGCGTCCTTCTCCTCTTCATTCCCTGGAAGCGGACCAAGCCGCGCGGCTTCATCCCGCATCTCGCCTGGCGCTGGGGGCTGCTCACGCTGCCCCGCTACCCCGGCCCGACCCAGACCCGCTTTTGCGAGTGAGCTATCCCATGTTCGGCAGATCATCCGCCCGAGAGACCAGCGATCCCTTGGCCGAGAAGCCCGCGAGCTTCGGCATCCATCGCTATCTCCAGGGGTCATCCAACCTGTTCGAAGAAAATCGGCTCCTCAAATTCTCGATTGCGGGGCTATTCGGCATCACCGCGGTTTTGGGGATCGCCCTTTACACGACGAGCCAGAACCAGCGGACAATCGTGGTTCCCTTCGGCGCGGGCGGCGATCTCTATGTGACCGGCGGCAAGCCCTCGCCCGCATATCTGCGCACCATGACGCGCAATATCGTCGCGCTTTCGGGCACCTATTCCGCATTGTCGGCCGACCGGCAGTTCGAGGAATTGCTCAGCATCGTCCACCCCACCGCCTATAATGGCATCCGCGACAGTCTGAACGCGATCCTCGACGAACTCACCACTAATCCGACGCTCTCGATCGCGACCTACATCCGGCCCGATCAGCCCGTCACCTGGACGGACCGCCAGATCCTGGTGCCGGTAGAAAAGGTCCGCGTCATCGGCGGCGTCATCCGCAAGTTCCGCGGCAATCTGCGCATCCGCTACACGATCGATGCCGGACGCTTCTGGCTCCTGTCTCTTTCCGAGGAGAATTTCGATGCCGAACTTCGGTAAGCGCCTCTGCGCGCCCTTCGCGGCGAGCGCGATCGCCACCATGCTGCCCATAGCGGCACTGGCCCAGACCATCACCGCGCTTCCCGACCAGACCAGCAGTATCCGCCTCTCCAACCGCGACATCAATCATCTCGTCTGCCAGGGCGGGGAGATCGAGGACGTCAAATTCTCCGCCGAAAAGGCGATCGCGGTCGAGAAGGCGGGCGCTGATGCCTGGGTCAAGTTCCTCGTCAAGGAAAACGACGATGCGGGCCAGGTGACGCGCAGCTTCGTCACCACGCCCTCGGAATTTTTCGTGACCTGTAACAGCGCGATCTATCCGCTCTATGCCGAGCCCTCCGACATTCCCGCCCAGACTGTGACCCTCGTGCCGGGCGCCAGCCAACGTGCCCGTGCCAATGGCGAACTAGTAGGGCCGCTGGTCGAGGAGGAGCGCGCCGTCTCGATCACCCTCTCGATGCTGCAGGACCGGGTGCCGGCAAGCTTTACCGAGGTCGCCGTCTCGCCAGGGCCGCTTGCGTTCAGCGCCGCGCCAGCGCTGAAGCTCACCGAACGCCGCCGCGTCACGATCGAGGGCACCGGCCTGTCGGCGTCGGAATATTGGGTCGAGGCGAGCGCTGATACCGACATTGACGAGCGGCTGTTCCTGGACGCCGCGATGGGCAAGCGCATCTTCAGCGTCACCCTCGATCGCCTGTCCCTGAAGGCCGGCGAGACCGCGCGCCTCATTCTGCTGCGTCGGGGAGAGACGCTGTGAGCGGCCCCGGCGACAAGGGCGGCGAGAAGCGGACGGGTGCGCAACCGACGGGCACGCAACCGATGGGCACCAGGCCCGACGCGCCGACCCAGCGGCCCCACGCCGGCATAAAGGGCTACTCCCGCCCGCCAAAGAGTAGGGACGGCGCCGGCGGCGAACCGGATGATCGCGCCGCCAGGGAGGTGCGCGGTCCGGCACTGCTCGACCTCAAGGCCCGCTGGGCGTTGCTGACGGCCCATCAGCAATTGCGCGCCCGCCAGGCCGGTGTCGGCGTCGTCATCGCACTATTCGGCTATGGCCTCTACACCGCCTCGAGCGGATCGAAGGACGAGGCGCCAGCGGCACCGGCGGCATCGCGCCTCGACATGGGCGCGGGGCTTCGCGGGGACAGCCTTGAGACCAAGGTGCGCGGCGACCTCAAGAAAATCCTCGACGGCCAGGCGCTGCTGGGCGACCGGGTGACCGCGATCGAGGAAGGCAGGATCGCCCTTGGCGGGCGAACCATCACGGACGCGGCAGAGGGCGATCTCCCCAGCGCCATGCCTGGCGACATCCCGGCCTTCCCGCCCAGCCCCAGCGGGCGCGAACTTGAGAGCGCTGACGGCAGCCTCCCGCCGCCTCCCATGCCGTCCGTGCCGCCTGCGCCGCCCGCCCCGCCGGTGGAGCGGCAGGTCGGCTCGATCGGGACCGCGACCGCCGCACTCACCGCCGACGCGGGCGACAAAGGGGCAACAGGCGTTAAAAAAAAGACCCGGACGATCTATTTGCCGCCTGGTTTCATGAAGGCGCGGCTGCTGACCGGGATCGACGCGCTCGCGAGCCGCGACGCGACCTCGAACCCTGAACCGCTGATCGCCCGCGTCCAGGCGCCCGCCGTGCTGCCCAATGATGTCAAGGCGAACCTGTCGGGTTGCTTCGTCATCGGCAATGCGACCGGCAGCCTCGCCAAGGAGCGGGTCGAGGTCCAGCTCGTCTCCCTCTCCTGCGTCGACTTTGACGAACGCTCGGTGGTCGATCAACCGATCAAGGGCTTCTTCGTCGATACCGACGGGAAGAAGGGGCTCTCGGGCCGGGTCGTCACGCGCGCCGGGGCCGCGCTCGCCCGCAGTTTCATTGCCGGCACGATCTCGGGCATGAGTCAGTCCGTCGAAAACACGTTCGGCGACACGTCGGTCTCCGCGCTTGGCACCGTTCGATCGCTTGATGCGGGCGACGCGGCCAAGTCCGGCATCGCCGGCGGCCTCTCCAAATCCTCCGACAAGCTCACCGACTTCTATCTCGATCTCGCCCGCCAGGCCGGTCCCATCGTCGAGGTGGGCGCCGCCAAGGATGTGGTCGTGGTGATCCAGGAGGGCGTCGCCCTCGAAATCAAGCCGACTGCGGGAAGCAAATTCTGATGCGCCCGCCCCGCACCCAAGGAGACACGCCCATGCCGCTCCTCGCATTTCCTTCAGCCTCGTCTGTATACCGCGTCAGCGTGCCACTGATGCTGCTCGCCAGCCTTCCCGCCTGCACCGCCATCGGCTCGGTCATGTCGCCCTATCCTGAAAAGTTCAGCTGCAAGAATAGCGACCATGGCCAGTGCATCCACCCCGAGCGCGCCTATGAGGATGCGGTCGCCGGCGCCGCCTCCCGGTCCGATCCCAGGGTCACGAACGACAGGAAGATGCTGAAAGGCAGCGCCGTCGCCGCCTCGCCCGGATCGACGGGACGCGCCAGGGGCAAGGCCGCCACGCCTTATCTTGGCTATCGTGACAGCGTCTATCGCGAGCTTCAGGGGTTGGTCGAAGCGCCAGTGACGCCGATGCTGCGGCCCGGACGCACGATCCGCACGCTCATCCTTCCTTATGCCGACCGTGAACGGCCCGACCGGCTCTACATGCCGCGCTACGTCTATTCGATCCTCGACAAGCCCCAATGGGTGGTCGGCGACTATCTGGTGAGCCCCGTCAATCCGGCGAGCCGTGTGCCAGTCCTCGAGCAGGTGAAGGCCAAGCCCGCGCCGATGGAGACGAGCGACCTTCCCGCTCCACCGCAGGAACAGCCGCGAGAGCAGGGGCAATGAAGGCGCCCGGCACCCGTCATGGCGGCGGCATGACGTTCGAGCGGCTGCGCCAGAGCGTTTCGCGCGATGCCTATTCCGACTTTCTGCCGATGGTCGCCTGGGTCGCGGAGGAGGAAGCCTTCCTCTGCATCGACGATGGCTGGGGCCAGGCCTGGGAACTCGTGCCCAGTGCCTATCTCTTCGCCCATGTCCATCAGGCGCTGCTCGGCCTCCTAAACATCCACTTCGCGCCGGGCACCGTGGTCCAGCTCCACTGCTTTGCCGACCCGCTGATCGACGGCGCGCTCGACGCTTTCCTCGATCTGAAATCCCGGCCCGATCCGTTGATACAGGCTTCGGCGCGCCGGACCCGCGACTATCTGCGCGACGGGACGCAGGGGCTCGACGCGCTGCACGGCATTCCGCTGCGCAATTTCCGCCTCCTTCTCTCGATCAAGACGAGGAAGCCCCTGGGCGCCGACTTGCGGCGACAGATTGAGGAACAACTCTCCAAGCTCGGCATCGCCCGCATCGCGCCCGAGGCACTCGTCACCTTCTATCGCCGCATCTTCAACGGCGTATTCGAAAATGCACCGGGCGTTTTTGCACGCGGCAGCGACGACGTGCCCGCGCGCCCGGTCCGAAAGCAGCTGATCGATGCCGGCCCGGATCTCGTCTTCGATGGCCCGGAACTGTTCCTCGGCGACCAGGTCGCCCGCTGCCTGACGCCCAAGTCGCCGGCCCGGCGCGTGACAGCCGAACGCTGCAATCGCCTTCTGGGCGGGATGCGCGGCGCCTCGGAGGACAGCGACCAGATTGGCGGGCCCTTCCTCTATACACTCAACATCCTGTTCGATCATTCAAGCTTCGAGATCCACAAGCGCGCGCAGATCCTCTCCGCGCAAAAGGCCGCTGGCAGTTTCGCGGTCGAGGTGGGAAAGCAGATCGAGGAGATAGGCTGGGTGCTCGATGAGGCGGGCAATAGCCGCTTCGTCTCGGTGATCCCGGTCATCTGGGTATTCGGCCGCGATAGCGCGCAGGCGCGTGAGATGGCCGCGCGCGCCAAGCGCCTCTGGGAAAGCGAGCCGCTGCCCTGGATGATGCAGGAGGAGAGCTATCTCAATCCGGTCCTGCTACCAATGGCGCTCCCCTTCGGCTTCTATCCCGACCGGCGGACGGTGCGGATGCTGGAGCGCGACCTTCCCATGCCCGCCAAAGCGGCAGCGCTTCTGGCGCCCGTCCAGACCGACTTTCGCGGCGGGGGGCGCCCCGCCCTCCTCTATGCCGGGCGCAAGGGCCAGCTCATCACGCTCGATCTCTTCGACACGCGCATCAACAATTATAATTTCATCGTTTCGGCCGAGAGCGGCGCGGGCAAGAGCTTCCTCCTCAATAACCTCTGCCAGCAATATTATGCCCAAGGCGCGCTCATCCGCATCATCGATATCGGCGGCAGCTATGCCAAGCTCTGCACGCTCTGCTCGGGCCGCTACATCGACATTGGCGAGGAGCATTTCGTCCTCAACCCCTTCGACATGGGCTTCGCGCTCGACGGCGACGATCGCCAGTCGGCCATCTCCATGGCGGTCGCCATCGTCGCGGAAATGGCCAATGCCGCGACCCGCAAGGGCGTCAGCACGTCCGAATGGAACCTGCTCAAGTCCGCAGTCCAGTGGACGATCGACAGCGGGCGCGCGGAAGCCGGGATCGACGCGGTCCGCGACTGGCTCGGCGCCTATCCCGCTTATGCGATGAGCGATCTCGACAAGGTCGAGCATCTGATCCCCGCTGCACGCGAACTTGCCTTCAACCTGCGCGATTTTGCCAGTTCGGGCGCTTATGGCCATTATTTCAACGGGCCCTCGACCTTCGACATTTCCGCCGATGAATTTGTCGTGCTCGAGCTTGAGCGCCTCAAAGCCATGCCCGATCTCTTCAATGTGATCGTGATGGTGGTGGTGAATGCGGTCACCCAGGAACTCTATCTTTCGGCACGCGATCGGCCCCGCTTTGTCCTGTGCGATGAGGCCGCCCAGTTCATGACCCGCACCGACGGGCAGGATCTTTCTCGCCTCGCCGAGGTGTTCGGCCAGGGCTACAGGCGCGCGCGCAAATATCAGGGGAGTTTCGGGGTCGTGCTCCAGTCGATGAACGACTTGCTGCTGTTCGGAGGAACCGGACAGGTAATCCTCGAAAATGCCGCCACCCGCTTCCTGCTCCAGGGGTCGACCTACGATCGGGCGGTCGAGAACAAGATCCTCGATTATTCAGGCTTCGTCCTCGATCTCCTGAAATCGGTCCGCAACAACAAGCCCCATTATTCGGAAGTCTTCATCGACTCGCCTCTGGGTCTGGGCATCGCCCGGCTCGTCGTCGACCCCTTCTCCTACTGGATCAATACCAGCGCACCACAGGAGGTGGCGGCGTTCGAGGCGCGACTGCGCCGGGGCATGTCGCCGCTCGAGGCAGTCTGCGATCTCGCCGGCGTCGATCCGACCGAAATCCTTGGGTCCACCTTTACTGGGGAGCAGCTCTGATGCGCACGCCGCCCGACCAGAACCAGCCCCGCTTCGAATTCGAGCCCGACCCGAAACTGGAAGCCTTCATTGAGGCACGCGCGGCGGCCAGGGCCGAGGCGCAGGCCTTCCAATGGCGCTTCCGGCTTGTGACGATCGAGACGATGATGCTTAGCTTCCTCGTCGGCGCCGCCGGCATCGCGCTTCAGAAGCCTCCGTTCCTGATCCTGCGCGCAGCGGTGATGGTGGCCGCAGGCTGCTTTGCGAGCGGCATATTGCTTATCGGCATGACCGGCGCTGCGGGCAAGTCGGCTAAATGGCTACGCCGCTGGTGGAACAGGCGATGAAGGGCATCCTCAGCGCCGCCCCGGCAACTGGGCCGATCCGCCTGCTGGTCGGCACGCAGCTCATGCTGCTCGTCCTCACGATCCTGGTGCTCGAAACTCCAGGCGCGCTGCCGCTGCGTCTCCAGGGGCTGCTGCTCGCCGGCTTGGTGCTCGGCGCGTCGGCGCTGATCTGCGCGATCCGTGGCGACAGAACTGACGAACGACCCTGGTGGAGACGGCGTCATGACCACTGAGCCATGCCCCGATCGCGCGCGGCACGCCCTGATTGGCGCGCTGATGCTGGGCCTTGCCTGCGGCCATCCCGCGCTGGCGTCGACCTCCACGATCGGGCGAACCTGGCCGATCGCTGAGCGGGACGCCATGGCGGAGATCGAAGCGCGCGCTGCCAGGGCGCCCAGTCTTGCCTCGCGCCTCGGCCCGCGCTCGAGCTGGTCGGCGCTCCGGGCGGCGCCATTGAGGCAGGCCAGGGTCGACCGCGTCCGCAGCCTCGTTCCTTTCTATACGGTGGAGGAGGATATCCGCCTGCCCGATGGCCGGTTGCTTTACCCCAAGGGCTTCACCTTCAACCCGCTCGACTATGTGTCGTTGCCCCAGCGCCTCGTTATCGTCCATCCCCGTGATCTTGGCTGGGCGCTGAAGCAGGCGCGCTTTACCGATTTCATCCTGCTTACCGCGGGCGATGCGCTCGACCTCTCCGAACGCAGCGGGCGTCCCCTTTTCATCCTGGAGGAACGGGTGAAGGAACGGCTCGGCCTCACGGTCGCGCCGGTGATCGTCGCGCAGCAGGGCAAGAAGCTCATGCTCACCGAATATGCGCCGCTGCGCGCAGCGGGCGGGAGCGCGCGGCCATGAAGCGCAGGCTTCTCGCGCGCATGGCGCCGCTCGCCCTGGCGCTGGCCGCCGGCGGCGCGTCGGCACCTGCCCACGCCTCCAAATGCGAGCCCGGCACCATCTTCAATCCCATCACCAAGGTGCGCTGGAACTGCATCTTTCCGATCACCATCGGCGGCGTGCGGGTGGGGAGTTTCGACAAGCTCGACAAGGCGCTCGACGCCCAGTCCGCTTCCAAACCCTTATGCGCCTGCCGCAAGGGCGCGACCTTCTGGTTCGGCGTGAAGGTGAGCTTCTGGTCGCCCAACCGGATGATCGATGTCGTCACCGAGCCGGGTTGCATGATGGCGCTCGGCGCCGATCTTCTGCCGACCGGCGGTCGGCTTCAGGGCAGCCAATCCTCGATCGCCGACGGCACCAACAGCCAGAAGCTGTTCGCGCAGATGCATTATTACATCGCCCCGGTCTGGAAGATGCTCGACATGTTCACCGACCTCCCGTGCATCGAGGATGACGGGTTCGACGTCACCACGATCACCGAAGTGCTGCCGACCTGGCAGTCCGGAACATTGGGCGCGATCATCCAGCCCGAAGGCATTCTCTTCGGCAATCCCGCGGCCGGCCTCGCCTGCATGGCCGACAGCGCCGCGGCCGCCGCGGGCAAGGTCATCGACCCGCTCTTCTGGTGCATGGGAAGCTGGGGCGCCACTTATCCGGTCGCGGGCGATATTCATTTTGGCGACAGCGTCGAAGCCTGGGCCGGGCTCGCCGCGCGCGGCACCTTCATGATGGGGCGCCTGGGTGCGCTCACCATCAGTTCTGCCGACGGCTGCTCCTTCAAGGCCCAGCCGATCTGGACCAAGAGCCGCTACAAGCTCCAGATCATGGAGCCGGTCAAGGGCGGCAAATGCGTCAACATCGGACGCCCCGGCGCGCTCTGGTCCTCGGGCAAACATGCGCCCGGCAAGGACAATGCCCAGTTCATGTCCTTTGAAAAGGTGATCTGCTGCGCGGGGGTGTCCGCCCCATGAGCCGATCCCTTCCGCCATGCCCCACAGCGATCCGGTTTCAAGCCCGGTCTGCCCGCCAAGGCCATGTCGGCCCGGCCGGCCGCTGCGCGGGCGGAGCGGCGCCGGCGCCATACGGCGCCGCTCCAACACCCAATTCTTCCCGTGCGGCTTTGAAAACGCATGGGGAGAAGGTCAGCACGGCCGGAGATACCCCCGGCGGACGAGGATACCTCCCTCTCCTTGTCTCCTCGTTCGCATCGGCCGTGCTGACCATGTTCGCAGGAAAGGCGGCCCTCGGATACCCTTCCGCGCCGCCCGGCATTGCGGGGCTTTGCCTCTTGTTCCCCCTTCGAGCCGTCGTCACAGTCGGCATCTGCCAGGACGAGACATGAGAAAGCTCTTCTCGCCTTCGCTCGCGATACTCGCAGCCCTGAGTGCACAAACGGCCTTCGCGCAGGACATGGATGGGCGCGCACGATCAGCGGCGGCGGCCTCGCGCGCCAAATCTGGCGACAGCGACGCGATCAGTCGGAACTATCTGACGCCGGGCCTCGCCAACCAACCCGTCAGCACGATCGACAATAGCCGCAGCTTCACGCCCAATATCGCGTGTCAGCAGAGCGCCACCATGCTCGAAATCCTGGTCCAGCCCGGCAGCACCGGCGACATCACCCATCTTTCCATTTCCCGCGACAAGGATCTCGACGGCAGCTTCGACAGCAGCCTCACCCTGCCGGTCCCGGTTTCGGGCATCTGCGCCAACGGGATCATTTCCTGTTCGCCCGGAAGCTGGAACCAGTGCCGGAGCTTCAGATGGGATGTCGGCAGTACAGGCGATTTGAAGCTGAGTGCGGTCGACCTGCCAGAATTATCCGGCTGCTACTGCGTCAATGCAAGCTGTGGCACCAACCTTGTCTCAGGCAATTTGCCCTCGGTCCTCAAGGATCTGGGTGGCGGGGTCATCGGCGCGCTCACGACCGCCGATCCCAGGATCGCAGTGGCGCAGGCCAGTATCGACGGCCCGGTCATCCGCTATGTCGGCGCGCAGACGACAGCCTGCAGTTCCTCGCCTACGGTGTCCGCGACCAGCTACCGCGCCAACCCGACCGCGATCAGCGGCGACGCCTATGCGGCCTCGCAGACAAATTCTGTCTTTACAGCGCTCGCGGCCTCACCGGCGGGGAATGGCAAGGCTGAGGAAACGCGCTCCTGCACGATCGAGCGCGAAATTTCGGTCAAGGCCTGGGAATTCACCGATATCGTCTCGGCCAGCGGCTCGATCTCCTCGACCAGTAGTTGCGGCACCGGATGCCTCCGCTTCCAGATCGGAGGCACGGGAACCTGCGGCAGCAATCCGCCGCTCTATTCAGTGACCTTCAATCCGCTGCTGCCCAGCCGGATCGTCTCGGCGCGGATCATCGAGATGGGCGCGGACGACTGGGTCCAGGGGCGGATCAACGGCCAGGTCGTGGGGTCCGCCGGCAAGCGCCTCTGGACGGGCGATGGCCTGCCATCGGGTGACTGCCGGATCAGCGATGATCCCTGGTATAACCGCACGCCCATCGACTTTACCGACACGCTCAAGTCTGGCGCGACCTCCGTCAGCGCGCGCGTGCGCGGCGGCGGTGGAGGCAATTGGGGCACCATCACCGTCGAGATCCAGGTCGACACCAGCTGCGAGGTCAGCGAACGACTGGTTGATCTCTGCACGGGCTATGCAAGCGACCCCACTTGCCGCCTGACTCAGGACGTTGTCGACGGCGTGGAGACAGTCAGAAACGGCGTCGTCACGGGCCTCAAGCCCCTGCCCCTCACCCGCCTGTTCGGCACGGGCAACTGCACCTTTCAATATAGCCGCGACTTTTTCCTGCGGACGCGGCGCTATGCCTGCGTGGTCGATACGTCGGGAACTGTGCAGCCCGATCTTGCCCGCGCAACCTACATCATCGATCATTCCACAGAGACGCTGCTTGCCGACCAGACTCGCGCCAGCGAAGGCTCCCTCGTCCAGTCGACCCGCGCCTTCGCCCTCCCCGACCGTCCGGCGGTCGCGGCCTGCGAAACCATCTGCAAGACCCGCGCGCCCAGCGCCAATAGCGGCGTCGCGCCCTCTGGCGCCGTGGCGGAAAAGCAGAATGTGCCCGTGGGTTGGGACAGCTTCTATCATGTCTGCTCGGCCGACAATGTCTGCCCGCTGGGCGAAGGCGAGGAGATCGTCTCACCCTGCGGCTGCCTCGACGATTTCCCGGAAGCGGTGGTCATGATGCAGACGGTCCGGCTCGCAGGCTCGGACCTTGCCTGCACGGCGGTGGCGCGATGATGCGCCGGCTTGCCCCCGCACTCGCGCTCACCTGCGCGCTGGTGCAGCTCTCATTGGTGCCGCAGGCCCACGCCGCGCAACTCTGCGCCGCAGACCTCAATGGCAACGGCGATGCCGCCGATGAAGGCGAAATGGCGCAGTGCCTTGCAACCACGGATGGCGGCACGCTTTGTCCCATCGGTGCGGTCGATTGCGTGGCCGATGCGCTGGGTTCCTATGCCTGTCCGCTGGGCGCAAGCTATGCCTGCAAGACCTCGGCCTCACGTGCCGTGCCGGCCTGCTCGCCCCATAGCTGCATCGATACCTCCGCCACGCCGATCGAGAATGAGGAGGTCGTCGACGATCCCGGCGCGCCGGGGGACGGCCCGGTCGATGCCGACGGCAATTGTTTGGGGACGATCGAGATATTCGGTGGACGGGCACTGCGCTGCCGGCCGCCGGGCGCGAGCGTCGCATTCCAGAATTGCTGCAAGGACAAGGGGAAAATCGTGAAGGACGGGATGGGCGGCTCGCTCAGCTCCATCACGACGAAGATCGCGATCGCCAAGGGCGTCTTCACCGGAATGAAAGCGGCCTATACCGCCTTCAAGGCCGGCGCGACCGCGAGCGAGGCGGCGTCCGCAGGCGCCAACGCGATCATCGTCGGCATAGACCCCACCTCGATCGCGATCAGCCTTGCCATCAACTATATGATCGAGGTGCTGCTCCAGGGCTGCGACCAACAGGATATGGAAACCGGCATGCTGCGCGGCTCGGGAATGTGCCATGAGGTCGGCACCTACTGCTCGTCCAGGATCCTGGGCATCTGCATCCAGAAGGCGCGGGGCCATTGCTGCTTCAACACCAAGCTCGGCCGGATCATCCAGGAGCAGGGCCGGCCGCAACTCATAGCCTTCAACAGCCTTGGCTGGGGCACGCCCGAACATCCCTATTGCCGCGGCTTTTCGGCGGAAGAGTTCCAGGCGCTCGATTTCAGCCGGATGGATCTCAGCGAATATTATTCCGACATCGAGGCCCGCGCCCAATCCGACATCCAGATCGACATGAAGGAGAAGATCGATGCGACGCTCAGCATCATCCATCCCTGATTTCTTGCTGTGCGCCGGCGCCATGGTCGCGCTTTGCGCGGCAGCTCTAGCGCCAGCGCAGGGCCAGCAAACGGCGGACGAGCGCAGGCCGCCCGCATCAGACAAGTCCGTTCTATCCGGTCCAGCCGGCATCCCCGAACCATCGCAGGCGATGCGCCGGCGGGCCTTCGAGGCGATGCGGCAAAAGGGGCGCTTTCCCGACATCGAAGCGCGGGCGCGCAAAGATCGGGAGAATGCCGCCCAGCGTCTGGCTGCCGAGCATGATGCTGTGCAAAAGCGCCTTTACGAGGCGCTGGGACTCGCCGCGCCGATCGATGCAGCAAAGTCTAAGGATGTCCGCGAACCGGGTTCAGCAAAGAGCTGGGTGCCGATGCTGTTCGCCTCCTCCTCCATGCCGCTCCAGACCCTCCGCAATTACGCCGGGCAGCTTGAACTGGTGGGCGGGGTCATCGCCTTTCGCGGCGTGCCCGGGGGCATGAGCAAGATCGGCCCGATGGCGAAACTGACGGCGCAGATACTGCGCGTCGATCCGGGCTGCGAAGGGCCTGCCTGCACGATGCGCAATGTCCAGCTTATCGTCGACCCGATCCTCTTTCGCCAGCATGGCGTCAGTCAGGTCCCTGCCTTCGCCATGGTGCCGGGCAACCCCACTCTGCCCTATTGTGAGCGCGAAGAAAAGGTCGAACCGCGCGCCAGCCATATCGTCTATGGCGACGCGGCACTGTCGGGACTTTTCGAAGAATATGCCCGCCTTGGCGGCAAGGAGGAGGTCAGCGATGCTGCGTCTCGCCTGTATCACCGCTAGCGCGGCCTGGCCGCGCCTCAAGGCACTGCCTCGCGAGACAGTGGCTGCACTCGGCGGCGCGGTCGAGGATCAGCCGGCCAATCCGCGCCGTCTGACGCTAGCCCTTACCATCACCCTGCCGCTCGCTGGTCTTGCGGGTTATCTCCTGCCGAAGGTGACCCTCGTGATGAGCCCATCAATTGATGCCTGGGCGGTGCGGCCCGCTCCGGGGCCGATCCGGAAAGGCGACCTCGTCCAGTTCATGCTGTCCCAACCCGTTGCCGGTCCCCGTCCGGTCAGCGTCACCAAGAGAGCTGCGTGCCTCCCGGGTGAGCGGCTGCGAGAGATTGAGCGGCCAGCGCTCGATGGCAAGCCTGGAACCCGCAGCTGGTATTATTGCGGTCGGACCTTTCTCGGCGCGACCCGCCCGTTCAGTCACGACGGCCAACCGCTGCCGCAGTTCCACTGGGGCGACCGGCCGATCCCGGCGGGCTTTATCTATGTCGGCTCCGATCATGCCGGAGGCTTTGACAGTCGTTATTTCGGCCCCGTCCGGATCGAGCGCCTCACCCGGATGGAGCGGCTTCTGTGACCCGCCGCGACATCCTGCCGGGAGCGGCGATTGTTGGTCTTGTCATGGCAGGACCAGCATCGGCACAGGATGGCGTGCGTCAGGGCTACTGGTGGTACGCGCCAAAACCCGACCCGGAACAGCCAAGCGACGAGCTTCCACCCGCGCCTGCCATTCCGCCGATGGGGGAGCTGGCGCGCTGGAGCCCGCCCCGCATCGCCAAGCTCATTGCAGAGCAGCGCGACTATGCTGCGACCGTGCTCACGGTCGACGCCGTTTCGGACTTCTGGCGCCTCCAGGATTTCGCGAGACGTAAGGCCCGCGCCTTTGCGGGCGTCACCCAGCTTGCGATGCTCGCTCATCCCGAGCTCAGCGCCAAGTCCGCCAACCCGATGATCGGCGATGCGCGCGATGCCCTCACCGCGGAAAAGGACGCGGTGCGCCGCGCCTATCTCCGCTCGCGGGGCGCCGAATTCGCGCTGGTCATGTTCTCGCGCACCTCCTGCGGCTATTGCCGGGTGCAATGGCCGATCCTCCAGCGCTTCCAGGAGGAAACTGGCTGGCAGATCATCCGCGAGGACCTCGACCGGCGGCCGGAACTTGGCGCTCGCCTGGGCGTGGAGGTGACGCCCACCACCATGGTCATTCGCCGCAACTCCGCGCAGCGCATGGTCATCGCCAATGGCGTCGAGGCCTTCCCCACGCTCATCCAGACCGCCTATCAGGCAGTGAAATTGCTCTCGGGCGACATAAGGCCGGAACAGTTCCTGACCGGTGCCGGTGAGGAGAATGGCTTTTTCGACGCGCTCGCCAATGGTCCGGTCGCGGCCGCCGATCCGATGGCGAACCCAGCCGGGGACCGCCCATGAGGGCCCTTCCTCTTCGACCATCGATCGCGCTGCTGGGCGTGCTGCCGCTCCCGGTCCATGCGCAGGCGGAACGACTGGCACCTGACCGTGTCGCGGCAGCCCGCGCCGCGATCCATCCGGTGTCCAGCGCCCGCGAAATGCAGAGCTGGCTCGCCCGCGTTCCCCGAACTGTCGATTATCCGCCGGATTTCGAGGCGGCTTTGAAGGGCGAAGGGTCCGCATTCGTCATCGAGATGAGCACGGCGCCCGGCTGCCTGCCCTGCGGCGATCTCTGGACCAAGCTTCTTGCTCTCAAGACGCGCTACAGGCTGACAGTCCGTCCGATCGGCAGGGACGAGGCGATGCTCCGTTCAGGACGGCTCGGCCTTCCGTGGATCGGCCATCCCGTCGCCTGGCTCCGCCCGGTCTCCGACGAGGCGCGCATCCTGCCGATCGCGATCGGGACGGATCATCCAGCCAATCTCGCCCGCAACATCTATCTTGGGCTGAAGATGCAGACCGGCGTGCGGGCCGCGGTCGGCGTTCGCGCGATGGCGAAGTTCACGGGAATTGTCGCGGGCATCTCCAACGCAAAAGGGGAGGATCGGAACTGATCATGCCGGGCGTCTCAATCATCGACATTCCGTCAATGCAGAGACAGGAGCCATCGGCCTGCCTCGGCTATCGCGCAAACCTCGATATTCTCGGCGAGCTTGTAGGTCTCTTCTCCAGGGTAGATAACGATCCGCCGCGCCGGATCCAGATCTGCGCAAGCATGATGGAAGCCCCGCTCGACCTTGGGCGAAAGGCTGCGCTTGATCTCGAAGGCCCAAAGGCCATGCCCCGGAATGCTGAGGAGAAGATCGATCTCGGCGCCGGCCGATGTTCTGTAGAAATGCGCCTGCGTTCCTTCGGGGGCCGCCGATATCAGCGTCTCGATTGCAAACCCCTCCCAGCTTGCGCCGGCGACGGGATGTCCCAGCACATCCTCGCGGGTGGCAAGACCCAGCAATGTGTGGACGATGCCGCTATCGCGCACATAGACGCGAGGCGATTTGACGAGACGCTTGCCGCTATTGCTGTGCCAGGGCTCAAGCCTACGGACGAGAAGCAGGTCGACCAGAAGGTCGAGATAGGAGGCGATGGTCTTGGAATCGACGCCAAGACTGCGCCCCAGGTCCGAGGCATTCAACAGGCCCGATTGATGGTGGGCGAGCATCGTCCAGAAACGCCTCAGCGTTTCGAAAGGAATACGCGGACCCAGCATGGGAATGTCACGTTCGAGATAGGTTCGGATGAAGTCCTGCCTCCAACGCCGGCTCGTGGCATCGCTGGTGGCGAGATAGCTGTCGGGAAAGCCGCCGCGAATCCAAAGCCGATCAACATCCCCGTCGCCCACCTCCAGGGCGTCGAGCGGACGCATTTCCAGATAGGCGATGCGCCCGGCAAGACTTTCGCCCGATTGAGCCAGCAATTCCATGGAAGCCGAACCCAGCAGCAGGAACCGACCCGTCCGCAATCCCTTGCGACGCCCCCGATCGATGAGGCCGCGCAGAAGCTGGAAGAGGTCCGGAAGTCGATGAACCTCGTCGAGTATGACGAGCTTGTCTTCATGGCTTTCGAGATAGAGTTCGGGATCGGCAAGCTTCGCGCGATCCCGGTCCGATTCGAGATCGAGATAGATGGATGGCCGGTCATAGGTCAGTTCCTGCGCAAGCGTCGTCTTGCCGACCTGGCGTGGCCCGAGCAAGGCGACCGCAGGGCTTTCATCCAGCCGAGCAATGAGCTCGCTTCTGATCCGACGTTCAATCATCCTTGCATATTCGGATCAGTATTCCAGATTTGCAAGGTTAAAAACCTCAATATTTTTCAGTTGCTGCTGAAGGGCTCGCATATGGCGGGCGCGCCCTTCCTTTTTCTCCTCACGACAAGGAAGCCGCCATGCCCCATCTCAAATCTAGCGCGACGCTAACCGTTCTGGCTCTGCTTGCAACCTGCGGGACGGCTATGCCCGCCCATGCCCAAAGCTGGGCCGAGCATTGGTTCGACAATGTGACCTATACCAGCCCTGGCAGCTTCGAGGACCAGACGCGCGGCTATGTGACGGCGGGCGGCATGTCCGGCCGCATCGATGTCCATAGCGACTATCTGATGAGCCTCACCATGCCCAAGGTAAAGGCAGGCTGCGGCGGCATCGACATGTTTCTGGGCGGCATGTCCTTCCTCGACCCCGACTATCTCGTCCAGAAGCTCGAGAGCATCCTCCAGGCCGCGCCCGCCGTCGCGTTCCAATATCTGCTGGAAACATTGGACGAGAAGATGGGGAACATCATTTCGAAGATGGAGGCGGCCACCAATTTCTTGAATTCGATCCAGGTCAACGACTGCCGCCTCGCCAACCGCATGGTCCAGATCGCCAAAGGTGACGACAATATGTCGGGCATCATCGAGGAGATGACCGGCTACAAGTCGGTGAAAGAAGGTTACGCCAAAAGCTATCAGCAGAGCCGCGAGAAGATCCAGGCGAACGGGAATAGTCCGACCGAGGATCTGAAGGACGCACTGGCCAACTGCCCGATCGAAGTGACCGACATCTTCCGCACCGGATCGCTGCTCGCCCATGCGGCGTCCCGCGTCGGCGCCGCCGATTGGGCCGCCGTCATGCGCGCGCGGGTCGGCGACGTCTATATGCGCTGGGACGCGACCGACAAGGTGCCGCTCTTCTCGGCTATCCCCGCCTGCGCTGGTCAGGATACCGAGTCCTCGGACGACTTCCTGAGCGGGCGGGTGATGCGGCGTGCGCTCAACATGCCGGCCACCGCCGCCGATTGCACGCAGGATGGGAACAAGGGCGCGCTGGCGCTCACCCGTGAGCGCATGACCTCGATCGCGGAGAAGATCAGGACGCGCGCTTCGCTCACGGCCGAGGAACGGCAGTTCGTCGCCAATGTACGGACCCTGCCGGTCTACCGAATGCTTGAATGGGGCGTGCGCCAGGATGTGGTGGACTCGGTTATCGGCGATACTGACGAGCTGGTCGCCCTGACTCTTGCCTATCAAATGCTGAACGACCTCACCCGCAGCATCGATTTTGCGATCTCCAATGCCGAGCGCGGGACCAGCGCGGCGGGCGCCGCCGATGGGACCAGCGCCAATATCTGCCAGACCCGGATCCTCACCAAGGGTATCGAGCAGCTCCGCGACCTGCGGGAGGAGGTGCTGCGCCAGCGCGCGCAGATGCGGCAATCCTATATGGCGGAGCTCTCCCAGGCGAACCTCTCGACGGGCTATGCCGGCCTCATCCGTCAGCGTGATCGGGATGCGCGTGACGCCGCCGGCACCGCCGCCAGCCGCAACCGCTGAAGGGTCACCACACCATGCGCCGCCTACCCCGACTGCCCGCGCCACTTGGCGGTTTCGCCAGCCTGTTCGTCGCCTCCCCCGCCCTCGCTCTGGAGACAAGCTTCCACACCTATGACGGCTTTGCCGAAACCGTGGACGCGTTCCGGCTCGTGTCGATGATCTTCGCCGATCCGCGCTACGAGACGCTGGTGCTGATCGTCGCTGTCGTCGGGATGGCGCTGGGCGCGGTGCTCGCCATGATCCGTGGTACCGGCATGGGCCTGGTCGCGTTCGGCCTTCAGATGCTGGTCGGCATCGGCCTGTTCGTCGGCCTCGTCGCGACGACCGGCACCGTCCATGTTTACGACCGGGTACGCAATGCCTACCAGCCAGTCGGGGACGTTCCCAATCTCATCGTCCTCGTGGCAGGCGTCACCAACATGATGGAGCGCGCGCTTGCCGAGACGATCGACGACAATACGCTCGACCCACATGCCAAGCTCGAGTTCGGTGCCGGCGGCCACGCCTTCGATCTGTTCCTCAATGCCATCAATCCGCGCGGGCCGATGACCGATGCCTTTCTCGACGCGACGATCAAGGATTATGTCCGCCAATGCTATCCGGTCGCCCGCGTCTCGCCGGCCTATGGCGTGGATGACGACCAGCTCTTCCGCACCAGCACAGATCTCCCCGCATCGTTCGCCGCGATGGCAGGGCCGTCGACCTTCAGCACGGTGTTCACGGCTTCGGACAAGGGCGGCACGACGGTCAGTTGCAGCGAAGCCTGGTCCCATATCGCCGATCGGCTCTCAGACCCGACGATCTTCGAGGACTATTCCGCCCAGGTCTGTCAGCGCACAGGCTATGACATCGCCAAGGCCGACCAGCTCGCACGGTGCCGCAGCAACCTCGCCGAGATGGGCGACATGATGCTGGAGACGCCGCTCACCGCCCAGACCTTCTTCACCAATATCCTGCTTGGCAACAGCGTGGGCGACGTTCTGTTCGAGGACAGCCCGGCGACCGCCGCCCGGGTGATGGCCAATCGCGCCGTGGTGGCGGGTGGTCTCGCCACCATGTCGACCGCCAATGAATGGATGCCCACGATCCGGGCGACGGTGTTCGGAATCATGCTGTTCATGATGCCGATCGCGCTGCTGTTCATTCTCACCCCCATCAACCTGCGGGTCGCGAGCTTTGCGCTGGGCCTCTTCGTGTTCGTGGCGCTCTGGGGCGTCATCGACGCCGGCATCTATCAGCTGACGCTGGGTCGAGCGATGGCGGTCCTTGCCGAGATGCGCTCCAATCATGTGGCGGCCACGACCTGGATGCTTGCCCCCTCCTCGGCGATGAAGGCGCTCGCCATCTTCGGGAGCTTCCGCACGGCGGCGGCGGGCCTTGCCGGCGCGTTCGTGTTCACCGTCTTCCGCTTTTCGGGCAATGTCTTCTCCTCCTTCACCGGCGGCTCGCTGGGCGTCCAGGCGCAGGGCTCGGCTGCCGCCGCTGGCGTGTCCACCTCCGAGGGCCTCGCCTCCGCGCTGGAGGCGCAGGCCTCGGCCATGGGCACGGGCGCGCGCCGTGGCGCAGCGTCGACCTTCGGAGATTTTGGGGAACGGTCGAGCTTCGGCGCCAATCGCGGCTTCGGCGCGGCGGGCGCGGTCACGGCATCCCATGGCACTGGCGCGCCCGGTGGCGCGGCGATGGGGCTTGGCGCGCTCGATGCCGCCCGCGAGATGGGCGGCCTTGCGCCCGCGCTTCATGGCCGGGACTTGGGTGACCCGGCAACGATCAGCGCGGTTCGCGCGGCGGCGGCTACCGGCGCCATCCACAATTTTGCCGACAAGGATGCGCTGCGGACCCTCGGCACCCGCTATTTTGGCGCGGGCGAGGCCGGCGAGAAGGCGTTCGGCGCCTTCACCCAGGGGTTGGTTCAGTGGCGAGCGTTTGGTGACACCCGCGCCTATGGCATGATGATGCAGCAGGCCACCCGGCATTTTGAACGGGCCGGTTATGGGAACCAAGATGCCGAACTTAAAGCGAGCGGCGTCGTGGCCGAGGCCAGCGCCGATCCGACGTTCGCGAAACTGATCGCCAATAGCTTCACTCAGGAGACGATGCTCCGCAATGACCTGACGGCAGCGCAGGTGCAAGTCGGGGCGATGGAAGGTCGCCGCGATTATGCGGGTGACCGGGTCGCCCAGGTGGAACGGGGCAACGTCGCGACCGAGCAGGCACATCGCACTGGCGGCAATGAAGGTCAGCGCGAAGCTGCCGCTATGCTTGGCCTCCCCATTGATGAGATGAGCCGCCGCATCGCCTTCATCAATGCCCTCTCCGGCGAAGCGCGCTCCTCCGCTATCACGCAACTCTCCCGCGCAACGGGCCGCAATGAAGCCCAGGTGACCAAGGCTCTCGAAACCTATCGGGCGGCGACCGATCTTGGCACGGCCGATGGCGCAACGGCTGAAGCGGCACGCGAAGGTACCAGCGTTTATGGGCGGACCCGGGAAGCTGCCGGCTATGACTTTGCCGAGCGTTCTGGAAAACTCGACGCGCAGAAGGAGGTCGGGCATGGCGGCACCCGCAGCACTGCCCGGATCGGCGAACAGCGGCGCCAGTCGGAGAATTTCGGCTTTGCACAAGGCGCCGAGGTCGCCGGCATGTCGACGCGCGAGGCGGCTCGTCTCGACAGTTTCATTCGGACGCTGGCTGATGCCAGCGGCAATCAGCTCGACATGGCGGAAGGTGGCACCGACGGCATCGCCGACCGGGCGCGCAACGCCCGGATGACCAGCATTGTCGAGCGCGAGCGTCTGTCACGCATGCAGGGCCTGCTTCGCGCCAACGGCATCGAGATGAGCAAGCGTCAGATCGCCATGGACCAGAATGGCGACTTCAGGATGAATCTTACCCCGGCGACCGCCGCTCAGATGTGGCAGGCCGGCCTTCTCAACGAAAGTCAGCTTGGCGCGGTTGCCAATGGCGGCCATGCCCGCTTCAGCCTCGCCCATAATGACCTCCTCGTCTCCAGCAGCGCTGGGTTCGAGAAGTCCGCGCGCAACGACACCAGCACGCGGTTCGAAGCGGGCAAGCAGGCCGGGCCCGACACGATCGAGCATTTCATGGGCGGTGGCGCCGAAGGTCGCGCCGCGATGGCGAACTGGCTCAAGGGCGGGTTCGAGATGGATCGTAAAGGCGATTGGCGCCTGAAACCGCAGGTCGTTGACACCCTCCAGCGGGATGTTCAGGCGATCATGGCGCAGACGGGTTGGGAGCGCTCGATCGGAAGGGCAGCTCAAGATCAGAACGTGTTCAATATTACGGCCCAAGGCGAAATCGCCGGTACAACCATCAGCACAGGCGGGGGATCTAGCAAAGATCGCTCCGGGAGTGGCAGCGGTCGAGTTGGAGGATCTCTTGCCGTTTCAAGTCAGGAAAGCGGGACCACGAACGAAGCCGCCAGCAGTCAGCTCAGCATTGTAAATTACGATGTCCGGCAAGCTATCGCCAACGCCGAGTACGCGGCTTCGAAGGCCGGCCAACCGGCAGAGGCATTCACAAATCGCCTTACCTTAGAGATCCTTGGAGCCAACGGCCTGCGAAACCGCTATCTTGGAGATGCCGACAGCGCGCGTGGAACGACCGATATAAATGCCCCCGTCACTTCATTTGAGCAGTCTTCGCTCCTCTACAGCGGCCGCTTCTCGACCGACTTAGCTAACGGTCCAACAGATGGCGACGGGTCATTCAAGAAGCGCGATTGATATAGCCGGGGTTAAGGGGGTCCAAAGAGCTGCCGATCCATAGAGCCCCGGACGCGGAATCCAGCGGATCAACCTCTTTCGGCAACCTTGACGGCCCATATTTCCTTCGCTCCCAAAATGAGTCCTCATCAAATTCACCGTCCTCCTGGGCTGGCAACGATGCCAGTCTGTTGCGCAAGAAACCAAACGAGAGAACAAGCGCCACCATCGGCGGGAAGAACAAGACGTTCAGATATCCACCGGCAGCCGAATGATAAACTTCAGCTAGAGCATCAATCCTGAGGGTTGCGAGCATGCCCAGCCAATAGGTCGGCACCGCGCTCCACCATAGCTTCGCATACCACGGCCGCCACAGCCAATCCCGCAGCCGAGTGGGCGCTTGTCGTCGACTTTGAGAATTTTCCATTATGCTCAAACTCATCACCGCTCATGATTTGAAATCTATCATCTCTTCCAGTTCATCGATAGGGGGGACTGCGTTGCTGCTCGCCATCAGCCTGACCCAATTTCAGAACAGAAAACCCAGGCTCCATGTCAACCTCTTCACTCTCTCCTCTTTGAAACGTCCCTACTCGAAATCCTCAAATCTTTGTTTCACGGCATGCGGATTCCGAATTCATCGCGCGCACCATTGTCAACCGGCGCGCAAAGTTGGCTCTGACTCACTTTTGCTGCTGTTAGGAGTATGCTCCAGCAGCTTAATCGGGAGTATCTGCCATGCACGGTCGATTTCAGCGCGCGAGCCTTGCACCCGAAGGCTTTGTAGTTGTCTCAGTGCAGAGCGTCGGGGAAGATGTCCAAATCCTGCTGCGCTCACGCTGTACTTTTGCGGTTTGCCGCGACTGTGGGCGCACATGTCGGCGGGTTCAAAGCCGATATGTGCGCCGACCGTCGGACCTTCCCCTTGGTGGTCTTCGCGTCCTTCTGAAGATTCTGACGCGCCGCTTTTGGTGCGACACTGTCATTTGCGGGCGACGCATTTTTTGCGAGCAATTCGATGACGGCGTTCTGGCTCGGTATGCTCGGCGGACTCAGCCACTATGCCGAAAAGCTCCAGTATGAAGGCTACCTCCGTCGGCAGGCAACCAATGACGCCGTCCGGGAACTAACGAAAAATGGAGCGTCCATCCGGCAGATTGTTCGGCAGACCGGCCATAGCCGAAAGCTCGTTCGCGATGTTTTGCGCGGTCAGCGAATGGACGTATTCCGCACCCGACCCAGCTTCCTGGACAGTTGGCTGCCATGGCTGAACGACCGATGGGATAACGGCACCCGCACTGCCCTGGCGCTTTGGCGCGAGATGCGCGCGGAAGGTTTTGTCGGTCAGAGCGGTGTCGTCTCACAATGGGCCCAACGGCGCCGTCTCGCCGAAAAGGCCAATCAAAGTGGCCTCGCACGCACGCCCTCGGCGCGCGTCCTTGTGCGCCTGATGACCTCGGCGTGGGATGGACTTGCCAAATCCGAAGCGATCCTGGTGGCGGTAATCGAGGAGAACGTCCCTGAACTGGTAGCCGCGCGCAAGGCAATCGGCGACTTCCAATCCATGATGCCGAATGCGGCCCAGCGAAGGGCGGCTTGGCATAGACCACCCAGCGCTTCTTCCGGATAGGCGAGAGATGGCGCAGGAGGAACGCCTTGCGGGCAGCGAGATGTGCCTGAGCGCCCAAGAAGCCCAGCCTGCCGGCATCAAACGACGCCAGCAGGCGGGTGAGGAACAGGCGGCGGAATAATTCCCCCAGTACGCGCACCGCCAGCAGGAAGGCGTGGCGCGACGATATCCACCGCGTGCCGTCCAGCGAGATGCCACTTCCTGGCACGATCATGTGCACATGCGGATGGTGTATGAGCGCCGACCTCCAGCATACCTTCCCATTTGGTGATGACCGACGTTGCGATCGCGTTGCCCAGCACGTTGGTGGCGGTGCGGCCCATGTCCATGAAATGGTCGACCGCCAGGATGAAGGCCACGCCCTCGACCGGGAGTTCGAACTGGCCCAGCGTCGCGGCCACGACGACCAGCGACGCGCGCGGTACGGCGGCGATGCCCTTGCTGGTCACCATCAGCACCAGCAGGATGGTGATCTGCGTCGCGATCGGCAGGTCGATGCCATAGGCCTGGGCGATGAAGATGGTCGCGAAGGTTGCGTACATCATCGACCCATCCAGGTTGAAGCTGTAGCCCAGCGGCAGCACGAAGCTGTAGATGCGACGCGGAATGCCGAAACGGTCGAGCTGCTCCAGCATCTTGGGATAGGCGGCTTCGGACGAGGCGGTCGAGAAGGCGATCAGGATCGGTTCGCGGACATAGCGGAGCAGCTTGAACATCCGCTTGCCAAGGAAGATCGCTCCTGCGCAGAACAGCAGCACCCACAGGCAGAGGAGGGCGATATAGAATTCGCCGACCAGCGCGCCATAGGTCTTGAGCACGCCCAGACCCTGCACCGTCACGGACGAAGCGAGCGCGCCGAACACCGCGAAGGGCGCGACGCGCATCACATAGCCCGTCACCTGCAGCATCAGTTCGACCATCGCCTCGATCACCGTCACGATCGGCTTGCCCTTGTCGCCTATGGCGGTCAGCGCGACGCCGACGAACAGCGAGAAGACGACGATCTGGAGGATCGAATTTTCCGCCATCGCGCCCACCATCGATGTCGGGAAGACATGCAGGATGAAGTCGCGGAAGTTGAGCGCCTCGGTGCTCACCCCCGAATCCGCGCCCGACCGGACCAGGTTGAGGCCCGCGCCGGGCTCGAAGAAATTGACGAAGATCAGGCCCAGCGTCAGCGAGATCAGGCTGGCGATGATGAACCAGGCCAGTGCCCGCCCGCCGATCCGCCCCAGCGCCGCGCTGTCGCCCATATGGGCGATGCCCGCGACCAGCGTGGAAAAGACCAGCGGCGCGATGATCATCTTGATCAGGTGCAGGAAGATGTCGGCCAGAAGGTGGAAATAGCCCGCTACATCCTTCGCCAGCGTTTCGTCGCCCCCAACCCAGAGATTGGCCACAAAGCCGGTTAGCACCCCCAGGACCATGCCGATGAGGATGAAGGCCGTCAGTCGGGATTTCATGAGATCACCAATTCACGAAAACTGCAATTCGCCGGGCCAGCAATGGGCATGGCCCGACGCGGTTGCAGATCAGTTTTGTGCGGACTTGCGATAATCGATCGATGGCGCCTTGTCGCCGAGCAGGGAGCGATAGACGAAGTCGGCGCCCCGGCGCTTGTCCAGCTCCTCCTTCGCCTCGACCAGAGTGTCGGGGCTTTGGAACAGCTGGGCAGCAGTCAGTGCAATCGTCTTCGCCGCCGTGACGGCGCCCTTCAGACCGACACTGGTACCGCTTGCCGCCACTGCCTGCCAACTGTGCGGTGGCGTGCCCGGCGCCCAGGTCGCCGCGACCATGCCCGCCGTCGGCGTCGTATAACTGACATCGCCGACGTCGGTCGATGCTGGCGACACCTGCCCGCTGGTGTAGGGACCGACCGACCCGTCGCCCATCCGCGTCCCCTTGGGGAAGGTCGACTGGATCTTGCTGATGAAGGCCTGTTCTTCCGCCGTATGGGTCGGCAGGGTCAGGCTCTTCAGATTATCGTACATAATATGGCCCAGCGTGTCGTTGGGCAGCAGGTCGAACGTACCGCCGACCTGGTTGAACTCTACCGTGGTGCCCGTCCCGAGCGCAGCGCCTTCCGCCGCCTTCTTTACGCGCTCCATGATGTCAGACACCATCTTCTGGTCCGGATGGCGGACATAATAATAGACCTCGGCAGTATCCGGCACGACATTGGGCGCCTTGCCGCCGTCCGTGATGACATAGTGGATGCGCGTGTCCTGCGGTACATGTTCGCGCATCATGTTGACCATATTGTCCATCGCTTCCACGCCATCCAGTGCGGAGCGGCCGCGATCGGGCGCGGCGGCTGCGTGGGCTGCAACACCGTGAAAGCGGAACTTGCCGCTGATATTGGCAAGCGCTCGTCCCTGCGAGGCGCTGTTGCTGTCGGCGGCATGCCAGTGGAGCATCGCCGACACATCCTTGGTCAAACCCTCGCGTACGAGGAAGACCTTGCCCGATCCGCCTTCCTCGGCAGGCGCACCATAAAGGCGCAGTTCGCCCTTGATGCCGTGCGCGACCATCCATCTCTTGGTCGCGATCGCAGCTTCCACTGATGCCGCACCGAAGAGATTATGGCCGCAACCATGGCCTGCAATGCCGGCAATCGGCTTGCGCTCCGGCTCGGCCGCTTGGGGCAGACCGGGCAATGCATCGAACTCCGCAAGGATGCCGATGACCGGGCCGTCGCCCGTCTCGAAGCTGGCGATGAAGGCGGTCGGCATGCCCGCCACGCCAGCATTGATCGCAAAGCCAGCCGCCTTCAGTTCCTTCTGAAGCAAAGCGGAACTCTTCGTCTCCTGAAAGCCGACCTCCGCATAGTTCCAGATCGCAAGCGCATTCTTCTCTAGAGCGGGCGTGTCGAGATCGATATCCGCCAGGATCGCCATGCGATCACTGTCGGCAAGTGGACCGGCAAGCGCCGGAGCGGAAACTCCTGCCGCAAGCAGGCTGAGCAACGACCAGGCAACTGTCTTCATGGCCACACACCCCTTTGATATTGTTTCGAAACAAAAGATGGCCTGCATCAGGAAAGCCCCATGCAGGCCTTACAGGCAAGTCAGCGTGCGCCGATCGCCATGCGCAACTGGACGCCGATCACACGCGGCTCGTTATAGACCAGCGACGTTGCCGTAATGGACGGCGTCACCACGCCGCCGGCGGCAGCATAGGTCACGTCGAACAGATTCCGGACAAACAGGCCAAGGTCGATGCCCCGTCCCTCGATGTCGTTCAGGTCGAACTTCAGATTGACCGTATCATAGGCCTTCTGGATGCCGTTGGTGTCGAGTGGCCGCTCGACATACCAGACCTTGCTGCTGTGGAACCAGTTGGCGTTGATGACCAGTTCCGCGAAATCGCCCAGTTCATGCGCGTAGCGGGCGCCTGCCCCCAGCGTCCATTTGGGCGTGTAGGAAAATTTGTTGTTGACGGGATTGGTGCCGAGCAGCGGCACAAAGGCCGCTGGCGCCGCGTATTCATCATATTTGGCGTCGGTATAGGCGCCAAAACCCGTTACGCTGAAGCCACGGACCGGCGTCACTGAGATGTCGAACTCGGTTCCCTTGATCGTCGCCTTCGCCGCATTGATGATCATGTTGCCCGGATCGTTCGATGGATCATTGTCGCCGTCGAAGTTCGCACCGGGGAAGATCGAGCGCTGGATGTTGCTGTATTTGCTCGTGTAGGCTGCGACGTTGAAGCGCCCCTTTACGTCACCAATCTGCCAGCTGCTCTTGATCCCTGCCTCATAGTCGGTGACCTTCTCTGGCTTGAAGGTTTCGAAGCCGTCGAAATAGGACGACAGGCCGCTCTGGTTGAATCCGGCCGCGCGGTAACCGCGACGATTGGTGATGTAGAGGAAGATATCCTCATTCACCTTATAGTCGAAGCCCAGCGTCCAAGTGGGCGCCTTCGACTTTTCGGCGCCTGTCTTGCCACCGCGCTCCTGGCAGGCATCCGGACCGATGCGGTCCAGCGTGGACAGCACGGCCACCGAACAGCCCGACGACTTGTCCCAAGTGTAGCGAAATCCGCCGTTGAAACGCAAGCCATCGGCAAAACCTCCGAAGGCATAGCCGATCTGGCCAAACAGCGCCTTGCTCGTCGCACTGTTGTAATTCTCGTTATAGGTGAAGGTGCGGCCCGGAATGACCGCGGCATAGGTTACGCCGCCATTCACTCCGGTCGGATCGTTCTTCAGATAGAAGGCCCCAACGATCCAGTCGAGCTTGTCGGCGAACAGCTTGCCCATGATCTGGAACTCGTTCGAATATTGCTCGACGGCCGTGTTGGACAGGCTTTCGTTGAGCTGGAGATAGGTGCCATCCATGTCGCGAACGGCGTCGATCTTGCTGCTGCGATAGCCAAAGATATTCTTGAAGGTGACGGCGCCGACATCCAGCGTCGTAGTGTTCGCGACGCCCCAGAAGGTCCGGTTGGAGCGAGGCGCAATGCTGGTCGATACGTCACGCACGCCATTCGCCTGCTGTTCGGCCAACGCGATGTCGATGTCGCACCCTGCAACGCCACAATCGAGATATGGGGCATTGACTGCCGTGCGGGCGTTGCCGCCGCCGGCGACGGCCGGGTTGGGGTAAACGCCGTTCAGGATGGTGGCGGTGCCGTTCTCCTTTGCCTTGTAATAGTCGAACACGGTCACATTCTTCAGGCCGTCGAGCGGTTCCAGCAGCAGCGAGCCACGAAAGGCATTGTTGTGACGATCGTCGAGATCGCCGCCAACGCCGTGATTCTTGGTATAGCCTTCGCGACGGGCAACCTGCCCCGCAAGGCGCAGCGCCACCTTGTCCGTAACGACCGGGATGTTCACTGCCCCTTCGAAAGTCCGCTCATTATAGGAGCCGAGCGTCAACTGCCCATAGCCGCCAAAGTCGTAATCGGGGGCGACCGGATAGAGGAGCAGCGCGCCGCCCGTGGTATTGCGGCCGAACAGCGTGCCCTGCGGCCCTTTGAGCACTTGGATCGATCCGACGTCGAAGGTCGGCACGATACTGCCTTCATTGGGCAGCGGCACGTCGGCGAAATAGGTGACGACCGACGGCGCGGCCGCACCTGCCGTGGCGCGGCGCTGGCCGCGGATCACGATGCTGGGGGTATCGCGCGAGGTTTGCGGCGCGACGTTGAGGCCCGGCGTCGTGTAGGTCAGGTCCTGGGTGCTGACCACGGCCTTTTCGCGCAACATCTCTTCATTGAAGGCGGTGACGGAAACCGGAACGGTCTGCGCGCTTTCCTCGCGGCGACGTGCCGTGACGGTAATCTGCCCACCCGGATCGTCGCTGACCTGCGGCGCGGTCTGGGCATGGGCGCCCGGCGCTGCGATCGCGACGAGTGAACTGGCGAGCAGCAATACGGATGCTGTGCGATAGGCCATAAGTCTGATTCCCCTTATCGTGGCTCGGCCCCCTGTTCGGTTTTTCGGGAGGGCCGATGATCGCAAGACGCAACCGCGCGCCGATCATTCGGGGACATGACAAAAATATTTCAGATGACGCTCTTCCCCCCGCTCGGCTAAAGGGGCGGCACCGATCGACCGGAGCAAAGTGCCATTTTCTCGCTACGCAGGACATCGCCGGACTCTGTCGCGCCTTCACGCGATCTGTCGGCTTATGTGCCCGCATTACGCCGCTATATAGCCAAGCGCACCGATGCCGTCGATGTCGACGATCTGGTGCAGGACGTGCTGCTGCGCATGCATGTGCGCGGTCAGGCCGAGGCGATCGATAATATCGAGGGCTATCTGTTTCAGGTAGCGGCCAGCGTCCTGACCGACCGCGCCCGGCGCGATCGAACCCGCGAGCGCAGCGCCCATTGCGAGCTGACAGAAAGTTTTCACCCGGTGGAGGACCGGACGCCCGAGCGCGTGTTGCGCGGACGCGAGGATGTCGACCGACTGGTGGAAGCGCTGGAGGCGATGCCGGAGCTGACCCGCGATGCCTTCGTCCTCCATCGATTCGAGGAAATGTCCTATGACGCCGTCGGCGAGCATCTGGGCATTTCGACGAGCGCAGTCGGACGGCATCTGATGAAAGCCGTACGCTTCCTGGCGGCGAGGGACTTGCCATGAGCAAGGCCTTCGACGCCCGCGCGCTGGAACAGATCGATTCTCCCGAAGCGACCGCAGCCGCTTATTTCAGCCATTTCCGCTCTCCCAATGCAGCGGCGGAGGACTATCTGGCCTTCGAGCATTGGCATGCGCGCGACGAAGCGCATCGTAGGGCTTGGGCGCGGGTGGAGCAGGAATGGGAAGAGGCCGGCAAGGTGCGCGCCGATGCCAGGATCCTCGCCATTCGCGAACGGGCGCTGGCCAACCGCCGTGCGCGCCGCAACTGGCGTCGCCCGGTTGCCGCAGCGGCTGCGATCGGCATCCTGATGCTTGGCGGCATCGCCTGGAAGCAGCATCAGGGCAGGCTCGCCAAACTTGCTCAGGTCGAGGCGCGCACATTTTCCACCGGCGTCGGCCAGCAGGCATCCTTCCGGATGTCCGATGGATCGACGATCACGATCAACACCGGATCGACCCTGTCGGTCAGCGAAAGCGACACGCGGCGCAGCACGCGGATGAAGCAGGGCGAGGCGTTCTTCGAGGTTGCGAGAAATCCCCGCAAGCCCTTCGTGGTCGAAGCAGAAGGCGTGACGGTGACGGCGCTCGGCACGGCCTTTGCTGTCCGCGAACTGGGCGACGAAGGCGTGCGCGTGACACTGGCGCATGGCCGTGTGCGTGTCGACATGCCTGCAGCCGGCGGCAAACCGGCCCAGTCGGCGCTGCTTTCGCCGGACACGCAATTGACCTGGCGAAATGGTCGTTACAGTATCGCGCAGGTGAATGTCGGCCAGCAACTTGGCTGGCGGCAGGGCATGATCGTCTTCGACCGCACCCCGCTCGCCGAAGCGGTTGCGGAGATCAACCGCTACAGCCCGCAGGAGATCGCCGTCGCCAGCGCTACGCTCGGCCGCCGGCCGATCACTGGCAGTTTCCGTGTCGGTGTCACACGCGGCTTCCTGCAAAGTCTGGAGACAAGCGGCATCGCCCGCGTGGTCAACGAAAGCGCCACGGGCGCGGAACTGGTGAAACCCTAAGCGCGCCTATTCGAAGGCATAGCGCATCCGCACGCCAAGGGTACGCGGTGCCCCCGGAATGATCGTGGCGGCCGTAAATATGGGATTGAGCGTCCCACCGGCGCTGACATAATAGCGGTTCGTCAGATTGCGGCCCCAGATTTCGAGGTCGAGCGGTCGCCCCGCTATCCGTTTCCAGCCGATGGCTCCACCCAGAAGACCATAGGTGGGCTGAACACCGGCGCGGTCATTGGCCCGCTCGGCAAAGCGGATCGTGCTGACATGGCTATAGTCGATTCCCAGTTCCAGCCGACCCAGATTGTCCGGGAGGGGAAATTCCCTAACCATATCCACGACCCCGCTGAAACGGGGCGTGTAAGAGAAACGGTTGTTAATCGGATCGCTGCCCAGAAGGGGCGCGAGCAATGCGGATGCATCGACCTTCGTATAGCGCGCATCGACATAGGAAAAACTGACCGTAGCGCGCAGATGACTGCCGACGCTGGCCGCCAGTTCGCCATCCATTCCCATCACGCGGGCGCGCGAGATATTGACGTAGAAGGAGATGGGATCATTGCCCGGATCGCCGTCGCCATCGAAGTCGGAATCGGGGAACAAGGCCCGCTGGATATTGCGATAGACGCCGGCATAGATGGCGGCGGAATAGGAACCATGGACCGAACCGACCGCCCATCGTCCCTTTGCGCCCGCTTCGATGTCGGTGAAACTTTCCGGCCCGAACTGCTGGAACGGCGCGAGCCTGCCGCCGAGCGTCGGACTATTATAGCCGCCCGATCGGAACGCACGCCGGCTTGTCAGATACAGGCTGCTTTCGCCCCGCCGCCGAGTAAGGGCCGCCGTCCAGGTCACCCTTCCCGATCGAAAGGCGCTGAGCGATCCCCCCGTGTCGATGCAATCGGTCCGCGACAGCGGTTCTGCGTCTGCGCTCCGCAAGGAACAGCCCCGCACCTTCTCTACGGTATAGCGCAATCCCAGATCCGCCGTCAGCGTGGGCGCCAGGGGGAGCGTCACCTGACCAAAAAGGGCGGCACTTCGAAAGGTCTGATAATTGGCAATGTTGTTGACGGGTTTTCCCGGACGAATGAATTGCGCGCTCCTTTGCAACATCGTCCCTACCGGCACGCTTTGGAGGAAGAAGACTCCCGCAATGTAACGCGTCCCACCCAGCTTGCCCTGCACCTGGAATTCTTCGGTCAGCTGCCGCAGATTGGCACGACCGCTCAGATCGTTGATCGCCAGCGGCGTTGCATCGCCATCCAGCGCGTTGACGATCCGGGTCGATCGCCAGCCAGCGATGTTACGCAACAGCAGATCGTCATCGCCATATTCGCTGATGTTCGTCACGGCACGGAAGCGGCGCCTGAAAAGTGGCGAAAGCCCCGATTGGGACGTCCTCCTTCCCAGCTCCCGCTGCCGCTCCAGCAAGGCATCGACATCGCATGCCCCCTGACCGCAATCGAAATAGGGCGCATTTTCGATCGTCCGGGCCGTCCCTCCGCCATAAACGCCGGTCAGTATCTGAGCCGATCCACGCTCGTCGGCATTGAGCATATCGAAGGTCAGCAGCGATCTGAACCGTCCTTCCGGTGCGAAACGGAGTACCGCACGCGCGGCATCACTATGCGCATCATCCGCTCTGCCGCCCGATGCCATATGGATGAATCCATCCCTGCGCGTCCGCTGCCCCGCAACCCGCAGCGACCACGGCCCCCTTGCGGGCAGCTCGATTGCGCCTTCGATCCGGTTCATGCCGTAATTGCCCACATCCGTCTCGACATAGGATGGCATGTCGTCGCCCGGCCGGGCGGAATGGAGCAGGATCGCGCCGCTGGTCGTGCTGCGCCCGAACAAGGTACCCTGCGGCCCCCGCAATATCTCGATGGAGGCCATGTCGTACAGCGGAGAAAGAGCCGCCTGGTTCGGCAATGGCACCTCTTCCTGATAGACCACCAAAGGCAAGCGGTTTTCGTCGTTGATCGACCGCCGCTGCCCGCGCATGACCAGCAGCGGCATTGCGCTGGACGTCTGACCCGTCGCAACGAATCCCGGCGTAACCCGCGCTAGGTCGGCCAGCGTCCGGACCGCCTGTCGGCTGAGCATATCGGGACCATCGTGCGCCACCATCAGCGGCACATCTCCCCCTTTTTCCAGCCGCCGCCGCGCCGTTACCAGAATGTCCGGATCGCTTCCCGGCCCGGGCACTTCCGCGATCGCCGACCGGGATACGGACGGCTCTACGATGAACAGGCTCCTGCCTACGCGACGAATGCTGACGCCCAGCCCTCGGGTCATGTGCCGCAGCGCGCTCTCGGCCACCATGTCTCCATGGACAGGCCTTGTTTGCCTTCTCTCCAGTCCGGGAGCATTCAACAATATCTCGACCTCTGCCTGCCTGGCCAGTTCCGCGATCGCGGAGCCCAGCCTTTGGGACGGAACATCGATCGCGCCAGTCCTTGCTTGGGCATCCACGGCCATTGCTGCCATGATTAAGGTGCAGAAGATGCGAACGAACAACCGGCTCTATCCCTGATTTCCCGGCTTGCGAGGTGAGACATATGGTATCCGGGGACCGGTATCTTCGAAACAGTTCGATCGCAAGCCGCCCTTGGGCCTCACAGACGTGGCCTATATCATAAGAGACAGCGCTTCCGGCCAAAGCTCTGCAAATCGGGAGTCAAGCGTAACCCTGGATCAGCGCAGACAGCGATCTGAAATCAAGTGCGAGGAATAGATGGGGTCGAACCGACGCGGATCGGGATCCCAGCGCCTTGGTGTTTTTCATTCACAAGCATATCCAAACGGGCGCCATCTCCGGCCGCTCCGTGAATGGCGGCAGCTTTCAGCTGCTCGATGGAGCATGGGAAACGCCCTGATAAGCAGGTCATGGCCCGTTCCGGCGTCGCCCCCTGTGTGGACGGCTCTCCATTGGCAAGTGGCATATTGAGATTTGCGGTTGGTGCGGCCATGTGTCCGACCTATTCGTGGGCCACATGGGGCCGCTGGTCATAATGCCATTAGCGCGGCTCGGGAACCCGACCATTGTCGCGCCCTCGAGGTGCTGGGTCGAAACATGGGTTTTCCCGATCCGGCGGTTTCAACCGACTTTATGCATCAGCTCCTGTCCGCCATTCCCAACATCGTAGACGATGAGCGCTACATTCCATGCAACCTGGGGTTCGTGATACCGTTCGCCGTTGGTCATCATCCCCCAGGTCATAAGGGCATGCTTGTTGGCGAGCGCCACGGCGGCTACCTTGAACTTCTTGCGCGCAAGCAACCGCACAAGCCAGAACCGCTTTGACTTATGACGCTCAGGAAAGCGAATGACCGACACGGCGCCGGCGATTAGCATCTGGCGCAGATAGCGATGCCCCGCCTTCGTCCTGACTCGCCCTGATCCGATCCGCCATGGACCTGAGGGCCTGTCGACTGGCGAACTGGTCGAGGCTTACGGGTTGACCCAGAGCACATTCTCCACGCACCTCGCCGTGATGGTGAAGGCAGGACTGGTAATGTCCGAGAAACGTGGCCGCCAACAAATCCAGCGCGCCAACCTCGATGCGCTGCGCGCACTGATGGTGTATCTCGCCAAGGATTGCTGCCAGGAGCGCGCCGAACTGTGCGAGCCGCTTCTGGCCGAACTTACCTTATGGCGCTGCGATCTGGATGAGAAGTCGCATTGCCTCGCCTGATTTGCTCCCGATGATAGGGTCGTTGCCTCATCTAAAATGCTCCCAGCGTTGGCTGGGAGCGAGTGATGAGGAAAGTGAGTATGGCGATGCGCGCAGAACTGGTGGCGGCGGTAGGCGACCGCTACTGATCGGCTGATCGGGAGAGCAAGGGCCGTGTTCTCGACGAGTTCGTGGCGGTGACGGGCTTTCACCGCCTCGAACGCTGCTCTGTGGCACGCCAATACGGTCTGCATCGTTTGACGCTGGGCGAGGCGCCCCCAGATCAGCCGGGAGAAGCCCAGCACCAGCGAGAACAACCACACGATCTGGACGCTGTCCGGCGCGCTGGTAAATCGCGCCCGGAACTGAGCAAAATCGACCTGTGCCTGTTGCCCGGGTGGCGTCTCGAAGCGCACGGCGAAGGGGCTGCCGCCGCCTGCCGGTCGCAATGCGCGCACCGTATCGCGTAAGGTGCTGTAGCCGCCGGTGTAACCACGCTCGCAAATCTCGCGCAAAAGGCGCCGCGCGCTCAAACCCGGATAGGCATCAAGGCTGGACCTCAGATAGTCCATCCAAGGGTCAAGCAAGCGCTCGCGTGGCTGCCTGGGTCCATACGTCGGCACTTCGATGCCTTGCGCTATATATTTACGGACGGTCTTGCGGTCGATCCCGACCTGGCGGGCGATAACGGCCACCTTCAGATCTTGGCGATGTAAATCCAGGATCATTATCAGATCTCCAAGCTTCTTCATCGTAGCGCGCCTCCCGTCAGGAGGATCATGCCCGATATTTTTGGTTTTGGCCCTTGTCCGGGGCTCGCCCCGGACAAGGGCCAATCAGAAGAAGTGGGGAATTTTACTTTGCCCGTTCCGGGGCATTTTACTCCGCCATCAACAATAGAAGGCAAGGTGCAGATCGATTTGGGCGACCGCCGTTACGGTCCCCTGGCCGCCCTAGTGCTGCGGCGCGTGATGAACGTCAGTCGTTCTGGTTTCATATCGCGAGAGGACTGAGTAGCGAGGCTGCTGCTATCGAGGCTGGCGTCTCACAACCTGTAGGAACCAGGTGGTTTCGGGAGTCCGGCGGTATACCACCTACGATTTTCAGGGCGACGGCGAAGCCGCTATCGGGAAGGTGCCTCCACGCCACGAAATCCATCGAGTTGCGCAGCAGATGAACTATGCAAGTCTGGACCATCGCTTCGGGGAAGACGGCGGTGATGGCGTCGGGGAAGCCCTTGAGGCCATCGACGACCGCCAGCATGATATCCTCGACGCCGCGGTTGCGCAGTTCGTTCATGACGCGAAGCCAGAACTTGGCGCCTTCATTCTGCTCCAGCCACAACCCCAGGACGACCTTGGTGCCGTCGGCCATGACGCCCAGGGCAATATGGATCGCCTTGTTGCGGACCATCCCCTCGTCGCGGATCTTGACCCGGATCGCATCGAAGAAGACCAGCGGATAGGCCGGGTCCAGCGGGCGTTGCTGCCAGGCCGCCACTTCTTCCAGCACCGCGTCGGTGATCGTGCTGATCAGATCAGGCGAGGCGTCGATCCCATACAAATCGCGCAGATGCCCGGTGATCTCCCGCGTGCTCATGCCACGCGCGTACATCGAGATGATCTTGTCATCGAAGCCGGGGAAGCGACGCTGGTTCTTGGCGATCAACTGAGGATCGAAACTGCCCGCCCGATCGCGCGGCACTTCGATCTCGATCCGCCCACTGTCGGTCGTCACCGTCTTGCGACCATAAGCGCCACCTTACGGACTGGCAGATCTCTACCTGGCACGACCTTGGTTGCGTATTTGGCGACATGATAGGCGCGATGCTGAACGCGGTGCGGCACGTTGAGCCAAGTTCAGACTCCAATCGCTCGCGCTGGCCCGACAGTCCTCTTTGGCAAGCTGTGCGGCGCGAGGCCGCCAGAGAATTTGCCGACATGTGCAGCGGCAGCGTCCCGTCCTCGGTAAAAACAGTCCAGCGCGATGCCCACGATCAACTGCTATCGCGGCAAATGCTGGGTTTGCTAATAGCCCGCGCGGCGATGCACGACATTGCGCCCGGGCAACTTTCTACTTTCGCTCGTAACATGGGAGTGGACTTCGCCGACCAGATTGGAGCGGACCTCGCCCGATTCACCAAGCGCTTATTTCATTCCAGAAGCCGCTATTATATAATCTGAGGCCACACCCATGATGACGCAGGGGGGCGGCATTGAAATTTCATTTTGCAGTGTTTGCCGCCGCCTCATCGGTGGCTTTTTCGCTCTCATTTTCCATCACACATGCGCAGGTCATGCTTGGCATCCCAATCGTCATTGATGGAGACACGTTGAGATTCGGTGGCGAGACTGTCCGCCTTTACGGTATCGACGCACCTGAAAGCCAACAGACCTGCAAACGAGGGGCCGAAAGCTGGCCCTGTGGTCAGGAAGCGGCAAGCGCCCTCAGGCGCTATGTCGAGGGTGGGCGGCTCGATTGTCAACCAAGAGATTTCGACGTGTATGGCCGCATCGTGGCCGTCTGCCACGTCAATGGCCGCGACTTGAGCCAGTCTCTTGCGGAAGGCGGCTATGCCATTGCACTCACCGAGAGGACGACGGCCTATGCAGCCTCAGAGCAAGCGGCGCAATCCGCGCGCAGAGGCATATGGGCCGGAGAGTTTGAACGCCCTGCCGACTACCGTGCTGCGAATCCCATCAAACCACAACCCGCATCGCCTCGATATTCGGGTAGAGCGGTCGTGCCGCCAAGGACGGTCAATCCCAAGCCATCGACCTATTACGCCAGTTGCAGGCAGGCATGGGCAGCAGGCGCCGCACCTGTTTACCGTGGGCAGCCCGGCTATCGGGTGGGATTAGACGGCGACCTCGACGGGGTCGCCTGCGAGCCTATCCGAAAGTGAAAGTAGCGCCATTTTTTGCCGTTCGCGAGCCATTATGACGATCCTCGAACCGGTCATTCTTCACCTAAAGATGCCGTTGCTCAACTGTGGTCGTTGCCGTCTCGAATGTTTCGAAAAGCTCTTCGATCTCGCGATGATCTGCGCTCAGAAGCGTGATCGCATGGGTGGACTTGGGCTCGGATTGGGACTGGGTCATGATCGTCTCACCCTAGGTGGAAGCGAGAGTGAAGCCCCGGCGTGGCTGTGGTTCCGCGCGAACGCCTCGGGGGAGATCGGCTTTTGATTGCGGACAGTTATTCGGCAGGGGTTGCTTTCTCTGACGTCGGAAGCAGCTATTCTCCGGTCTGCCCGTGCGGCGCCGCGACCCCCTTGGATTCTGGCGATTCCCGTTGCCGAAGGAATATCGACAGCACTACCAGCACGGCTGTGGATAGAAATTCGCTCTGCCAGTTCTGGAAGGATTCAAACCAGAGTTGCGGATCGCCCAGATAGGCAAGCGTGCTGAGCGGCGTGCCGCCATGCGCCAGCGCTTCCTGTGCGGCGACCCGGGCGCTCTGGGTCCAGTGAATGATGAACGAAGCGATGAAGAGAATGCCGAGGGCAAGGCCCAAGGACCGGTCATAGAGGGCGCGCCATATCGGTCCCCAGCGCAAGATATGCGGGGACCCTGGCTTGCTCGCCTGAAGGTCGAGATCCTTGTCGCGGGGCGGACTGTCCGGGTCTTTCGATTCAGCTGAACCGCGTTGGAACAGGAAGGCCGTCAGAACGACATAGGCGGACATCTGGAGAAATTCGCTTTCCCAATTCTCGAACACGCTCGAGAGGAATTCGGGGCTTGTGGTATAGGTCGCGAGTGAAAGCATGGTTTCGCCATGACGCCGAGCATCTTCCATCTGCACGTGCCAGCCGGCGATCCATTGGCCTGTTATGCTGCCGCCAAATAGCAGCATGAGGACGATCGTCAGCCCATTGTCGCGTAAGACCCGCATCCTGCTCTCCCATATCGGCTGCTGAAGAAACGCTGATCGCGCTTCGTAGGTCCGCGTCCGCCTTTCACTCGGCGGCAACGACAGATCGGGAGGGAGCCGGGTGAAATTTTATCGTGCGTGATCGACTGCGACGGAACTCGGGCAGCCCCTATTCCTTTGATATGACCGAGAAGCAGGCAGGCATAAGGCGACGCATCATGGGCGAGCCACAGAATCGACAAACGGGGTCGGCCGAAACGCTGTCCCCTATATTGCCCGACGATGTGGAGGAAGCCGCCGCCGCTGTGCTGAAGGCGGCATGTGAAGCGGAACTGAGGCTTGCAACGGCGGAAAGTTGCACGGGCGGTTTGCTCGCTTCATTGCTGACCGATGTGGAGGGGGCGAGCCATGCGTTCGAGCGCGGCTTTGCCGTGTACAGCGAAGAGGCGAAGTGCGAGTTGCTGGGCATTCGGCGGGAACAGATCGACGCCTGTGGAGCGGTGAGCCGTGAGGTCGCTATTGCCATGGCGGAGGGGGCTATCGGGCAATCTCATGCCGACATTGCGCTTGCCATTACTGGTTTTGCCGGTGCGGGGGCGGACGGAGATGAGGCCGGCCTCGTCCATTTCGCTGCCGCCCGGCACAATGGCGCGACTGTCCACCGTGTCGAACATTTTGGAGACATTGGACGCGGCCCAGTGCGGATCAAATCGCTTCGGGTCGCGCTGGAGATGATGGGGGAAGCCATTGAGCATTCCTGAAACCTTCATGTCCATTCATCGCCACGGTCTTGTCCGGGTCGCTGCCGCCACGCCGCGAGGTACGGTTGGGCACGTGGGCGCCAATGCTGAGGCGGTGAGGGAACTGGCGCTGCAAGCGGCGGCAGAGGGCGCGGATCTGGTTCTCTTTCCCGAACTTTGCTTGTCGTCCTATGCGATCGATGATCTTCACCTTCAGGACGCCCTGCTGGACAGGGTCGAAGCGGAAGTCGGGAGATTGATTGAGGCGAGCGCAAATCTGCCGGTGATGCTGGTGGGTGCGCCGCTGCGCCGCGCAGGGCGGGTTTATAATTGCGCCCTCGTCATTGCAAAGGGCGCGCTGATCGGCGTCGTGCCGAAAAGCTACCTGCCCAATTATCGGGAATATTATGAGAAACGCTGGTTCGCGCCGGGCGCCGGTCTGGCGGGACTTGAGATAGAGGTCGCGGGGTATAGCGCGCCTTTCGGGACCGACCTGCTCTTTGCTGCCGATGGGTGGCCCGACTTCATATTCCATGTTGAGATCTGCGAAGATTTTTGGGCGCCGCTGCCGCCATCGACCTCGGGTGCGATGGCCGGGGCGCTGCTGCTATGCAACCTGTCGGCATCCAACATCACCATCGGCAAGGCGCGCGACCGGCATTTGCTTTCCGCTTCCCAATCGGCGCGGTGTATTGCCGCCTATGCCTATTCCGCGGCGGGTGCAGGGGAAAGCACGACCGACCTTGCCTGGGACGGGCAGGCGATGGTGCATGAACTGGGTGAGTTGCTGGGAGAGTCGAGCCGCTTCGGCGATGAGCCGGAACTGCTTTATGCCGATGTCGATCTTCAGCGATTGCGGCTGGAGAGAATGCGCAACGGCACATTCAACGACAGCGTGGAAGCGGCCGGGCATCCGGAGACGCGCTTTCGCAAGCTCCGCTTTTCCTTTGATCCGCAAAGCGACGATATTGGCCTGCGGCGGGGGGGGCGGCGCTTTCCCTTCGTTCCGGCCGATCTGACCGAACTGGATGCCGATTGCTACGAGGCGTTCAATATCCAGGTGGAGGCGCTCGTCACCCGCTTCCGCTCGACGGCGGGCAAGCATTTCGTGATCGGCGTGTCCGGCGGCCTCGATTCCACGCATGCGCTGATCGTGGCGGCCAAGGCATGCGATCGGCTCGGTCTGCCGCGCTCGACGATCCTTGGCTATACAATGCCGGGCTTCGCAACTGGTGAGCAGACCAAGGGTAACGCCTGGGCGCTGATGAATGCGCTGGGGGTAGCGGGTGAAGAAATCGACATCCGGCCCGCGGCGCGGCAGATGTTGGCGGACATGGATCATCCCTTCGCGCGGGGCGAGCCGGTTTATGATGTGACATTCGAAAATGTGCAGGCGGGCTTGCGTACCGATTATCTGTTCCGGCTCGCCAACCGGCATGGAGGTTTTGTCGTTGGCACTGGTGATCTCAGCGAACTGGCGCTGGGCTGGTGTACCTATGGCGTGGGTGACCAGATGAGCCACTATGCCGTGAACAGCGGGGTGCCCAAGACTCTCATACAGTTCCTGATCCGCTGGTGCATCACCACGAGTCAGTTCGACGAGGCGACCGACGACATTCTGGATGCGATATTGAACACCGAAATTTCCCCGGAGCTCGTCCCGGCCGATGCCAGCGGCGCTATGCAGAGCACGGAGGCGCGGGTCGGCCCTTACGCGCTGAACGATTTTTTCCTGCATCATATCGTACGGCAGGGATTGCCGCCTTCGAAGGTCGCCTTTCTGGCCTGGCACGCTTGGCGCGATGTTGAGCAAGGGGTCTGGCCGGCGGGCTATCCTCATAGTGGCAAGGTAGCATATGACCTGCCCACCATCCGCCGCTGGCTGGACAATTTCCTCTATCGATTTTTCGCCATCAGCCAATTCAAGCGGTCCGCGCTGCCCAACGGACCGAAAATCTCTTCGGGCGGCGCTCTCTCGCCGCGGGGCGACTGGCGGGCGCCTTCGGATGGCACGGCGGACATTTGGCGCAATGAACTGGCCTCGGCGCTGGGACCGGCTCCGGACTAACCGGATAGCGGGATATAGAACGGTTGGGAGGCGGTCACTCTAATCCTTCGATGTCTGCGCGCCCTCATTGTCGGACTGCGTGCCAGTGTCGGGCTGTACTTTATCCTGTTGATTACCCGCGTCGGCTCGGGGGTCGCCCCCTCTGGCTGTCCTCTCTTCGTCGCGTGATCCGATGTCGCGCGCGAGATTGCCGCCGCCCGAGCCGCTGTCTGTCTCCGGCCGGTCGAGCGTGTCGCTGGGCCGCCGGGCCGAGCCCTTGGGCTGATTTTCAGTGGAGATGTTTGGATCGCGAGTCTGCTCCGTAGGGACGGTGCGCTGGTCAGGGTCTGGAGTAGACATAGGTCATTTCCTGTCTTTTAGGCGAGTTTCAGCCCTTCCTGGTTCATTCGCCGCGTGAGGCGTCCGGTTGCGCTGTCGTCGAGCGCCTGACGCAGGCGAGGGAACAGTTCCTGCTCCTCCTGCTTCATATGCTGTTCGATGTCGGCGCGGAACGTCGCCAGCTTCTGCTGGAAGGCCGGATTATCGTCCAGCAGGTCCGACAGTTCGTAGAGATATTGCTTCACATAGCCATGCTCGCTGTTGAGTGCGTCAGCCTCCGCCTTCATGCCATGTTCGCGCATCGCGGGGTAAATCGCGTTTTCTTCCTCCAGCGCGTGTTTGCCCAGAGCATGTTTGAGTTGCATCAGCATCATCCGGCGCCTGCCGCTGGCTGCATCGTCAGTCGCGGCAAGGCCGTCGAACAGGGCAAGAGCTGCCTTATGCTCGGCAGCAAGCGCCTTATCCCAGTCGCCTGCCAGCATGGTCGGTGCCTGGACCATCAACTTTCGCCCGGCGAAACCGAGGACGGCAAGGCCCGCGCCGAGCAGCAGGCTTTGGGATCGTGAGGGGTGATGGGCGTGAAGCGCCATGGGCTTTCTCCCTTTGACTGATGGTCGATCAACGATGGCTATTCCCGCATGTTCCGCAGCCCGTCGCAGGATCTCTTATCTCTGCTATCAGGCGGCCGTGTTCAGTCTTTCGTGAACAGAGGGAACGAGGTCGCCGGCCGCTGGTTGGGGTGTTGATCACTTCAGGAGGCTCAACATGGCCGACAACAAGGCGTCGCTCCCGAGCGACGACGCGCCCCTTGCTACGCGCAAGGAAGATCACAGCGAACAGGTGGGCGACCAACTGATCGAACCCCAAGGAGATACGCTGGTCGGCAAAACGGTGACCATCAATCGCCCTAGGGCGGAGCTATATGCCTTCTGGCGCGATTTCTCCAATTTGCCTCGGTTCATGGAAAATGTGGTGTCAGTGGTGCCGGTGGCAGAGGGGCGCACCCACTGGATGGTCAAGGCACCTGCGGGAAAGACGGTTGAATGGATTTCTGCCATCACCGAGGACAGGCCCGATGAGACGATTGCCTGGGCTTCGGAGGATGGCGCCGACGTTCCCAATAGCGGCCGGATCGACTTCCGCGACGCACCGGGCGGGCGTGGAACATGGGTGACGGCTACGATCCTCTATGATCCGCCGGCCGGGATCATCGGCAAGGCAATTGCCAAAATGTTTCAGCGAGAACCGGCAATCCAGGCGCGACGTGATTTGCGGCGCTTCAAGCAGTTGATGGAAACGGGCGAAATCGCGACGTCGGCATGGACTCGCCCGCAACATGAGGAGGAAGTCTGATGCGGGCGCTGACCTGGCATGGCAAGCATGACGTTCGCGTCGACACGGTGCCCGACCCGGAGATCATCAATCCCCGCGATGCGATCATCCGCATTACCTCCACGGCGATCTGCGGGTCCGACCTTCACCTTTATGACGGCTATATTCCGACAATGAAGGCTGGCGATATATTGGGCCATGAATTCATGGGCGAGGTGATCGAGACCGGCCCGAGATCGACACTGAAAAAGGGGCAGCGGGTGGTTGTGCCTTTCACCATCGCCTGCGGCAGCTGCTATCATTGCGGCAAGCATCAATATTCCGCCTGCGACAACGGCCTGCCCGCCGACAATCAGGATATCGCCCAGACCATCTACGGCCAGCCGATGTCGGGCCTGTTCGGCTACAGCCACATGACCGGCGGTTATGCGGGTGGGCAGGCGGAATATGTCCGGGTTCCCTTTTCCGACGTCGGGCCGATCGTCATTCCCAATGGGGTGGAAGACGACAAGGTGCTCTTCCTTTCCGATATCCTTCCTACGGGATGGATGGCTGCCGAGAATGCCGAGATCGAGCCTGGGGATACCGTCGCGGTCTGGGGCTGCGGGCCGGTCGGGCTGTTCGCGGTGCAGTCCGCCTTCCTGATGGGAGCGGAGCGGGTCATAGCCATCGACCATTTCCCTCGGCGACTGGAACTCGCGGCGCGTTTTGGCGCAGAGACGATCAATTATGAGCAGACGAAAACCTATGAGGCGCTGATGGAGATGACCGGCGGCATCGGGCCGGATGCCTGCATCGACGCGGTCGGGCTGGAGGCGCACGGCTTTTTCGCCGATAATGTCTGGGACCAGATCAAGGTGTCGACCTTCCTTGGCACCGACCGAACCCACTCCATCCGTCAGGCTATCCTGGCCTGCCGCAAGGGTGGGCGCGTGTCCATGCCCGCCGTCTATGGCGGCTTCGTCGACAAGTTTCCGCTGGGCGCCTTCATGGAGAAGGGGCTGACATTGAAGACCGGCCAGACCCATGTTCAGCATTATATGCCCGGCCTGCTCAATGCGATCATGGAAGACAAGATCGATACGACTTTCCTCATCAGCCATCGCCTGCCGCTGGAGGAAGCGGCCGAGGGCTATCGCATGTTCCACGATCATCAGAATGAAGTGACCAAGGTCGTGCTGAAACCCGGCATGGCCGTCAGTACGAAGGAGGAGAGCCGCCATGGCAGCCAGTAAATTCGCCATCATCACCGGCGCCTCGACAGGGATCGGGTTCGAGCTGGCCCATCTTGCCGCGCAAAATGGCTATGACTTGCTGGTCGTGGCGGACGAACCGCTGATCGAGGCGTCCGCCACCGACTTTCGCCGTCACGGCGTGGAGGTGGAAGCGGTGCAGGCCGACCTTGCGACCATAGAGGGCGTCGAGAAACTGATCGAGGCGGCGAAGGGACGCACGGTGAATTTGCTCTGCGCCAATGCCGGACGCGGTCTGGGCCATGGCTTTCTGGAGCAGGAGGTCGCTGACTGGCGGCGCGTGATCGACACCAACATTACTGGCACCCTCTACCTGCTGCAAAAAGTCGTGCAGCCCATGGTCGCCCGTGACGAGGGTAAGGTGCTGATCACTGGATCGATCGCCGGGTTCATGCCCGGCTCCTTCCAGGCAGTGTATAACGGGACCAAGGCGTTTATCGACAGCTTTGCCGATGCGCTACGCAATGAGATCGAGGAGGCCAAGGGCGTTACGATCACAACGCTGATGCCGGGCGCGACCGAAACCGAATTTTTCGACCGGGCGGACATGCTGGATACCAAGGTCGGATCTGACGAAAAGGATGATCCCGCCAAGGTCGCCAAGGACGGTTGGGACGCGCTGATGGCGGGAAAGGCGCACATCGTGTCGGGCTGGAAGAACAAGCTTCAGGCCGCCGCCGCGCACGTCACGCCTGCCTCCATCCTGGCTGAACAGCATCGCAAGATGGCAGAGCCCGGCACAGCAGAGGAACATGACGATGAGTGAACGCGAAGGACAGCATAAGCCGGAAAATGCCGAAACACCGCGCGGTCCGATGGGTGACACGCTGCCGGGACGGGAAAAGGAAGACCCGCGGACGGGCGGTGGCCAGCGGCAGGAGGAGGTCGAGAATCGGCCCAATGTCGGGACGGTGACGCCGGAGGATTATCCGGAAAAGGATCGGCGGGATTCCCGCCCGTAAATACTATAGCGAGGCGAGCCGTGGGATGGGAGCCGCTCAGTCCAGATCCGGTTAACGGCTTTCGCGGCGACGACCTTCCTGCCTATGTCGCGAACGGCCTTGTGGGTCTTCGCGTTCGCGAGATTCCGATGTTGCCCGGTTCCGTCATCGTCAACGGCGTCGTGGGCCTGCATGTCGAGGAGCCGGTCGAAGCTGCCGTCCCGGTTCCCTATCCGCTGGCCGCCGACATGGGTATCGGGGAGACTTGGCTGACCGAGCAGCCATGGCTGATCGGCGATGTGACACAGCGATATGATTTCGCAGCCGGGGAGCTTGTCAGCGGATTTGTGTTTCATGTGGGCGAAGTTGTGCTCCGCGTCGAGGTGCTAACCTTTGCCAGCCGCAGTGATCCTTCGATGGTGTTGCAACGCATCGAACTGACAGCCGATACTGCTTGCACGGTCCGGCTGCGGGCGGGGATTGCGATAGCGGGCGCGCGTGGAAGGGCGGACGAGCGGAAGGTGGGGAAACAAGCGGCGTCGGGTGAAGGCGCGATGCTCTGGGTGCCGGAGGGCGCGTTCAGTTGCTGCGGCATCGCTTTTCATAGTGAGTGCCCGGAAGCCAAGGACCAGCCCTGCTTTCTGGAGAAGCACGGCTCGGGATCGCTGACAGCCGAATATTCGGTCGAATTGAGGCGCGGAAAAACGGTGCGGCTGGAGCAGATCGCCGCCCTCGTTCCTTCCCTTGTCCATCATCGCCCCATGGACGAGGCCGTCCGGCGGCTGGCGAAGGGTACAGAGCTGGGCTTCGACCGATTGCGCGAGCTCAACCGGGAAAGCTGGCGGGAGTTGTGGCAGGGCCGGATAGTCGTCGATGGTGCGAGGGCGGATCATCAACGTCTGGTCGACGCCGGTTTCTTCTATCTGAACAGCTCCGCGCACAGGTCGTCGCCCGCCGCGACGTCGATGTTCGGGCTCGCGAGCTGGTCCAATTACAATTATTATTTCGGGCATGTGATGTGGGACATCGACGCCTTCTGCGTTCCGCCCCTGTTGCTGGTCCAGCCTGAGGCGGCACGCAGCCTGCTCGGCTTTCGCGCACGGCATGTCGATGCCGCGCGCATGTATGCAATGCTCGACAACAAAGACGGGTTGCGTTTCCCGTGGGAGGCGGCGCCGCGTTCGGGCGAGGAAGCAACGCCCGGCCCCGGATCGGGCGCGGCGCATGCGGCCCATGTGTCGCTGCATGTCGCGCGCGCCTTTGCGCTCCATGCCGAGGCGGTGCGTGATTTGCGCTACCTGCGCGAGACGGGCTGGCCCATATTGTCGGGCGTGGCGGATTGGCTGGCATCCCGCCTGACGAAGACGACGCGCGGCTTTGAGCTTTTGCGGGCGACCGGACCGGCCGAAGTACCCGAGCCGCCCGACAATGACAGCTTCACGCTGATGACCGCTTATGACCTGATGCGCCGGACCATCCGCATCGGCCTGTCGATCGGCGAGGAGGTTCCGGCCATCTGGCGCGATATGGCGGACAGCCTCCATTTGCCGATCCGCAGCGACGGCGTCATCGCGTCACATGAGGAATTCCGCATCAGCGAGGCCAAGGGCGCGACGCCCTCGCCGCTCGCCGGCCTGTTCCCGATGCACTTTCCGGCGACGTCCCACCAGGAAAAGGCGACGCTCGACCTCTTTCTGTCGCATTGGGCCGATTATGTGGGATCGCCGATGCTGCCCGCATTCTATCCGGTCTGGGCAGCGATGCGCGGGGACCGGGCACTGGCGCTAAAGCTGTTCGAGGAAGGCTATGCCGCCTATGACAAGGGACGGTTTCACCAGTGCCTGGAATATCGGGAGGATCATCCAGACTCCAAAGTGCCTGCCGGTCCCTTCATGGCGAATATCGGCGGGATGCTGATGACTATGCTGCTGGGTCTGCCTGGGATCGAGATTTCCGACGCCGATCCTTCGGATTGGTGCCGACGGCCTGTCATCCTGCCTTCCGGGTGGAAAAGCATCATCGTGGATCGGCTGTGGATCAGAGGCACGCCGATGCGGATGGAAGCCACGCACGGGGGGGCACGGACGCGACTTTTTGAGGCCTGAAAGGCTCCGCCCGTGCGGCGCATCCACGGACACTACCACTCCGCGCTCAATTGCCCGGCACACAGGTCGGTAGGAAATCCGCGCCGGGAACAGCCGCATGACGTCGCAGGCTTTTGATGCGTGCCATTTCGGCACGAGAGGATTATCAAATGGCTAATCAGAGCCAAGACAATCAGATGGGTAACCAGTAAGGTGGGCAGAGCCAGAATTCTGGCCAGCAGAACCAGCAGGGTGGTGGGCAGCAAGGCGGTCAGCAGGAACGCACCCCCGGCCAGCAAAATCAGCAGGACGACCAACGCCGCCAACAGGGTGGCCAGAGCCAGCAGGAACGCCGCGATGATAATCGTTCCGGCGGTCAGCAGCGCTGAACGGCTGGTCATGTTACCGAGGGCCGTCGTTATTGGCGGCCCTTTTTATTTGTCCGTGGGCTGGATGGTGGCTCGATCTCTATTGGGCAAGTGCTTCTCTGACGGTCGCACGGGACTTATGACCTACCATCCCTGGCTCTCAGCAGCAGCCGATCCCTTGCTACCAGATATTCATCTTCTGCGATCAGAACCCTCTTCTGCATCGGTGGCCGTCAGCCTTCGGGAGAGGCACCCAAGCGGGATGACGATCTCGGCCTTCAAGCCATCAGAGGCATATTCCAGATCCACTTTTCCTCGCAGGCTATAGGTTGTCGTCCACTGGATAAGGTGAGTTCCATAGCCTGGCGCGGTCGGGGTGTTCACCGGGGGGCCGCCGATTTCACTCCACTTCACCGTCAACGTCTCGCCACCATCGTCAAGCAACCAACAGACTTTCACTTGGCCGCCTGGCACCGACAACGCACCGTATTTTACAGCGTTCGTTGCCATCTCGTGGAAGATCAGGGCTAGCGACATGATCGTGCCAGGAATCAGCACAACAGGTTCCCCGGGCTGTATTGCGATGACACCGGGGTTGGCCGCATAGGGCGCAAAGACCCGCTTCAGCAGTTCGGGGAGATCACTCGCCTCCTGCTCGCCGAAGGCGAGGTCTTCGGCCTCGATCAGAGCGGCAAGCCGCCCAAGAAATGCGTCGCGATATTCCTCAGCCGAACAGCCACTGGTGGTTGTTTGACTGGCTACCGCCTGGATCACGCCGAACAAGTTTTTTACACGATGCCGGAGTTCGCCGAAAAGAAGATCCTTGGCCACATCGCGCTGATGCTGTTCGGTCGCGTCCGTGATGGACACCAACATGGAACGGCTCCCTCCACCGGGTTGGCGCAATGTACGCGCCGTCAGCAGCATCGTTCGTTCGCCCAAGCCCGGAAAATCGTGCGTGACCTCATAATCAATGATCGCGCCGGCCTTGGGGCACTTCCTCAAGTAAACGGCGCAGCTCCGGAATGTCCCATTGCCGGTTGCCCAGCTCATAGACGGGCTGCCCGATTGTCTCGTAGCTATTGACGCCAAAAGCTTCAAGAAATGAGCGGCTCGCCGCCTGAACGCACAGACTGGCATCCAGCACCAGAAGCGGCTCCGCAACCGTATCAACGATGCCCTGCGCTTGAGCATGGCTGGTGCGCAGCAGGCGATACAGGTCGTCGGTGTTCATGAACGTTGTCTCGCACCTATTCTCCGATCGCGCAACGTAGTGAAATATTCACTGCGACCAAATCCTGGTGCGTTGCTGGGAGAGCAACTTTCGGTCCGCTCTGTCCGTCAGGAACGCGGTTGCCTTGACCCCTCGGGCAATCACTCGCCGAAGGGATAGGTTTCCGGCATGCCCTTGTGGTGCTCGGGGCCGAGCGGCGTCACCGCGCTGGTCTCATCGAACCAGACGAAGGCGTCGAACTGCTCGGTAAGGACCGCTTGGCTGTAATGGCTCCAAAGTTCCGTCTCGGGCCGGTAGATCACGCCGATGAAGCGTTCGAGCATGGGCTCGCTCAAACGTCGGCACAGCGCGTCATGGCTGCCCGGCATCAGGTCGAGCAGAAAGCGATCGACGCCGCTGTCATGACATTGACGCTCATAGCTGTCCCGGCGCGAGGGATTGACGCGTTTCACTTCCATGTCGCCATCCCAGTCGGTCGCGGCGGCGACCGTTCCTGTATGGGTGCCGAACCCGACCAGGGCAACGTCATCGCCCCACTGCTCGCGCGCGAGTTGGCCGATATTGAGTTCATCGCGGCTCTTGCCCATGTCCGTGTGGCGCGCATCGCCGATATGACTATTGTGCGCCCAGCCGATCGCCTTCGCGTCGGCTCCCTTCGCCTCCAGCAGATGGTCGAGCGTCTCGAACATATGAGTGTCACGCAGGTTCCAGCTCTCGGCGCCGCCATAATACATGATCCGGTAATAGCGCTCCGCCGAGGCTATGAGCCGTGCATTCTGCGCCGCATCGAGAAAATCATCGCTGTCGTGCGCGGCATAGGCGAGATGCTTTTCCAGCAGAGCGCGGCACTGCTCGATCACAGCCTCTTCGCATTCGGCATAGCCGCGCGAGATCGCGGCGCGGCCGTATGTCGCAGGATTGCGCTGCCACGGCGTCAGGCAGCCATAGCGTTCGCGCGCCACCGCGGCGGCTTCAGGGTCGATACGGTCGAGATAGTCCAGCACCGCGCCGATCGAGCCTGACATATTGTAGACGTCTAGACCGTAGAAGCCCGCGCGCGCCTCCGGCGGCAGCGCCCGGTTGCGCTCGTGCATCCATCCGGTCAGCGCCTGAATATCGGTGTTGCGCCACATCCAGGTCGGAAATCGCTGGAACGGCGGCTCATCGTCTTCCCGATGAGGACGATGCCGGACATAGCGGTCGACGCGCGCGGCATCGGGCCAGTCGGCCTCCACCGCGACGATGGTGAAGCCATGTTTCTTGATGAAATGCCGCGTGATCGCGGCGCGCGCCTGGTAGAATTCGCTGGTGCCATGGCTCGCCTCGCCCAGCATGACGACGCGGCGACCGGCGAAGCGGTCGAAAAGTCGACCGAAGGCCGGATCGTCGAACGCCGGCAATGGCTCGGCCGCCTCTGCAATCATCTCCGCAAGGCTGAGCCTGCGCGATGCGGCGGGGACATGGTTGCTTGCCGCCCGGCTGCCGTCCTCGCGCCAGCCCTGCGCGCCGATGAGCGGTACGAACCGCACCGCGCCGAGATTTTCCTCCTCGAAACGGTCCTTGCCGATCCGACTCACCTTGCAGAGCTTCTGGTCGCCGGCCTCGCCCACTGGAATGACGAGATGGCCTCCAACCTTCAATTGCTGCTTTAGGGCAGATGGTACGTCGGGACCGCCCGCCGCGACCAGTATCGCATCGAACGGTCCGTCGTCGGATGCCCCTTGGGTGCCATCACCGATCCGGATTTCGACATTGTCGTAACCCAGCGTGGCAATGCGCGCAGCGGCGAGTTTTCCCAAGGCGGAATGCCGCTCGATCGCGATCACGCTCTCCGCAATCTGACCGAGGACGGCAGCGGCGTAGCCGGAGCCCGCGCCGACCTCCAGCACATGGTCGCCGGGCTGCACTTCGGCCGCTTCAATCATGGCGGCGACGATATAGGGCTGGGAAATGGTCTGCTCCTGCTCGATCGGAAGGGCGGAATCCTCATAGGCGAACTCCTCAAGGCCCTCACGCACGAAGCGCTCGCGCGGCACCTTGCGCATGGCTGCGAGCACATGCTTGTCGCGGATGCCGCGCCGGGTCAGGTGCACGTCAACCATCCGCGCTCGCTGCTTTGCGAAGTCAGGCATTGTCCGGCTCCTTCTCATTTTCGGGATCGCGCACCGGGACACCGAGCAGCCTCAACTTGACGAGCGTACTCTCGGCATTTTCGTGATGAAGGAAGATGCCGCCGGCCGCTTCCCAAAGATGGGCATGCTTCATCTGGTCGTCGACAAGGATGTCGCCCTCCTGAGCATGGTTGCGCTTGTCGACGGCCATCACGGTCAGGATCTTGACGCCGGGAAAATGCTCGGCGGCCCAGCGTACCTTTTGCGGTGCCGCCCATTTTCCCAGCGGCAGCCCGGTCAGGATTATGGGGTCGAGATGCCGAACTGCTTTGAACAGACGCATGGCATCCGGCATTAGCGGCAAGGTGCCATAGAAATCGGGATGGCGTGCCAGCTCGCGCCAGAAAGCGCCCTTGCCGCGCCGCTTTTGAAACGCACGAGGCGGCATGCCGAGAAGGTCAGTGGCGGCACGATCGAAATCGGCAAGGACGCCATCGCAATCGAGATAGAGTTGCATCAGCCGAACCTCGCCGGGATGAGCGCAACCGGCACAGGTCGCTCCAAGGGCCGCCAGCCGCGCGCCTTGATCACATCATTGCTTTGGACGGGCTTGCGCCCGCGCGATCGATCCAGCGACCAGGTGATGTGATAGGTGCCGCCGTCAGACCGGTCGGTGCTGCCGTCGATCGCGACCACCATGGCCTGCAGGCCTGCGTCGTCATCGGCCTCGCCGACGATCTCCGCTGACACCGATGAGGGGAGGGGCGTCCGCGAATTCGCTTTCGCATCGAGCGTCACATGATCGGCGATGACGTCAGGCCAGCGAGGCGCGAAGCGCGCGAGCAGGCGGTGGCGATCATCGGCATCCACTTTCCAGCCGGTAACGGCCATGGCTCAGTTGACCGTAGGAAGAGCTGCCCGGCAGTCGGCCGCACATTCCCGGCACATCTCCGCGCACAGCTTGCAATGGCCATGGTCGTGGCGCTCGCACTCCTCGGCGCAAAGATCGCAGACCCTCGCGCATGTCTCGAGCATGAGACGCAGCACTTCGACATTCTGCCCGGCGCGCCGGACGGCCAGGCGCCCGGTCGCCGTGCAGACGTTCGCACAGTCGCTGCAGGTCCGGATGCACTGGGTCATGTCCATTGCCTCAGCGACGCAGGCGTCGGCGCAACTGGTGCACATTTCCGTGCAGAACATGGCGTGCCGCGCCGCCGTGGCGAGCAATTCGTTGAAATCGTCACCCACATCAGGGTGCAGTTGCAGCATCTTGTGGATAGACATCAGCCATGTCCCTGCTTGCGGCGCGTTTCCCAGCCCTTTTTCGCAGCCGCCGACCGCTGGGAGTGGTTCTGGCTTGAACCGCCCTTGCGGCCGCCTTTACGTGACGATGCATGGCTTTCGGTTTTACCGCGTCCGGAACCCGACTTCTTGCCGCCGCCCGATTCCTTGTTCACCGTGGCCCAGGCGCGACGCTCGGCCTCCTTGTGGCCGACGCCGCGATCCTCATAGCCTTCTTCGATATGCTCGGCCTTGCGCTTCTGCTTGTCGGTGTAGCTCGACTTGTCACCCTGGGGCATGCCAATCCTCCTTGGCGGTTTATCCCCCTTATAGAAACGCAGCACAGGCCGATTGGCTGCCGACATTCGGCTAATCTCGATACTCCGGACCTGGGTGGATCTGGGAATGGATGATAATCCTGTGAGCGATCTCCAGGCCCGGATAGGTCACATGCCGGTCGGCGGCCATCGCTGAGAAACGGCGGCTCAGTCGAGTCGCTCGACGGAAACCTGCCGTTCGGCAATCGGCCATCAGCCGACATTCCAGCAGCGGCACCGGAACGTCGCAATTTGGTCGCCTGCCGCCGGGAGCGATCACCTAATCGCAGGAACTTCCCTGCACCACTGGTCCGCAAGGCAAATGTCGTTTCCCGACGCGGGCAGAAGTAAAGTTCATTATTGCTGCCAGAAGGTCAGCAGATGAAATTCTCCCAACTCGGAGCATCCTTGGGCTGGCCCGCCTCCACCCATGCGAGCTTCCTGCCAAGAAAGTCGAGGGCTGACTCGAGTTCGGAACGCCGCTCCTCGAGTTTCGCCATCTGCGCCCTCAACACTGCTGCGGTCCGTGCAGGCGAGTCCTCACCCGCACGGTACTCGGCACCCAGTGCCGCGATTTCCCGCAGCGAGTAGCCCAGCGATTGCTGCAGCCGAATCATCCGCGCCGCCGTGACATCCTGCGGGCTGAAGACCTGATAGGGGTTGGCGCCGCCCTTACCGTTCCGCCCTGGGCTCAGCAGCCCCTTGCGGACGTAGAAGCGAATTGTGTCGAGCGACAAGCCGGTCGCTTTGGAAAACTGGGAAATCAGCATCGCGGAAAAGCTCTTGACCATGGACTAAAGTCCACGGTTATAGGGCTGGCCTGTCAGAAACTGGAGACACAAAATGACCGGCCTTTCCTCTCCACTCCCGCAGGTTCCGCTCGGCCAGGACGGTCCCCTCATTGGCGTGCAGGGTCTCGGCTGCATGGGCATGAGCGAATTTTACGGTGAGACCGACGAGGTTGAATCGCGCGCCACGCTGGAGCGCGCCCTGGAATTGGGCGTCACCCTGTTCGACACCGCCGACATGTATGGCATGGGGGCCAACGAGACGTTTCTTTCGCCCTTCGTGCGGGCGCACCGGGACCGCATGCTGATCGCCACCAAGTTCGGCTATGCCCGCTCGCCCGAGCGTCCAGACGACTGGAGCCTCGACAACCGGCCCGAATTCATCCGCGCGGCGGCTGAGCGCTCGCTCCGACGGCTCGGCGTCGACACCATTGACCTCTACTATATGCATCGGCGTGACCCCGCGGTGCCGCTGGAGGACAGCATCGGCACGATGGCCGACCTCGTCGCCGAAGGAAAGGTCCGCTGGCTGGGACTCTGCGCAGTCGATGCGGCCGAATTACGCGCGGCGCATGCCCTGCATCCGATCGCGGCGCTGCAATCGGAATGGTCGATATTCACGCGCGACATCGAACGCGAAGTGATCCCGGCTGCGGCGCAGCTCGGAGTGACGGTGGTGCCCTATTCACCGCTGGGACGCGGGTTGCTGACCGGGCGGGCTTTCGGCGCCGCATTGGGGGCGGACGATGCGCGCCAGAATTTCCCGCGCTTCTCGGCGGAGAATGTCGATGCGAATGCCCGGCTCGTCGAACGGATCGAGGGGATCGCCACCGACATGGGGGCCACCCCGGCGCAACTCGCGCTGGCGTGGCTCTATGCCCGGGCGGCTGAACTCGGCGTTGCCTGCGTGCCCATTCCGGGTACTCGCAAGCGCGCGCGTCTCGAAGAAAACCTGGCCGCAGCCCTGCTGCGCCCGAATGAAGCGGCGATACAGGCGCTCGAACCGCTCGCCGCCGCCGTTAAGGGCATCGCGGTTTGATCGGACGAGTATCGCCTGTAAGCGGGACATGCAACTGCCTGCCACTCACACTTCGGAACAAGGAATGCCCATGCCGATCACGGGAGGGTGCCGCTGCGGCACGATCCGATACGATATCGCTCTAGACGCCCTGCCGCTGGTCTATGCCTGTCATTGCCGGGACTGCCAGACATGGAGCGGCAGCGCCTTCGCGCTCCACGCGATGCTGCCCGAAGCAATCCTTTCGCTGGACCCGGGCGTGCATCGCTTCCGTTTGGACGATGTGGAGCAGATGCCGTCCGAGCATCTCGGATGCGCACGGTGCATGACACGCATCGCCAACCGCAACAGCGCAGTTCCGGGCATGATTATCCTGCGCGCGGGAACGCTCGACCGCAGCGACGAGGTGGTGCCCGCCGTTCATATCTGGACCAGCAGCGCCCAGCCTTGGGTGATTTTGCCCGATAAGGCCCCCGCTTTCGAGAAAACGCCAACTCCTGCGCAGTTCCAGGTCGCGCTTGCGAAGTAAGGGGCGGCAAGCGTTGAGAGATGGGTTTTTATATTCTGGCAAGCCGCTGCTCGGGACAAGCGATGCTAAGTGTATGACCGGTTTCGGCGCGAGCGGACACTTTTGCCGTGGTGACGGAACGGCTTGAGTTGTGAAGGGTTTCGGGCGCTTGCGTACGAAAGCCTCCAGTGCAGGAACCCGCGGGCCCCATGCGCTGGTCTATGGGTAAAGCGGCTTAGGGGTGGTTTGGACGGGTAAGCGATGCCGATCCGGAAGTGTCGGTTCTGGCCGGATCAACGTGACTTTGTGCGGCGTCAGAGTGCCGACGGTGGCGGTTTTGCTGGTCGGTGTGCCCTGCGCTGGGCTCGATTGCGGAATGGGCATACACTGGGTCATCGGCCAGGCCGCCATGGGCGTGACCGTCGTGCAGTCTGAGCCATGCCGCATCATGGCGCATTCCCCCGGATTGGCGATGCCGATGATGGTGGCGCGCGGGGCTGGCACCAGCGGGCGAAGGCCTCGATGATGGTCATGTGCCCGCCGCAACATGGGCATGGTGGGCGATGGTCGGGAGGTTCGTCGGGTTCGGGCTCCTCGACCGGTACAGCAACGCCCGGCAGGCTGCGGGCCAGCGCCATGGTGTCCTTGTGGGTCGAACTGGCGAGCAGGCCGTAATGCCGGATGCGGTGGAAGCCGCGCGGCAGAACGTGGATCAGGAAGCGGCGGACGAACTCGTCGGTCTCCAGCGTCATGACCTGCTGGCGTTCAGCAGCAGGGCGGCGATAGTCCTTGTAGCGGAACGTCACGCCGGTCTCGTCGAAGCCGAGGAGCCGCCGGTTCGAGATGGCAACCCGGTGCGTGTAGCGCGAGAGATAGGCCAGCACCGCCTGCGGCCCGGCGAAGGGCGGCTTGGCATAGACCACCCAGCGCTTCTTCCGGATCGGCGAGAGATGCCGCAGGAAGGCCTTGCGTGTCGCGAGGCCAGCCAAGGTGCTGAAGAAGACCAGCTTGCCGGCATCGAACAATGCCAACAGGCGAGTGAGGAACAGACGGCGGAACAAGGCGCCAAGCACACGCACCGGCAGCAGGAATGCGGGGCGCGACGAGATCCAGCGCGTGCCGTCGAGCGCGATGCCACCGCCAGGCACGATCATGTGCACATGCGGATGGTGGGTCGGTGCCGATCCCCAGGTGTGCAGCACGGCGGTGATGCCGATCCGCGCGCCAAGGTGCCTGGGATCGGCGGCGATGATCAGCATCGTGTCCGCGGCTGCGCGGAACAGCAGGTCATAGACCACCGCCTTGTTCTGGAAGGCGATGTCTGCGACCTCGTTAGGCAGGGTGAACACGACGTGGAAGTAGATGGGGTGGTTGCCGCCCTCCCCAGACGGCATCGCAATGTGCCAAGTTAGTGGTGTTGAGGCCACTGAGCGGAAAGGACGGCAACCGTGACAAAAGATACGATGATCGGCGTGGATTTGGCAAAATCTGTTTTCCAGCTGCACGGCGCATCGATGACCGGGCAGCCGAAGTTTCGAAAGAAGCTGTCGCGGCAGGGTTTCGCTGAGTTCATGGCCAAGCAGCCTCCCACCATTGTAGTCATGGAAGCTTGTGGCAGCGCGCATTACTGGGCGCGCGAGATGAGCAGGCGCGGCCATGAGGTGAAGCTGATCGCTCCGCGTTACGTGAAGCCCTTCGTCAAGCGGCAGAAGAACGACGCGGCGGATGCCGAAGCCATCGTGATCGCCGCACAGCGGCCGGAGATGCGTTTCGTCGAACCCAAGTCTGCGGAGCAGCAAAGCCGTACCATCCTGTTTCGCGCTCGAGAGCGGCTGGTCCACCAGCGCACGGAGCTGGTGAACGCTCTTCGAGCGTGCCTCTACGAATTTGGCCATGTCGTTCCGCTGGGAATTCACCAGCTCGGCAGGATCAAAGGTATCCTGGATGGACCAAACAGCGACCTGCCCCAACTGATGCGCGAGGAGTGCGGCGATCTGATGAAGCAGATTGCCGAGAAGACGGTCCGCATCGATGCCCGGACGGCAAAGATCAAGGCTCTCGCAGCTGAAGCGGATACTGCGCGGCGCTTGCAGACAATTCCGGGAGTTGGTCCGTTGACCGCCTTGGCTGTCGAAGCCTTTGCTCCACCAATGGAGAGTTTCCGTTGCGGCCGCGACTTTGCCGCTTGGCTTGGCCTCGTCCCGCGCCAATTCTCCTCTGGCGGGAAAGAACGGCTCGGTCGGGTATCGAAGGCGGGGCAGAGCGATATCCGAAGACTTCTGATTATCGGAGCAATGTCGCGCCTGAACTGGCTCGGCCGAAAATCAATTCCGGAAGGCTCGTGGCTGGCACGCATCGCAGCGCGAAAGCCAAGGATGCTTGTTGCGATCGCCTTGGCCAACAAAATGGCGCGAACAATCTGGGCTATGTTGACGAAAAACGAGGATTACCGAGATTCGGCGCAGGCAGCCGCAGCATGATCGACATGCCGCAAAAACTACCTGACGCCGGATAAAGGGGGTGTGAGAAGGCGACGACCCGAATGGGCACAATGATCGAACAGATCTGGATCAGGAAAACCAGCCGGTTGGCATGAGCGATAAAGCTCGGGAAGTAGATTTGGACCTGATCCGCAGATCACCATACTGGCCCGCGGCTTCTGCAAATGCCGCATAGGAAGGCCTGACAGAAGACCGCACTCGATCACGCGCGCATTCGATCAAAACCCTCTTGCACACCGGGCGGCAACCACAGAAGCCAACCGGCAACAGGTCGGCCTCGCGCGCGGCCAGCCAGGTGCGCGCGGCGGCGCCCTGGCACTTGGGGCAGTGCCGGTTGCGACACGAGTTGTAGGCGACCCGCCAGTGCCCGCAGTCGTCGCAGGCCTCGACGTGACCGCCCAGCGCGGCGGTGCGGCAGTTCTCGATGGCCGTCATGACCTTGAGCTGGCCGAGGCTGAGATGCCCGGCATGGGCCGCGCGATAGGCCGGCCCGCTGCTCCGGAAGATATCGGCGACCTCGAGTGAGGTGCGCACCGGCTCAACCGGGAGGTGCCCTGCCTTCCATCACGGCCACGATCTGGTCGAGCGGGCTGGCCACCGCCCGCATCGTCTTGCTCGAGACCTGGGTATAGATGCCGGTCGTGTTGATGTTCACGTGTCCCAGCAGCACCTGGATGACCCGGATATCGACGCCTTGCTCGAGCAGGTGAGTGGCAAACGAGTGGCGCAATGTATGCGGGCTTACCCGCTTGTGGATCTCGGCGCGCTCGGCCGCTTCCTGCACGACGCGGTGCAACTGGCGAGCCGAGACCGGATCTGTGCCGCTGCGGCCGGGGAACAGCCAGCCATGAGGTAGCATCACTCCGCGCCGCTTGCCTTCGCGCCACCATTGACGGAGCAAGTCCAGCAGGTGCGGTGAGAGCATGGCGTTGCGGTCCTTGCGTCCCTTGCCCTGCTCGACGCGGATCATCATCCGGGTGCTGTCGATGTCATCGACCTTGAGGTGGGCAACCTCCGAAACCCGCAGGCCCGCGCCATAGGCCACGCTGAGGGCCGCCTTGTACTTGATGCCTGGCGCAGCCTCGAGCAGCCGCGCTGTCTCCTCGACGCTCAAAACCACCCGCAGTTTGGGTGTGAAGCGAACGACGACCAGCGCTAGGGCCATCTCCGGCCGCCTGAGGGTTATCCCGAAGAGGAACCGCAGTGCCGATACCGCGCCATTGATCGTGGCTGGACCAACGGCGCGCTCGTGCTGGTCAACCTGATAACGCCGCAGGTCTTCCACCGTGGCCGTGTCCGGGGGGCGGCCGAGAAACGCGGCGAAGTTCCGGACATGTCGGATATAGTCATTCTGCGTGTGCGCCCCGAAGCCACGCATCTTCATGTCCTGCAGCATCCGCTCACGCAGCGAATGGGTCGGGGCAGCGGTCGTGATAGCATCCATGGTAAGTTCCTCTCCGTTGAAGGAACTCCACCGTCGGCGGGCGACGCCGCCCCGCCGAAAGCCTCACAAATACTACGCTACGTCACCCCAAGCGACCCTCCCGCGGAGCGGGTTCGTGCGCTGGTCGACAGGAGAAGTGCCAAGTGGGGCGGAAACTCTGCTGAATCCCCGCCTGCGCCTACCTCGCCGCGCCTAGCCATCATAATTCGAGGATATCCAATCTTCCCTACCATGCCGTACGCGCAGAATGATGACCTCGCCCTCATTTCCCACATCATAAATCACCAGATGGGCCTTGTAGGGATGCACGCGAACAGGCGGCGAAATCTCCTCGCGCAGACGCGCGGCATGGGGATAGTCTGCGAGAAACGCGAAAATCGCGCTCAGCCCTTCATGATAGGTGTCGGCTTGAGGTAGACCGAACTGCTCGATTCCCTCAAGAAAGATGGCTGTCAGATCATCGACTGCGGCGCGTGTTAAACGGAAGCGAGGCACGATCAGGCTTGCAAGCCAGCCTGGCTGATCGCCCGCGCCCGGATGTCCGCCATCGTCTCATCACTCAGGCCGCTCGCTCTAGCTTCATCGGCCAGGCGCTGCATGGCGGCAATCTTGTCGGCGCGTTCCTGATCGCGACGGATAAGATCGCGCACATAGTCACTGGCATTGCTATACCGGCCAGTGTCAGCTTGCGCTTCCACCCATTGCTTCATTGGGTCGGGCAGTGAGATGTTCATCGTAGCCATGGTAGCCTCCAAGGCTAAGGAAATAGCAAAGATTGGCAAAGTCTGTCAATTCATGGTCAGCCATGGGCTGCCCCCTTGAATACAGACCATTGTGCAGCCGACGACTCACAAAATTTCCTCCGGAGGGCCGCAACCGTTCTTCAGAATGGCCAATTCTGGCCAATCGGAGAATGATCATGGAAATATCTGAAACCGTGAATGCGTCCCCCAAGCGCCCAGTCTGGAATGCCGGGCGCACTGTCGGCGCGAAACGGGCTTTGAAGCCCAAACAAATATGGGAGATCCGATTTTATCTCAATCAGCGCCGCCGCCTGCGGGACAGGGCGCTGTTCGACCTTGCGATCGACAGCAAACTACGCGGTTGCGACCTTGTTCGCATGAAAATTGGCGATGTCGTCAGCGGCGGGCAGATCCGCACGCGGGCCATCGTCATGCAACAGAAAACGGGTCGCCCTGTTCAATTCGAACTTCTCCCTGATGCCCGGGCCAGCCTGCTGGCGTGGCTCGAGCGGCGGGGCGGCACAGTCGATGATTATGTCTTCCCAAGCCGGGTTGATCGCAATGCTCACCTCAGCACACGGCAATATGCCCGGCTTGTCGACGAATGGGTGACGGGGGTGGGCCTGATGCGAAGCGAATATGGCACGCATTCGCTCCGCCGAACCAAGGCCTCGATCATCTACAGGGCGACTGGCAACCTGCGTGCCGTTCAGATCCTGCTCGGCCACAGCAAGATTGAGAATACGGTCCGCTATCTGGGGATCGATGTGGAAGACGCGCTCGCGCTCGCTGAAAACACCGAAATCTGAACCGTCGGCTCCCCGCAGCACAGGCGGGGAGTCGACTTTGGTCACCCTGGGACATCACCGCCGTTTGCAAGCGTGAGCGCGAGCGGCGGCTTTCGGATTTACCGGCCGTTTGTCGGATGGCGGTGAGCAGAATGAGTAATACCAACGTGCATTGATCACGACCCTCGCGCCCATTTGCGGCGTCCGATAGTCATGATGCGCCACGGCTGATCGACCAGCTTGTTCCAAGCTTCGCAGCAAAGGTCGATGATGTTGTCGTGGGACGTGAAGATCCGGTTGGACAGCCAGTTATCGCGCATGAACTGCCAGATATTTTCGACCGGGTTGAGTTCAGGGCATTTGGGCGGCAGCGGAATGATGCTGATATTCTCTGGCACTTCGAGCTTTCCGGTCATGTGCCACCCGGCTTGATCCATCAACAGAACGCCGTGGGCACTTGGTTCGATAGCGAGCTCTCCGCCAAGTGCAGCGACATGGTCTGGGTGTTGCAGAACGGGAGGACCAAGCCTGCCCCCTTGCCAAGCTCTGGACAGATGGCGCCGAAGATGTAGGCCGATTTCGTTCTTTGGTCCTTGGGTGCCGACGGCCGGGTGCCGCGCCTGGCCCAGCGCCGGGTGATCTTGTTTTTCTGACCGATCCGGGCCTCATCCTGGAACCAGACCTCTATCGGCGTGCCGCGCGGGAGGGCGGCTTTGATCTTTGCCAGCTCGGCTGCAAAGCCCCCTTTTTGAAGCCCTCCAGCGCATATCCGTTCTGGGCATGGTGACGCGGGCGTGCCGTCAGTTTGACATAGCCCAGCTTCTTCAACTCCCGCCCCACGGTCGTTTCCGTCAGGGACACGCCAAACTCGTCATGGAGCCACCGCGCCAGGTCGATCAGCCGCCAGCGGACAACCCCGTGGATCGCTGGGATCGGGCCGCTTTCAACGATCTCTGCAAGAGCCTGGCGCTGGGCATCGTTCAACAACGGGGGCTTGCCCGGCGCCTTCCCATCGAGGAGACCGTCTGGACCTTGGGCATTGAACCGAACCACCCAGTCGCGCACGATCTGCAACGTCACTCCGCCGATGCGTGCGGCATCGCTGCGGCTTGCGCCATCATAAATTTCCGCCAATGCCAGCAACCGTCGTCCCTGGTTCGCGCTCCTTGTCGCACGAGCCATGCGTCTCAAGCCCACTGCGTCAAAGTCGTCCCGCAATCCAATCGCTGCACCCATCGTCATGCCCTCCAACAGGAAGCCATAGATTCAGAAATTCAGCGCCTTGGGAATCCCCCTCGTGAGTCAGCATCAATGGAGGTTGGTATTAGCTTGGCCGCCTACGGCCGGAAAATCATGGAACGAAGCCGTCCTTCGAGATCATGAGCGGCGGTATCCGACAAGCCGGGTGTTGAGGCGTTCGACCGGATCGGTTCGGGAATAGGAAAGCTCGCCCTATTTCAAGAAAAACTCGACCGGGACAACCAATTCCAGCGTATCGCCGCCTTTGTCGCCAGGCGGCGCGGGAAACGGCGACGCCCGTTTTGCCAAGGCCACGGCTTCGCGGTCCAATTCAGGAAAACCCGAAGACCGTTCTAGCCGTGATGACAGCACCTTGCCGCTGCGATCCATTATGAAGCGGATATAAGGCACGCCCTGCTGCCGCCGCGCCATTGCCGCACGCGGGTACCGGCGATGCTTGTTGAGCTGGGCCAGGACGCGGCCTTCCCAGCTATCGGGCGCGTTGTTCGAAACTTGCGGCGCGGGTGGCGCGGACAGGGTTTTGGGCGCGGCCGTTTCCGGTACGATCGGACCGGGATCGGTAAGCCGGGGCGTCACGATCTCCACGGGAATCGATACCGGCGCTATGGGAACAGGGATGCGCGCGATTGGCCGCTTATGCGGCGGTTCGGGGAGCTTATCCTTCTTCTCGACCGGTATTGGCGCTATCTTCTCCTCGGGAGGCGTCTTGGCCGGCGAGGCCGGCGCCTTGAGTTCGAGCACTGTGAGGGCTGCGGGTGGTTTCGCCGGCGTGACATGCGTGATGGTGAGGAAGAACCCGGCCAGCACCACCGTATAGATTGCTCCTGTGCCCAGCAGTCCAATCCAACGGCTATATCGCGATGGACGGTAGCCATGACATTCCGCCACCGAAGGGGCCGATCGGACGAGTGACGCGCCTATATTCGGAGCGGCGGCTTCGCCATGCCCGGTCCGGGGAATAGTCGTTACGTTCGGTCCTGCATTCATGGTTTCACCGCCAGTATCGCCAGTGCGAGGGGAACGGCAAAGGCGAGCAACCATCGCCACGCATGCACGGCACTGGGAGCATGAAATACGGCCATGGCGACGACGGCGAAAATAACGAAGCTCGCCAGCGCCGCAGCCGTGACCGCTTCCACCCGGTTCATGCCGATCCCTACCAGAAGCAGGGACAAAGCGACGGTGGCGAGCGAGGTCAGGCCATATGCCCCGAGCGTGCCCGCCAGGACGCGCAAGAAGATGGACCCTCGCCCACGCGTTTGTCCGTTCAAATCGATCATGGTCGAACCCTCCGCAGGATGCGTTCGCGGTTGGTGTTGGCTGTCACGACGAGCGCGGCGGTGATGGTCAGCCATCCGCACCATGTCACCACACCATAGCCCCAGCCAAGCCCCGCGCCGGCTACAAAGAGCGCCAGCCCCAGCAACAAGAAGCCCGACCGGCGCAAGGAGTGGCTCATGGGCGGAGGGAGCTTACGGCCAAGCCAGTCCTGCTGATGCCGCGTCATGGCGAGCAGCAGCAAAGCGAAGCCGCCTAGCGACAGGAACGAGATCGTGCCATGAATCATGCGCGCCCCTCCGCCTGCACGCGCATCTTCTGGCGGGGGACCGCTTCTTGTCTGTGGCTTGCGACTTTCCTTGCTGCCAGCGCAAATGCGGCGGCTGTCACCAGCATGGCGAGATCGAAGCCGACGAAGACCCAATTCCGCGCGGCCAGACTGGGGACAAGGCCACGCAGAGAAGTGATGGCGTTCACTACAGGCACCAGCGCGTAGAAAGCCGCGCAGGCTGTCAGCGCCTCGATCCAGGCCCGTCTGGCGGGGCGGACCAATGCCCAGGCGAACACCCCGCCCCATGCGATGAACAGGCTGTTGATTTCCCAATCGGCCCGGTGCGCCGTGCCGAGCGGCAGCAACCGGTTGGCGAGGAAATAAACTGCGATTCCCAAACATGATCCAGCCATCACACCAATGTTCAGCCGCTCGACCAGCAGGCAGCCGACGTGCGGCCGCGACGGATCCGGCAGCTTGGCGCGACGCTTGGCCGTCCACAGGACAAGGCCTGTGGCCACCATGGCCGTGCCGCCCACGCCCGACAGAAAATAGAGCCAGCGCAGCATCGGATCGGCGAAACGACCGGCGTGGAGATCGATCATCACGCGCTGCACGGCCTGCGCGGAGCCGATCCGCGGCTGGGACTCTACCGCGACGCCGGTAACGGCGCTCAGATATAGCGGCCGCCTGTATCCGCCCAGGTGATTGGAGGGGAACCAGAATTCCGCCAGCGCCGTGGCGTCGGACGCATTGGTGATGCTTATGTAGGTCGGTGAAAGCCCGCCGGAGGCCTGTGATGCACGAGTCATCAATTCACCCAATGGCAACAGGGTGGCCGCCTTGTTGTGCGGCTTCCCGGCTGATCGGGATGGAAAGGCCGCTTGCAGGTACGCCCGTTCACTGGGAAAGTTGGCTGTTATTACCCAAGGCATCAGCGTGAACAGCAACGCCGCCAGGCCCGTATAGGTAATCATCAGGTGAAAGGGTAGCATCAGAACGGCCGTGGCGTTATGCGCGTCCAGCCATGATCGCTGCCCTTTGCCGAAACGAAGCTGGAAGAAATCCGCGAATATCTTCTTGTGCGTCACGACACCGGAGAAGATCGCGACCAGCATCGCAAGGGAGCAAATGCAGACGACGAGGCGCGCCCATTTGATCGGCAGATAGTGCAGGTCGTAATGGAAGCGATAGAGGAACCAGCCGCCCTGCGTCTGACGAACCGTAACAGCGCGACCTGTGGCTGGAGCCAGCGTCACTTCGTCGGCTTCATCGGAATCACCGCTGGATCGCCAGCTTACGGAAATCGGGCTGTCGCCGCGCGCATCGGGAAAAGAGACGATCACCGTGTCGGCATGGTGCGCCTTTTCCGCCACGATCCGGTCGACTTGCGCCATTGCCTGCAGCGTGACGGCGCCATGGTCCAGTTCCGGCCGCATCCAGCGGGAGATTTCTTGCTGGAAAAAGGCGTTAGTCCCGAACAGGAAGACGAGGAACAGCAACCACCCGGGCAGGAGGCCTGCCCAGGTGTGAAGCCGCGCCATCGATTGGCGGATACTGTTTGAAGCCGTGGTCAGGCGCGTCATCCTGACACCGCCCGATCGTCGAACTCGGACCACAGGTCTCGCATGGTCAGAAGCGATATCGCAGGCTGCCCAGAACCGTCCGCTCGGTGCCATAGTTGCACCCGTTTACCGTGAAGCAGACTGGCACGTAGTACTTGTCGAACAGATTGCTGACGTTGATGCTCGCGGACAAACCGTCCAGCATGCCCCATTGCGGCCCAAAATCGTAGTCGAGCGCGAGGTCGACCAGGGTGAATGCCGGCACCTTGAACGTGTTGGCGTCGTCTCCATAAGTGCTGCCTGTGTAGCGAACGCCCGAGCCGATGCCGAGGCCTTTCAACGCTCCTGACTGCACCTTGTACTTCGCCCAGAGCGAAGCCGAATGTTCCGGCACCCGGGTCGGCCTGTTGCCGGCCACTGCCGAATAGATGCTTTCGGTGACTTCTGCATCGTTATAGGTGTACGCCGCGACGAGGTTCAGGCCCTTGGCAATTTCGGCTACGCCTTCGATCTCGATCCCGCGCACGCGCACTTCGCCGGTCTGTACCGAATAACTCGTGTTCTCCGGATCGGTGGTCTGCACGTTCTGGCGGCGCAGATCGAACATGCTCAAGGTCAGCAGGCTGTTCGAACCGGTAGGCTGGTACTTCAGGCCCACTTCAAATTGCTGCCCGGTTTCCGGCACGAAGGCATTGCCCAGCCGATCCGTGCCGATTATCGGCGTGAAAGACTCCGTATAGCTGGCATAGGGCGCCAAACCGAAATCGGACACGTAGGTCAGACCGGCACGCCAAGTGAAGGCATCGTCCTTCTGGCGCACGCTGGTGCCGGTCAGGACGTTGCGGGTCTTGCGCCAGGACCAGTCCTGCCTGATGCCCACCGTCGCGACCCATCGATCATACTTGATCTGATCCTGCACATAGAGGCCCAACTGATCGGCTGAAATATCCTGCAGCGAGAGGCCCGTGTAGACGCTGGTGTCTACGGTCCCGCTATAGACAGGTTCGAAGATGTCGATCCGCGAAGCGTTGCCCGTCTGCTCCAGCCAATTGGAGGTTCCCCGCAGATAGTCAAAGCCGCCGGTGATTTTGTGCGTCAGGTTGCCGGTATCCACGTCCCATTGCAGGCGCGTGTCCGCAGCAACGCCGTCATTCGAGATGGCCCGCACCGTGTAGCGCCGGTTGAGCTGCCTTTCATCGATCAGGGCACCGAGCGCTTGGAGATATTGCCGGTCATTTTCCAGATGGGTGTAGCGGACATTTTGGCTGATCTTCACCCGGTCGCCCAAACGGTGCTCGAACTCATAGCCAATCGCATAACGTTCGGTTGTCTCACCTTCCCAGCCAGGTTCACCCAGAAATCGGCTGAAGGGTATATGGCCGTTCGAATTGGGAAGCAGTACCGCCGTAGCTGGCACCTGGGCGTAAAAGTCGCCTTTGTTCCGCTGATAGGATGCCAGCACCGTGAAGCTGGTAAGGTCAGTAGGCTGCCAAGTGAGGCTGGGCGCGATGTAGACGCGATCATTCTTGACATAGTCGACCTGCGTGTTCGCATCACGCACAAGCCCGACGATACGATAGAGCAGCTTCCCGTCGCGTGTCGCGCCGCCAAGATCAGCGGCGGCCTGATAGTGATCGAAACTGCCGACAGTCAGTTGCACCTCGTTGATCGGATCAGCGGTGGGGCGCTTGGACACCATGTTGATGAGGCCGCCCGGCTCGGATTGACCGTAGAGGACCGAACCAGGGCCCTTGAGCACTTCGATGCGTTCATAGCCGTAGGGCTCGCCGGCAAAGAAGCCGAAATAGCCAGGTGTCGCACCTCGCAAGCCGTCCTGATACATATAGAGGCTGTTCTGGATGAACCCGCGAAGATAGAGATTGTTATCCAACAATTGCGCGCCGTTCGTTTCGGTACGGACACCTGCGGTGTACCGCAGGGCGTCGTTGATCGTTTGGACGCCCTGATCCGTCATGCGATCGGCGGTGATCACGGAAATAGATTGCGGGATTTCGAGAATAGGCGTGTCGGTCTTTGCCGCCGTGATGCTGCGCGACGCGACATAGCCCCTCACGGGCCCCGTCGGAATTTGCGCTGCATCGGCAGCGGCACCCGAGGCCGCACCGCCCTCTACCCGCACCGGCCCGAGCTGAATGGTGCCTGCGGCCGCCTGCGGTGCCGGTTCAAGGGTGATCGTGGTGGTGTTCGAGAATTTGAAGGTCAAGCCGGTCCCGGCAAGCAACCGGGAGAGTGCTTCGGCTGGGGCCATCCTTCCGGAAACACCCAGCGTCGTCTTCCCTTGCGCGAGGTCCGCGCTGTAGAAGAGCTCCAGCCGCGTCTCGCGCGAGAAACGCATGAGAGCGGAAGACAGCGACTGGGCGGGAATGTCGAACTGCTGCGTTCCGTTCTGTGCCATGCCCTGTGCCTGCGCGGCACCGGAATTCGCCACCATCGCCATCGAGACCAGAGCCGTCGACGCCAGTACGGTCCGCAGACCGGACTTCATTCCATAAATCGTCATTCGTTCCCCCAGGCCCTTCCCTGGGTTGGGAGAAGGCCGATGTGATCACATGCAAATGCCTGTCATTTGCATTATATATTTGTTGAGACGCGGGGCTGGGGCAGGAGCATTACATGCCCTTCAAAATTTTTTGCCGGTTCAGCTTGCGGGGTACACGAGGACGAGGAAGCGGGTGATCCGCACCAACCGCACTGGCAGCGTTCGCACGATCGTGTCGAGCGCTGCGTCCGTTCGCGTGGCGTCGAACATGCCGGATACGGCAAGCCTGTCGAGGCTTTCGTCCATTACGATGATCCGGCCCCGGCGATACCGTTCAAGGTCGCGGAGCACTTCCGGCAAGGGCGCGTTGTCAAACGCCAGCCGGCCTTCCCGCCACAGGCCGATATTGGCGGCATCGATGCCTTTCGGCGCAGCGACGCCATTCGCCCCATAGCGAACCGCACGGCCCGGCGTCAGTCGCACTGCGGGATGGTTGGGCATGACCACATCGACGACGCCATGGGTGACGGCAACGTCCACGGCCTGCCTGCCCAACTTTACATCAAAAGCCGTGCCGATGTCGGTAATGGAGCCATCCGCTGCCTGGACTCGGAACGGTCGCGAATCATCCTTTGCGACGACAAAGAATGCTTCGCCATCATGCAACACCACCTTGCGCTCGGCCTGGGAAAAATCGACTGACAGCGCCGACGACGCAGCCAGTTCTACCCGCGATCCGTCGGACAGAGCCACGGATCGATTTTCCGCCACGGCTGTGCGCTCATCGGCGAACAAGTGGCTGCGATTGGCCATCCACCCCGCCGAACCGATCAGAAAGGCTACAGCGGCGGCGGCTAAGCGGCGGCGCGTTACCACAGCGCGCGGTGCGGTAGGCGGCTGTATCGCTATGACATCCGGGGCGTCGACGCCTTGCAGACCATCCATGCCCAACCAAAGCTGCGCGACCTCAAGCCAAACGGGGCCATGGTGCGGGTCAGCGGCAAGCCACTGTGCATGCGCTGCGCGATCGTCATCCGTCGCATTCTCGTCGTGCAGGCGTACGAACCAGGCGACGGCCTCTTCTTCGATCGCATCCAGGCTCGTTTCAGACATGTGTCCTGCATTCCCCTACACGTGACCGCTGCAACCACGATCCTGCCTCTAGTTCAACGACGGTTGACGGACGCACCACCATTACTCCGGCGCCTCGCCCCTCTCGCGGTAGGCGTTCAAACGTTTCTTGCAGTGCGCCAATGATCGGACCATGTGGACGACCACCGTGTTGCGCGAAATGCCGAGGCGCTCTGCGATTTCACTATACCCCAGACCTTCGAAGCGGCTCAGAATAAAGACTTCCCTGCCTTTTGGCGGCAAATCCGCGATCGCCTGTCCTACCACTGCCAGTGCCTCGCGAGACAGCGCGGAACTCTCCTGGGATGGTGCGGGATCTGCGATATTGTCGCGTACAGATTCATCGATATGGTCAAGGGGCGCACGCATCACCGCGCGATGATGATCGACGACCAGATTGCTGGCGGTGCGAAAAAGCCAGGCCCTCGGCTCCCTCACAAGCGATGGAGGGTCAACCTGCATCAGTCGCGTGAACGCTTCCTGCGTAATTTCCGCGGCCAGATCGGGCGACGAACCGCGGTGCATGAGGAATCGCTCCAACTCAATGCGCCAGCGACGATAATCCCTTTCCAGAGCCCCGAACGACACGAACCTGCTTTCCCTGCGTTGCTCACCGCTGCTACGATATTTGCGAATTAATCGCAAGAATCGCTCTCGGAGGCTCTATTCAGCGCGGCAATAGCCGGTTTAAGGATGGCTTCCCGTCCGACCGAATGGCTGTGGGGGAGTGCACTGCTACCGGACCACTCAACTGATGAGGAATGGCGGCTTTCGTCGCGGAGTGCCCTTTATGCACTGGTGGGCGAACGGATCGTGCCCTGCGGGATGGTGTAACAGCGCGGATCCTTGGTAGAGGATCGGACTGGATCAGGCCGCCACGCCGGGCAGCGTGATGAGAGGATTGTCGCTGACTGGGGCGAGACTTTCAAGGCTCATGTATCGGCGCGATACGGCCCACTCGTCCTGCTGTTCGAGCATCAGGGCGCCGACGAGGCGGATCACGGCCGCATCATTGGGAAAGATGCCGACGACATCGGACCGTCTTTTGATCTCGCCGTTGAGGCGCTCGAGAGGATTCGTGCTGGAGATCTGGGGCCAATGGTCCTTCGGGAAGGCAGTATAGGCGAGGACATCTTCTCGTGCGGCGTCCATCATTTCGGCGAGTTTGGGAGCGCGGTCGCGTAAGGCGTCGGCAATTGTCTGCCACTGCTTATGGGCCTCCTGAGAGGTCTCCTGGGCAAAGATCGTCTTGATCATCGCTGTGACCGCAGGCCGCTGCTTGGTCGACACATGCGCGAGGGCATTGCGCATCCAGTGGATTCGGCAGCGCTGCAGGGTAGCATGGAAGACCTTGCTGGCGGCGGCGCGCAGCCCTTTGTGATCATCGGCGATGACAAGTTTGACGCCCCGCAGCCCGCGATCGGCGAGAGACCGCAAGAAGCCCTTCCAGAAGGTCTCCGCCTCGGTGGGGCCAGTGGCGACGCCCAACACCTCACGCCGGCCATCGGTGCTCACCCCGACAGCGATTATTGTCGCCGTCGACAGGATCCTGCCCCCCTGGCGGGATTTTATGTAGGTGGCATCGAGCCAGACGTACGGAAATTCGCCTTCTATCGGCCTGTTCAGGAAGGCGTTGACCCGCTCGTCGATCTCCTCGACCAGCCTGCTGACGGAGCTCTTGGAGATGCCTGTGAGGCCCATGGCCTTCACCAGATTATCGACCGAGCGGGTCGAGATGCCTTGTACATAGGCCTCCTGAATGACCGCGGTCAGCGCCTTCTCAGCGGTACGGCGGGGTTCAAGGAAGGACGGGAAATAGGACCCCTTGCGAAGGCGGGGAATCTCCAGATCAATATGGCCGGCCCTGGTTTCCCAGGAGCGCTCACGATAGCCGTTGCGCTGAACCTGCCGCACTGCGGGGTCGCGAGCACCATGGGGAGCGCCGGTCAGCGCCTGCACCTCGGCTTCCATCATCCTTTCAGCAGCGAAGGCCAACATCTCGCGTACGAGATCTGCGTCTGCGCCCTTTTCAACCAGCTCGATAAGCGCCATTCTGTCCGTGGTCATCGTCGTCTCCGATAGGTTCATTGGTTTCGCAACCCGAACTCTACCGAAGATCGGCGATGGCCGCCAAGACAGGGGCCATGTCATTGCTGGGGCTTGAGGCTCCGGTCGCTACGCTCCCTGCACCTCAAGCCCCACAATGACGCTGTTACACCATGCGATGGGACGCGGCCGGCGAACGGCTTAACTTGGTCGGCAGCCGACGCCGCCTGAGCGGCAGCTATCCTCGAAACCCGGCGCTAAACCGGATAGGGTGGATGGCTCCCGCTCACGGCATCTAAGTGCCAAGATGGGTTGCTGTCATGCAAACCCGAGCCAGGAGCCACCCGCCATGGAGATTAGCACGATCGGCCTGGATTTGGCCAAGAACGTTTTTCAGGTTCACGGTATTAGCACGACCGGAGAGGTCGTAATACGCAAGGCGCTGCGGCGATCGCAGATGCTGCCGTTCTTCGAGAAGTTGCCGCCGTGCCTGGTAGGCGCCGAAGCTTGCGGGACGTCGCATCACTGGGCGCGCGAACTGACCAAGCTGGGTCATGAGGTTCGGCTGATGCCGGCGGCTTATGTGAAGCCCTATGTGAAGCGCGGCAAGAATGATGCCGCCGACGCCGAGGCGATCTGCGAAGCGGTCACACGTCAGACGATGCGGTTCGTGCCCATCAAGTCGCGCGAGCAGCAAGCGGCGTTGTCGCTGCATCGCGTGCGCAGCCTGTTGATCAAGCAGCGCACGCAGCTGGTCAACATGATGCGCAGCGTGCTTGCCGAGCTGGGGATCGCCATCCCCGTCGGGATTGTGAAGGCGCTGCAGATGGCGCGAGAGATCGTCGGCGAGGAGACTGAACTCGATTTACCGGCCGAAGCGTCGAACGTCGTCGCAGTGCTGGCAGGGCAACTGCTCCAGCTTCACGCCCAGTTGCGCAAGCTCGACCTGCGTCTCGCCGCTCTGCAGCGGAGCGACGACAGGGCCCGGCGCCTGGCGACGATCCCTGGTATCGGGCCGATCGGCGCGACGGCGCTCGCGGCATCGGTCACCGATCCCACGCAGTTCGCTTCGGGACGCCAGTTCGCCGCTTGGCTGGGGCTGACCCCGCGGCAGAGTTCGAGCGGCGGCAAGGAACGCTTGGGGCGCATCACCAAGATGGGCGACAGATATCTGCGGCAGCTTCTGATCGTCGGTGCAACCGCGCTGGTCCGATACGCCAAGCAGAAACCCAGCACGGTCGATCCGCGCTTTGTTGCCCTGCTTGCCAGAAAGCCTGCACGCGTCGCCTCGGTCGCCATCGCCAACAAGATGGCGCGGATCGCATGGGCAGTCATGGCGCGCGGCGGCGTCTTCGAACGAGGGCATGCGCCTATGCTGACGGCAGCATAGATCAAGAGTTAGCTGAGGAGATCAGCTTCACGAGGTTGTGAGCGCAAAGGATGTGATGGCAATACCGGTCGGACCGGGAACAAGGACAACCCAAGGACTGTCATAGGCGTAATAGCCTGCAAACCCGATCGGACCTTGTTCGTGGACCCCATCAGGGCCAGCAGTCTAAACCGACTGCATCAACAGGCCGGACAGACGACTGCACCCGACGGAACGCCAGATCATCACTTTACACTTGCAACGCGGGAGCCATCCACAGAGGACAGTCGCCTACCGGCCACAACCAGTCAGCGGCCACTCGGTCTAGGTGGCTGTGGATGAGGAGGGCATGAAGAGGCTGAGAAGGGCCGGGCAGGCGAGTTACCTCACTGCGATTGCGGACCTGCTGCGGACACGCCTTTTTGGCGGTGCGAGCATTATCCAGCTAGGTTATTGGGAATATTGGTTGCGGGGGCAGGATTTGAACCTGCGACCTTCAGGTTATGAGCCTGACGAGCTACCGGGCTGCTCCACCCCGCGACGTTGTTCTGCCTGAGGAGGCAGTTTTTTGCAGCAAAAAGGGGCGGCCTGTTTTACGGGCCGCCCTTTTTGGGATGTGAATGGGTTTTGAACAAAGCGCGAGCTTCAATGCCTGGCGACGCCCTACTCTTCCGGGGCTTGAGCCACAGTACCATCGGCGCAGTCAGGTTTCACGGCCGAGTTCGGGATGGGATCGGGTGGGTCACTGACGCTATGGTCACCAAGCAATGGAGCTGGCGCTTTGTTGGGTATAATCGATGCCCGTGCGGGGTGTGTTGAGATATCCTGGCTGGCTTAACGACCGCCATGTTTCGACAGGTTTTTCAAGGCTGTCGTTGATGGTGGGACTCTGCGGTTCATTTCTGAACCGTTTAAGCGCGAACAGAGCAATTAGGATCGGTTAGCTCCATGCGTTACCGCACTTCCACATCCGACCTATCAACGTCGTGGTCTACGACGGCTCGATGAAATCTTATCTTGAGGGAGGCTTCCCGCTTAGATGCTTTCAGCGGTTATCCCGTCCATACATAGCTACCCAGCTGCGCCCTTGGCAGGACGACTGGTACACCAGAGGTATGTTCAACCCGGTCCTCTCGTACTAGGGTCAACTCCTCTCAAATTTCGACGCCCACGGCAGATAGGGACCAAACTGTCTCGCGACGTTCTGAACCCAGCTCACGTACCACTTTAATTGGCGAACAGCCAAACCCTTGGGACCTGCTCCAGCCCCAGGATGTGATGAGCCGACATCGAGGTGCCAAACGATTCCGTCGATATGAGCTCTTGGGAATCATCAGCCTGTTATCCCCGGCGTACCTTTTATCCGTTGAGCGATGGCCCTTCCACGAGGGACCACCGGATCACTATGACCGACTTTCGTCTCTGCTCGACTTGTCAGTCTCGCAGTCAGGCGGGCTTATGCCATTGCACTCTAACAGACGGTTTCCAACCGTCCTGAGCCCACCATCGCGCGCCTCCGTTACTCTTTAGGAGGCGACCGCCCCAGTCAAACTACCCGCCACAGAGGGTCCCTGCACCGGATAACGGTGCGAGGTTAGACATCAGAAAACAACAGGGTGGTATTTCACCTATGGCTCCACGACAACTGGCGTCATCGCTTCAAAGCCTCCCACCTATGCTACACAGTTCTTTCCTAATGCCACTCTGAAGCTGCAGTAAAGGTGCACGGGGTCTTTCCGTCTAACCGCGGGTACTCCGCATCTTCACGGAGAATTCAATTTCGCTGAGCATATCCTGGAGACAGTGGGGAAGTCGTTACGCCATTCGTGCAGGTCGGAACTTACCCGACAAGGAATTTCGCTACCTTAGGACCGTTATAGTTACGGCCGCCGTTTACCTGGGCTTCAATTCAGAGCTTGCACTCCTCCTCTTAACCTTCAGGCACCGGGCAGGCGTCAGGCCCTATACGTCGTCTTGAAGCCGACTTAGCAGAGCCCTGTGTTTTTGCTAAACAGTCGCTACCCCCTGGCCTGTGCCCCCCATCAAAAGTTGCCTTAAGATGGGGCCTCCTTCTTCCGAAGGTACGGAGGCAATTTGCCGAGTTCCTTCAGGATACTTCTCTCAAACGCCTTGGTATACTCTACCATTCCACCTGTGTCGGTTTAGGGTACGGTCTATACGGTGGGGCTATTTCCTGGGACAACTTCCCTGCCCGGACCAATCCAATAAGGCCGAACAAGTTACGCCATCCGTCACACACCACCAGGCCCACGAATATTAACGTGGTTCCCATCGACTACCCCCTTCGGGCTCGTCTTAGGGGCCGGCTTACCCTGCTCAGATTAGCTTTAAGCAGGAACCCTTGGAATTTCGGCGACAGTGCATCTCACACTGTTAATCGCTACTCATGTCTGC